>CANQKZ010000012.1 GCA_947624585.1 uncultured Oscillospiraceae bacterium | reverse complement strand
GTGGGCGGGGCTCGCCGCGCTTCTTGGTTTCATTGCGCCTTCGACGGGCGCTTGGTATGGCTCCCCGCGCCTTTCTGGGGCCGGGAAAATGAGGGGTGAATGGCGGCCGTAAGGCCGACAGAGGGGGCGCAAGCCCCCTATTGGAGGACATCCACTCAGGTGGAATACTGATATCAATAGTTCACGCAGTTCTTCGCGTTCGGGTATTTAGGCGGTGCGTCGGGGTTCAATGGCTCCAATGGTACCGGTGTGCGCGTTCCGTGGCGCCGCGCTAATCTCAATGATGGCGCGTGGACGGGGCTCGCCGCGCTTAATGGTAACAATGCGCCTTCGACGGGCAATTGGAATGGCTCCCCGCGCCTTTCTTCACGGCGGAGGTACGGTATCGCAGATACTATAACCTTTTCATTTCCTCTGCCGATGCTTTCAACTGACAACTGATAAGCTTGCACCGCCGTATCCATGGGTGAAACCTAAAATCGAGGGATACCGGCACTCGCTGGAAAAGCGGGCGCATAAGCCGTGGGCTTATGTGGGGTCTAGTAGTAATACTCGTGGGAACCTGCCTTAAGGCTCCCCGTTAACCGAACGATCTTGAACTAAAGAAAGGGTTATAGATGAAGCAACGATTTCTAGATCCTCAGGACCACGATCTCATTGTCAAGGCGATCATGGACAACTTCGAGGGTAAATGGATGCGGTCAGATCATGTCCGCATGATCGAGATCTACGCAGGGATCCCGATCAAAGAGATGATGCACCAACGCGCGCTGAATGAGGTGCACTATCAGGTAGAGGCCGCCAACGCGATCGCACTCGAGGTAGAGAATCGTATCGAGGCGTTTCTGGAGTCCGACGACGTGGAGGATCTGGGCGTCAATCCCGTTCTGATCCGCCCGCGCGTCGACGGACTCTCGGGCAAGACACGCAACATCTGCATGATGGATCCGTTCCACCAGATCTATGGCCATGTGGTCTGTCTGGCTCTCCGGCCGATGCTCATGGCGAGGCTCCTGCCGTTTCAACACGCTTCAATTCCCGGACACGGACAGACCAGACTGAAGGATCAGGCGTACAAGCTCCTGCGCAAAGGAGTTAAGACGGCGCGAGAAGCTGTGCAGGCTGACGTACATAAGGCATATGAGAGCACGATGTACACGATCGTCCTCATGCTCCTAAGGCGTGATCTGCCGCGCGCGCGTAAAGTCCACAGGCTGGTAGATGGCCTCGGGCGTCTGGCTCCGGGCGGACACCTCATTATTGGAGGCTATCTGGACGCGTGGATGTTCAACTACGTGATGAGTCACGTTCTGAACTATTTGCTCTCCCAGTATAAGATGAGGCGCGGCAAAAACATCCGGCTGGTCAAGGCCATACAGTCGTACATGGATGACGTGGCGGTGTTTGGAACCAGACTCGCTGACTTGAAGAAGGCGCTCAGGGCGACCGGGAGGTGGATGGAACCTCTCGGACTGGAATGGAAGGACAGCTTTAAGGTGATCCGCTTCCTTCCATTCCAAGAGGAGCATGCAAGGCGCAAGGCTCAGTCACCAGCTGGCAGAGGCTGTCCGGGACTCGATATGGGCGGGTATGTGATGCATCGCTCATACATCACGATCCGGCCGCGCATTTTCAAGAAGGCACGGAGGGCCCTGATCCGGGCGGAGCGGAGACGCAAGACGGGTATCTGTCATGTCAGGGCCCAGAGAGTAATGGCCTACTACGGCAACATCAAGCAGAGCACGTCCGAGACTCTCAAGGAGTCGTACGACGTGGCAAGACTCAAGACACTCTGCGCCGCATCCATCGGCTGGTGGTCAAGGCGGCAGACACGGATAAGACAGGAGGCGCTAAAGAGATATGCTTAACCCATGCTACGCAACGACGCAACTGGAGCCCTGTGTGGTAGAGGACGACCACGCGGGCGGATACTGGGTCCGGATCCGCCGCAACGAGGCGGAGGAGACGGACAGTGAGGGCGGCACACAGTACCGCTATGACGAGGTGCTGTTCTGGACGGATCAGACATTGACTCCGGAGGAGGCCAACACCGACGACTGGTGGTCCTACGGAGAGACCTACAACCCGGACGAACCGGAGCCGACCATCACTGACAGAGTCAACAGTCTGGAGGAGATGGTCATGATCATGATGATGGGAGGCGACATGTAATGTTCAACTTCATCCGCAACATGTACCGACTCGGCAAGATGACCGCTGAGCAGGTCTGGGCCGCCGTGGACAAGCGGCAGATCACGCGCGCGCAGGCCATTCAGATCTGCGGGCCGGAGGTGGAATAATGGACAGACTGGACGACATCAAGGCGGCAGTGATTGCCGTCGTCGGGGCCCTGACAGGCTTCTGGGGCTGGATGGGGTGGCTCGTCGTCTGCTGGCTGGTCTGCATGATGCTCGACTACGTGACAGGGACCATGGCGGCCTGCGCCAAGGGCGACTGGTCCTCGAAGCTGGCTCGGGAGGGAATCCTGCATAAGCTCGGCATGGTCTTCGTGGTCTGCGCGACAGGCGTCGCTGATCTGGTCCTCGGAGTCGTGATTCACAACCTCATCCCCAGCATCCATTATCCCGGCGCAGTCTGTCCGATCGTCCTCTGCTGGTACATCGTGACCGAGCTGGGCTCCGTCGCCGAGAACGCTGTGGACATGGGAGCCGACGTGCCGGAGTGGCTCCGCAAGCTGCTGAAAGTCACAAAGGACCAGATCGACAAGACTGGAGGCGAGGACAATGACGGGCAGTGATCTCGTGGTCCACGTCAAACAGTCGCCAAACCACTACTGGGGCCGGGCCGGGCAGAGGATCTGGATCCTGACGCCTCACTGCGTCGTGGGACAGTGCACGGCAGAGTCTCTGGGCGAGCTGTTCGCCAGACCAGCCAGACGGGCCAGCTCCACATACGGCATCGACAAGGACGGCCGCATAGCGCAGTACGTCGATGAGGCCAATGCTCCGTGGACGACCAGCTCCTACTGGAACGACTGCAGGGCGATCACTGTCGAGGTAGCCTCCGACACGTACGCGCCTTACAGAATGAATCAGGAAGCCTATGACTCTCTGGTGCGGCTGGGGGCCGACATCTGCAGACGGTACGGGTTCAAGCGGGTCATTTACGCGGGCAATCTGTGGACGCTCCAAAATACCGCGTGGCCTGCGGACGCCCTGATCCTGAGCTGTCACCGCTGGTTCGCCGCGACAGCGTGTCCGGGCGACTGGCTCCTCCAGCGAGAGGAGCAGCTGGCAAAAGACATCACATCCGAGATCGAGGAGGGAAGAGACTTGACCAAAGAGGAGACCATCACTCTCATAGAGGAGCGGACACCGACCATCGTCAACAGAATACTTGACGAACTGGCACGGCAGAGACGTACGGACAACGAGATGCCCAAGTGGGCCGGAGTCGAAGACGAGTTCGACGCCGCGCACGAGCACGGCATCACCGACAAGACCAGACCGAACGACTTTCCGACCAGACTGGAAAGCGCCATCATGGCCAACCGGGCCCGGGACAACGCTGTCAAGGCGGCAGTCGAGACTGTTAAGGCTATGTTTCTGACGGACGCTGACAGCGACGTACAGGCGACGGGCTAGCTACACGACTGCCTCAAAGCCTTGAGCCGCAAGGGATTGCGGACGAGGCAAATTTCTGTACCAGAAAGTAGCAGTCATCTAAACACTGCACAAGACACCCCCCGTCTTTGCGTGACGGAGGGTGTTTTCATGTCTTTTGCGAGCGCCAAATGAATATTGACGCCTACTGACGGATTGCGACAGCGACAAAATCAGACGCGGATGAGACACATCTGACTGTACAAGTACTCGACAGTCATTTTGGTGTAGTGGTCCGTCATCCCCCTGTCACTGTGGCCAGTAATTCGGTCGGTCGCCAACCGGTTGGCTCCTGCCATCTCCAACATGGAGGTCAGAGTGTACCGGCACCAGTGCGGCGTAGCCTTCTCGACTCCGTACTGCCTCAGGATCTTTTTGAATCGGTCGAGCACAACCGTATAGGAGCCGACGTCCTCAAAGATACGCTCCTTGCAGGAAGAGGCCCGAGACTCGACGAACGGCTGGATGGCCGGGTGGACAGGCACCGGACGATTGATCCCGGCATCTGTCTTTTTGCCGCCGATCAGATGAGGCACAGGCTCCGTGTGGTAGGCCTCCGGCGTCAGCTCTAGGAGCTCGGAGATCCGCCAGCCTGTATAGATCAGGACCAGCGTGATCTGTACGTATGGCTCATCCTTCCGTGTCCACAGCTGAGCAACGACCGGCTGTGGGATGACATCCTTCTCCACAACCGGCTTAATTTTCGGGAGCTCAAGGCCGAGAGTCGGATCCTTGGAGATGAGATCATCCATCAGAGCACGCTTGAACAGAAGACCCATCAGGATTTTGATTTTCTCCGCGCTGGAAGGCGCCAGCCCGCCCTCTAAAGCGTCGTCGATGACCCTTTGGAGCTCAGGCCTCCGAATCGCGTCGATCGGACGATCGGCGAGGGCAGACAGACGATTCCACGCGCCTCTGTGCACGTTCTGTGCGCTCTTCGACAACTCCGTAAAGCGTCTTGACCGAGTGTAGTCCTCCCAGACATCGCCGAGCGTGTAGCCGCCGGCCTTGATCTGGCCGCAGTTGAGCTTCTCCAGATAGGCCTGCGCCTCGGCGGACGTATGAAAGTAGGCCAGATACCTCTGCTTGTACTTACCTTCGTTTGTCGGGTGCGGGTAAGACACTCTGACGGCGTACGGCTTCCGGCGGTTGCCCTTCAGGCGGCAGATCGCGCCGGAGCCGTTCGCGCGGCGCATGGTCATGATGGGGTGGCGAGGTCCAGCTCGCGGTCGACCATGTCTCGGATCATGCGGGCGACTGCCACGCCGCGCTTCTCCGCCTCTCTGGTCAGGATCTCTTTGTATTCGATCGGAAAGGCCACGCCACACCGATAGAGGTGGGCCGCGTCCCACTTGCGGGCGTACTCCTTCTGCTTCTGACTGTATTTTGCCATGACTCTGTTCCTCCTTGTCTGTACCGAGCGGTACTGTAACAGTATATCACAGGCGGCGCTACTGGTACAGTAGTAATAATGCACAAATCTGAGGGGTCATTTTTGTGCAAAACGTAGAAACTCAAAAACTTTCGGAAAACCTATTGACGTACTACTGTAACAGTAGTATACTCTATGACAGATCAAGCGAACACCAACCGAAAGGAGAACATCATGAAGAAGTATAAGAAGGGCTGGATCGCTCCTGAGTGCTTAGTGGGCGAGACGCCCAAGGCCTACTGCTTCACCGCCCGCGGCCGCTACGGATACGGCGACCGCGTCTGGATCCCCAAGTCCCAGACCATCATCGAGGAGCCGAACGAGCGCGGCATCCAGTACGTGTACGTCACCAAGTGGTGGTACATCGGCCACCAAGAGGAGCTCTACTGCAAGTCCGACATCGAGTGGCTCCTCGAGCAGGGCGACATCCTCAAGGAGCCGGACTCCTGCTGCGCAAGAGCTGGCTGATCCACATCCACACACGACGCTGTCCTATCGGCAAGACGGGGAGAAGGGAAGAACATCATGGAGAACATGTCTATCACCACTCTCGAGGCCTACGACGACTACGAACTGCCGATGCCCACCGCCGGAACCGAGAAGCAGATCTGGTACGCGCAGGACATCATCGCTTATCCCATCAAGCTCTGCTACACTATGATCGACATCGAATTTTCTCGCATGGGCAACAAGCTCAACCGCGAGTGCCATCTCTGGAGCCGGGCGGCTTCCAAGTACGCTGACTGGTGCCACAAGCTCGCCGAGAATGCCGGCGACAAGTTCGAAGCCGGCAAGATCATCGACATGAAGGAGCGCTTCATTAAGACCGCAAAAGGCTGTGTCCAGCTCGCCGCTCAGGAAATGGGCTACGACAAGTTCAAGACCCATGAGTTCGTCGCCAACATGCGCTAAGGAGGAGAGTCATCATGAAGATCAAGGGCATCAAGAAGATCTGCTCACTGTCCAAGCAGTACTGCGAGGAGGACGGATCCGGATACGTCTGCATCGTCTACTACGACCGCCACAAGGGCACCGCGTGGGGCGTCATCGAGGACAACCCGCGCAACATCGACCACGATCCGGGAGTTTTCTACGTGGGCAACATTTACACTCCGTCTACGATGGCTGACATCCACGCCAAGATCGAACGCCAGCTCGCCATCGAGCGTCACCGCCGCATGAAGCGCTGAGAGGGCGCCGACGCCACTTGCACCATCCACCATCGCGTGATACAATGATTCCGGCCGGAGAGGAGAGACTCCGGCCGGGCAACTGAAAGGAGACGTCAATCATGACCACCACCATCAACGGATACGACCTGACTTGGGACATCCACCACACAGGAGACGACGACTACGACGAGCTGTATTTCGCCATCGGCGACCGGATCCCCATGGAAGCCCTGCCTGATCTGCTCACCGCGATCTGCGCCAGCGAGGAGCTGGATCTGGCTGACCGCCGCTATCTCGCCGGCCGGCTGACGGAGGAGATCGAAAACTATGACCTCGTCAACCCGGAGATCGAGCCGCTCCTCTACCACTGGGAGGACTGGGAGGACATCCTCGATCAGGCCGACCACGCTCCGTCCTTCATCGACTTCGACCACGACCCAAACGGCCTGATCGTCATCAACCGCCGCTTCTTCGAGGAGGTGCGCTGAGATGGAACTCGTCATCAAGGGACACGAGAACGTTGTCAACAACTGCGATCCGCATCTGTGGAACGGCTTCGATCCGAAGGCGAAGCACAGAATCACGCTCAGCAACATGGACATCATGGAGCTCCTTGACGCCCTCGACGCCAAGGAGTCAGCCATGACAGACATGGGCGAGGTGCCTGATGTATGGTTCGCCAAACTCAGAGAGCGTCTGCTCAACACGCTCGGATAAAACAAGGAGGAAATCATCATGCGTTATCAGGTAGTCTACAGCAAGACTCATCCGCAGTCCCAGCCGGGCGTCGTCTACACGGCGACGCTCGAGGAGGCCAAAGCCAAAGCGGCGCAGCTCCGCTGCACGGGCTACGCCGTCGACATCTGGGAGCAGGACGAGAAGTACGCCACACTCCTCAAGGAGGAGTCAGACTCTGACTGAGAGAGGAGGGACCGCAAGTGACCAGAGACGAGCTGATGGAGATCGCCGCCAAGTACGAGCACGAGCTCATCAATCCGCCCTACGACGACTCAGACGAGCCGGTCGGCGTCTGGATCCGCTCAGACGAGCCGATCGCCGAGCTGGACGGAGTCAGCCGCGGCGACCACGTCGTGGAGGACGGCAAGCACGTGTATCACATGTACTGGTGAGCATGACACGGACAGCAAAAGTGGTTGTTGCATTTTTTGCAACAACCACTTTTGCTGTCCGTGTCATGCCTGCTCGTCCTCTTGGATCCCGGCGTCCTTCGGCTGTCTGCTCCGCCACCAGCGATAGGCCACGACGACGATCGCCGCGATCGCGATGACTGGAATGGCGATGACGCCGACTCCGACAGCCAGAGCCACGACGAGGCCTCCAGCCATCAGGATGGCGCACCACTTCAGGAGCCACCAGAAGAGCCAGCCGATGCCCTTCGCTCCGGCGACCGTGGCCTTCCCCGCGGCTTTGGCTGTTGCTCCTGCCGCCTCCTCAAGAGGCTTCATCGACTTGGCGAGCTTCCTAAGCTCACGCTTGCGCTTGGCGCGCTCCTTTTTCTCGTGGGCGGCGTACCGCTGCGCCGTTCCTCTTCTCATGTAGATCATCTCCAAGTATGCCCGACTCCTCACGCAGAGGAGCCGGGCTGTTGTCATTTGTGCCAGACCGTCAGGCCGTGCTCGATCCTGTACCGTTGGAGAGAGAGGACTCCCTCCTTTTTTCGCGTTCGAGCTCCTGCCGATAAGCAGCAACCTTCCGGTCGATCTCGGCCTGCTCTTGGCGTTTGGCGGACTCGGTAACCAGATCGTCTGCGATCTTGGCAATCAGGGCCCACTGTTTGTCGTCCAGCCTTGCCAGCACGCTCACTAATCGCCGCCGGATGTCGTTCCCCTCAGTCTTCATGACACTGTTGAGAAACTCAGTGATGACATCCTCCTTCGGCAAGTCCGCCATCATTTCTCCTTCTCCAGTGCGGAGCCAGAGCTCTCGGACTCCGTACGAGTCACAGATGGCTTTGATGATGGGGTTCAATGGGGTGGACCGTCCCATTTCGTAGTTGGAGAGACCGGATCCGCTTAAACCGACTCGCGCGGCAAATTCGCTCTGGGTCAGATCGAGCCGCTTCCTGAGTTTCTTGATCCGCTCCCCGATGGTCTCGCTCACAAGATTCACCTCCTCTGCATGAGATTGTACCACAGATGGAAGGCCCTAGCAAGCATGAAATTCGCAGTCTGCAAAAAATTTTTGAAATTCAGGCTTGACAGACTCGCAAACTTGTAGTACCATACTCGCTGACAGCGAATAACTGCCAATAAACAACAGGAGGTGAATGAGACATGAGCGAGCAGGCGATGGACGCCTTGGGCACCATCGGCCGGGCCCTCGACGTACTGCCGGCTGAGGACCAGCGGTACTTACTTGGCGTGGCCGTAGGGCTGGAGATTGCGACGAGAGAGCCAAAGCCAAAGGAGCAGGAGGGAGGAGGCCAGACATAAGTGACCCGCCCTGCAGACAAGGAGGCATCTGCAGGGCGGGCCAAGAGAGAAAAGGGTGAAGGGTGAAAGGAAGTCATCATGGGTCCCCCAACATCCTTCATTCTACCACACAAAAGGAGGTAAGTCAAGGAGATGACCGATGAAGACGTACTGGCCATGACCGACGTGTCCGTGGCCGACACCGCCGTCTATCTCGGCTGGTCGGAGCGCAACGTGAGGAGCAGTCTCCGGGAAGGCCGGGTGCCGTTCGGCGTCGCTGTCAAAGAGAATCAGCGTTACATCTACAGGATCCTGCCGGAGCCGCTGGTTAAATTCAAGCACGAAGGCCTTCCGGTCGTGCCGTTCCACACTCTGCTCCGGGCGCTCTCCGGGCTGAAGGAGGTAATGGCATGACGACCAACATCGACGAGGCCCTGAAGGAGATCCGCAGGGAGAAGATCGGCGCCATGTGGCGCAACGCCCAGAGGTGCGCTGACGTGATGACGCGGCTGAAGGACGCCGACGCCCACGTGATCTCCGTGTCCATGACGGACGACGACGGCGACCTGATCGTGCAGGTCGAAAACGCCGACGACTATCAGAAGGCGCTCCGGCGCCTGACTGTCGGGCCCGAGGCAGTCTGCTCCGAGCTGGAGCAAAAGAAGGTAAACATCGCTGAGTGTGTGATGTACATCGCCAAGCTCGGCGATCTGGAACTCAGAGTCATTTTGTGAGGAGAGGATACACATGGCAGAAAAGCCGACAGCCTATGGCTGGCTGTTCATCTTGGGGCTGCTCATCATCCTGATCGGCCTCGTGATGCCGGATGCCGACGCTCCAGTGGAGCACGACTACGGCGAGTTTGAGGAGGCTCCGGCGACGATCGCCGCCAGTGAGCCGAAGTCGACGCCCATCATCACGCAGACGACCGAGGCCGCCGAGGCTGAGTCCGAGGACATCCTTCCGGAGTCGGATGAGCCGGAGCAGATCGTCGAGGCCCTCTATGCTGAGGGATACTTCCGGGAGGATGTCCCACTCGACTATGTGCTGCAGGACCTCCTGCACGTGGTCTGCCAACAGTACGGCGTGCCGTACGAGCTGGGGCTGGGGCTCATTTACACAGAGTCTGGGTTCCATGTGGACGCAGTCTCCAAGTCTGGAGCGCAGGGACTTTGCCAGCTCATGCCCCAGTTCTTCGGATACAACCTGACGCCAGCAGAGAACATCAACGCCGGCATGAAGTTCCTTGGCGAACTACATGAGAAGTACGGAGACTGGAGTAAGGCCCTGACCGTCTACAACACCGGGCATCTGACGTCCAGCAGAGCATACGCCAACAGGGTGATAACAAACGCGATTGGGTGGGGGTGGAATCCATGAAGAAGGAGTACAACGCCAAGATCGAAGCGACGAAAGTCGGAGACGAATATTTTTTCGAGAGCAGGATGGACAATCAGATGGCGCTGATCAAGCTGACCGCCCACGTCTGCAATCAGGTGATGCGCCATCTCTGTCTGACTAACGACAGAGGCGCATTCTGGGTCGCAGTTCAGATGGTCTCTGAATCGCTTGAAGCGAGCACGCAGTCAGCAGAGGAAACGAGGTTTAACACCTCCGATCTTTCTGGGAGGGGGCGTAAGAAATGAAGATTCCTGCCGATCACGCCGAGATTCACATAACTGTTGACCGAAAGACTGGAATGACTTCGGCTGAGATGCAAGGGCCGAGCGACCTGCTCCTAGACGGCCTGACCAGCGCTCTGGCCACGTCCAGAAGACTCTTTCCCGGCTTAGACAAGGGCAAGTACTTTGCCATCGCATGCACGCAGTTCAGCCGTATGCTGTCGAACTCCGAGCACGACGAGGTAAACGTCAACCACACCATGATCCCATGGAAGCGCAAACTGTGATGGTCATCTTGGACGGCTTCGGCGTCCACGACACCGACACTCTGAGGCAGAGGCTGACCACACAGGCCGACCTCGCCCGACGAGTGGAGAAGCTTGAGAACGAGCGCACGCCAGCGAGGCCGATCCTGTGCAATGGCTATCTGGTGTGCGGCGCTTGTGAAAGATCACTCCGTCTGGAGTGGAGATTTTGCCCGCACTGCGGAAAGAAGGTGATGAGACTCAAATGAGCGACGAAGAGTATGCCGTCTGGCTGAGCGACGAAGAGTATGCCGTCTGTCCGGTCTGCGGCGCGAAAGGCCCTGAGTGGATCTACAGGCGGGACGGAGAGATACTCGGCTGTGACGACTGTATCGACCGCGACCTGCCGGAGCAGGTGCCGAGCATCTGGCACACATACGACGACGAGGATCCCGGCATGGATGACGGCAAGGCCAGCTGGGACAAATTCGTTGATGACTGCATCGACGAGTGTCTAAAAAAAACACAGAGAGGAAGCTGAAAGGTGGAACCAGTAAAAATTACCGGACTGCAGGAGGAGAACTTCAAGCGGATCCGGGCCGTGGCTCTGACTCCTTCTCCCTCCGGCCTGACAGTGGTCGGAGGCAGGAATGGGCAGGGCAAGACATCCGTCTTGGACGGCATCTGCGCCGCTCTGGGCGGAGGCAAGTACATCCCGACGGAGCCCACGAGGGATGGAAGCGTGACGCCGGCCAAGCTGAGAGTGACGCTCTCCAACGGCATCGTGGCCGAGAGAAGCGGGCCGAAGTCGGCGCTGCGTATCACAGATCCCATGGGGCGCAAGGGAGGCCAGAAGCTCTTGGACAGCTTCGTGGAGCAACTGGCCTTGAACCTGCCGAAGTTCATGCAGGCTTCGTCGGCCGACAAAGCCGAGACCCTGCTGAAGGTGATCGGCGTGGGCCCTCAGCTCGCGGAGCTGGACAGACAGGCCGAGTCGACGTACAGTGACCGGACGATCGCCAACAGGACAGTGGACAGTCTCACGAAGGCCGTCTCCCTGATGCCGTACCACGAGGGCGCTCCGGAGAAGCCTGTCTCTGTCTCGGAGCTGATACAGGAACAGCAGACCATACTGGCCAGAAACGGAGAGAACGAGAGACTGCGCCGGAGGGCCGCCCAGATCACCGACCAGATGAACAGGCAGGCCCAGTACGTCAAGGATCTGACCGCCAAGCTCCGGGAGGCCGAGGATCTGCTCCTGAAGTATCAGGCCGAGGCCGAGACAGCCAACACTTCGGCGGCCGACCTCCGAGACGAGTCTACTGCCGAGCTGGAGGCGAGCATCCAGAACGCTGAGGCCATCAACCGTCTGGTCAGCGACAACGTCAAGCGGGCCGAGAAGGAACAGGAGCTGGAGAAGGCCAGAGCGGAAGCGGACGCCCTGTCGCAGAAGCTGGAGCAGATCAGGAGCCAGAGGAAGGCCCTGCTCGACTCCGCTCCCCTCCCCCTACCGGGGCTCTCAGTCGAGGGCGGCGAGCTCTCCTATCACGGCAAGCGCTGGGACGGCATGAGCGGATCCGAACAGCTGCGCGTCTCCTGCGCCATCGTCAAGGCCCTGCGGCCTGAGTGCGGCTTCGTACTGATGGACGGACTCGAAGCCATGGACATGGAGACGCTCGCCGAGTTCGACGTGTGGGCGAAGCAGGAAGGCCTGCAGATCATCGCCACCAGAGTCTCAAGCTCCGGCGAGGGGTGCACCGTGGTTATCGAGGACGGATATCTAACGGAACAGACTGTTCCGGCCGAGTCCAAGCCCGCGCAACCGGAGAAAAAGCCGCCGCTGAAGCAGTGGACGCCGGGCGCTTTCGGGGCGTTCGGAAGCTGAGGGAGGGGAGAAAATGAACATCACAAGAGGAGCGCAGATGCCGTCCGGCGTTAAGTGTGTAATCTATGGGCCGGAAGGCATCGGCAAGAGCACGCTGGCCTCTCAGTTCCCCGCGCCGATCTTCATCGACACGGAGGGAAGCACAAGGTATCTCGACGTCGACCGCTTCGACAGGCCGACGAGCTGGGAGATGCTCATGGGGCAGGTACGCTACATCAAGGACAACCCGGGCATCTACAAGACGCTGGTGATCGACACTGGCGACTGGGCGGAGAAGCTCTGCATTGATCACATCTGCGCCAAGCACAACGTGGACGGACTCGAGGGGTTCGGATACGGCAAGGGCTACGTCTATCTCAAGGAGGAGTTCGGACGTCTTTTGAACCTCCTGACGGAGATCTGCGATCTGGGCGTGAACATCGTTCTCGTCTGCCACGCTCAGATGCGGAAATTTGAGAGGCCGGATGAGCTCGGGTCGTACGACAGGTGGGAGCTGAAGCTTTCCAAAAATGTCGCTCCGATGACCAAGGAGTGGGCTGACATGGTCTTCTTCTGCAACTACAAGACCGTCTTGGTGCAGGATCCGAAGACGAAGACCATGAAGCCACAGGGAGGCGAGCGTGTCCTGTACACGTCGCATCACAACTGCTGGGACGCTAAGACCAGAGCTCCTCTGCCGGATATGGTGCTCTTGGAATACGCCAGCATTGCCGGAGTCATCCCCGGATCCGGCGCAGTCGCTCAGCCTCGGCCTCAGCCGCAGACTCCGATCGCGGCGCCAGCGTCTCCACCGACTCCCCCTGCCGCTCCTGCGTCGACACCGGCGCCGCAGGCCCCAGTGACTCAGCCGAACGCCGACGCCGAGCTCAATGAGTTTTTGGCGCAGGGCGCCACCATCGAGCCGGAGGATCCCGCATGGAGTCTGCAGACGCCGGCGGGCGCCAGCGCCAACATGCAGGCTCTCTACGACCTGATGCGGGCAGACTCAATCTATCCGGCGGAGGTCGAAGGAGCCGTCTATGAGGCTGGCTTCTACCCGGAGGGCTCATCTCTGGACATCATGGCTGACGACTTCATTGGCGGATGCTTAGTTGCCGGGTGGCAGAATGTGAAGAAAATGATCCTCTCCAAGCGGATCGCGACGAACTAAGAAGGAGTGATAACCATGCCGATGGACGGCGAACTGCAGATAGGCAGTACTCAGGCTTTTGTCGAGATGCCAGAGCGTGTCGTGCTCCCCGCGGGCGAGTATGACGCGTACGTAAAGAGCTACAAGATCGAGCGCTACACGCCCGGGCCGACATCCAAGCTGACAGCCTGCAACATGGTCAAGGTGACGATCGAGGCGCAGGGCGCGGAAGGACAGACAGCGGAAATCGAGGAGACACTGTTCCTGCATCAGAAGTGCCTGAGCTCCCTCAGCGCGTTCTTTGCCAGCGTTGAGCTGGTGGACCAGAACGGGCAGTTCGCGCTCGACTTCAACCCGGCCGTTTCCCGCAGGTGCCGGGTGGCGCTGAAGATCCGGAGCTACACAACCAAGAACGGCAAGGCCGGGCAGTCCAACGCGGTCGACCGCTGGTTCCCCCCTCCGACCAGAGGCTACAGCGTCGGCGTCAGCATGCCGCAGGCTCAGCCTCAGGCACAGCCTGCGTATCAGTGGCCGAACCAGACGCAGACCCAGCCGCAGACTAGGGCGCCGGGCGGCTGGAGCGGAGGCGGATTCCCCGGATGAACCTCAGGCCGTATCAGGCGGAGGCGAGGGACGCGATCCTTCGTGAGTGGGACAAGGGGTGCAACAGGACACTCCTTGTCCTGCCCACAGGATGCCACGCAGAAGGGCAGAAAGTCCTCATGGCCAATGGCCAAGCAAAGAATGTCGAGGACGTTCAGCTTGGAGACAGGCTCCTTGGAGCCGACGGACAGCCTCGCACCGTACTGAATATCAACAGAGGGACGGGCCCTCTCTATCGAATCATTCCCGTCAAGGGCGATCCGTTCGTTGTAACGGGAGACCACAAACTCACACTCGTCAGAACCGGCGAGTATAGCAACCCGAAATTCCCATGCCAGATGCACGCCGGAGAACTCGTAGATGTATCTGTTCTGGAATGGCTCAGCTGGAGCGAAAACCAAAAGCACCTTCACAAGCTAATCCGCTGTGACGGAATCGAAGAGTTCCCGGGCGCGTATATGCCTCCGTACTATGTTGAGCCATACTTCCTCGGAATTCTCCTCGGAGACGGAGGCCTGAAACACTCAATCTCAGTTACGACTCCAGACCCGGAAATTGTTGAAGAGCTGGAGAGGCAGGCGAAGAAATTCGACTCGCATCTTCGGACAGTTCCGGCAGGGAAAGCGACAACATACATCTTTTCAGTCGACAAAGGGAAAGGCGGCGGAAGAGGCGGCGCTCCGATCATAAATTGCCTCAAGGAATTGGGCGTTGCAGGTAAGCTGTCCGGCGACAAATTCGTTCCAGAGATCTATCTCAGATCGTCGAAGGATATCAGGCTGGACGTTCTGGCCGGGCTCATCGACACGGACGGGCATCTAAGGTGCGGCGGATACGACTTCATTTCAAAGTCGGAGCGTCTGGCGAACGACGTCGTTTTTCTCAGTCGGTCGTGTGGGCTGGCCGCATACGTAAAGAAGTGCACGAAGGGATACGGAAAGCAGTTTAAGGGCGAATACTATCGCGTCAGCATAAGCGGAAACTGCAGCATGATTCCGTGCAGAGTCGCCAGAAAACAGTCTCTGGAACGCAGGCAGAAGAAGAATGTTCTCCGCACCGGCTTTTCGGTTGAACCTGCAGAGTCTGGGCCATATTACGGCTTCACCGTGGACGGCGACAACCGCTATCTCCTAGACGACTTCACCATCACGCACAACTGCGGAAAAACCATCGTGTTTTCGAGCGTTGCGTCAGACCGGGTGAGGGCGGGCGACCGCGTCCTGATCCTCGCCCACCGGGGCGAACTTCTAGATCAGGCCGCGGACAAGCTCCAGAGGTCGACCGGGCTCCGCTGCGCAGTCGAAAAGGCTGAGCAAAGCTGTAAGGGCAGTTGGTACAGAGTCGTCGTCGGATCAGTGCAGACACTGACGAGGCCAGCCAGACTCGAGACGTTTCCGCCGGATTACTTCGGGACCATCATTGTCGATGAGGCCCACCATGTGCTGTCAGACTCGTACCTGCGGGTCATGGAGCACTTCCCAGACGCCCACGTGCTTGGCGTCACGGCGACGCCAGACAGAGGCGATATGAAAAATCTGGGCAAGTTCTTTGAGAGCTTGGCCTACGAATACACCATGGCAGAAGCCATCCGAGACGGGTGGCTCTGTCCGATCAAGGCCCTGACTATCCCCCTGCAGTTGGATCTGACTCAGGTCGCCATGCAGAGCGGAGATTTTAAGGTGTCGGATTTAGGCACCGCCCTAGACCCGTATCTGGAGCAGATCGCCGACGAAATGAAGGGCGTCTGCATGGATCGCAAGACCGTCGTGTTTCTGCCGCTGATCGCCACGTCCCAGAAGTTCCGTGACATCCTCAACAGCCGCGGCTTCCGGTCGGCAGAAGTCAACGGCGGAAGCGAGGACAGGGCCCAGATACTTGAAGCGTTCGACGAAGGGAAATACAACGTGCTCTGCAACTCGATGCTCCTCACGGAGGGCTGGGACTGCCCGTCTGTGGACTGCATCGTGATGCTGAGGCCAACGAAGATAAGAAGCCTCTACTGTCAGGCCATAGGCCGCGGGACTCGACTCTGCGACGGCAAGGACCATCTGCTCGTGCTCGACTTCCTGTGGCATACCAGCCGCCACAGCCTCTGCCGCCCTGCGCATCTCATCTGCTCATCGGAGGAGATCGCGGAGAAGATGACGGAAATCCTCGAGGGCGAGCAGGAGGCCATGGACATCGAAGAGGCTGAGGAAGAGGCGAAGAAGGACGCCCTCCGGGAGCGTGAAGAAGCGCTGGCAAAGGAGCTGGCAGAGATGCGCAACCGGAAGCGCAAGCTGGTGGATCCAATTCAGTACGCCCTGAGCATCGAATCCGGAGATCTGGCCGACTACACTCCCTCCTTCGGCTGGGAGTCGAAGCCAGCGTCAAAAGGCCAGCTCGACGCTCTCGAGGCCTGCGGCATCTACTCCGACGGCAACATGGTCGCTGGCATGGCCTCTAAGCTGCTGGACACGCTGAGGAGCCGGAGGCAGGCCGGACTGACGTCACCGAAGCAGATCAGACTGCTGGAGCGCTATGGATTCAAGCATGTCGGCACGTGGCCGCTCTGGGCGGCGTCGAACATGATCAGCCAGATCGTCGCCGCGAACTGGCACGTACCAAAAGGGATCAACCCGGCGGAGTATGTACCGATGACGGCACTGCCGGGCGATGAGGTGATGCAGATGTGAGCGACTTGGAACTGAGCCGGCTGAAGGAGGCTTTGAGCTTTATCCCGGCTGACAGCTACGACGACTGGTGTATGGTTGGCATGGCCATCAAGGACTCGGATGAGAGTCTCCTGTGGCTGTGGGACGACTGGAGCCGGACGTCGCCAAAATACAAACCCGGAGACTGCGCGAAAAAGTGGACGTCATTCAGACGGGCTGACGGCGACCGGGTGACTCTCGGCACCGTGTACGAGCTCGCCAAGGAGCACGGGTGGAAGCCTCCGGAGCTCGGATCCCGGGAGCTTCAGCTTGGCGAGGTTCTCCAGTGGATCCCGGAGCCGGAGCGGAGGCCGGAGCGGCCGATTACCAGAGGGCTACTCCCCCTCCCTCCTCCGCCGGATCCTGAGACATGGGACAGGGCGGCCGATCTCGACCGCTATTTGCAGGCTGTCTTCCGGTCAGGCGAGACGATCTGCTATGTGATGGCCTTCTGGGCCGACGAAGGCGGGCGCTACAACCCGGCTCGGGAGAACCATGAGACAGCCGACTCCATCTTGGAGCGGCTTGGCGCCAACCCGGATCACGTCGAGCTGGCTATCGGCGAAGAAGACCCTAACAACGGAGCGCAGGTCAGGATCAACCCGGTACGGGCTGAAGGGCCCTCCGGCAAGATGTATTCGGATGCCGACGTTACAGCCTACAGGTACACGCTGATCGAGGCGGATGACATGCCGATCGAGGAGCAGTGGGCCCAGATTCAGAAGCTCAGACTCCCCTGCGCGGCAGTGGTGCACTCTGGCGGAAAGAGTCTGCATGCCATCGTGCATCTCGACGCCAGAGGCCGCAGGGACTACGACGAGAGGCGCCGCTTCCTCGCTGACATGTGCGCGAAAGCCGGATTCCGCATCGACCGGGCGGCGAGCAACCCGTCAAGGCTCAGCCGGCTTCCGGGTGTCATGCGGGGCGGGACTCCGCAGTATCTGGTGGCCACAGACATCGGCTTCAGGACCTATTTCCAGTGGCGAAGCTGGGTGCAGGAGACGTACATCGAAGACACTCTGCCGGAGATCGTGAAGCTGTCGGATATGGAGGGCAAGCTCCCCCCTCTGGCGCCGGAGCTGATTACAGGCGTGCTGAGGCAGGGCCACAAGATGCTGGTCGCCGGGCCGTCGAAGGCTGGCAAGAGCCATCTGCTGGCTGAGCTGGCTGTCGCGATCGCAACAGGCAGGGAGTGGTGCGGGCACAAGTGTGTGCCGGGCCCGGTCATGTATATCAACCTCGAGGTGGACGACGCCTCATGGCTCCACATCATGGAGGAGATCTCCCACGCCATGGGGCTCTCCCATCTGCCGGACGACGTCTACATCTGGCCTCTGCGCGGACACGCTGAGCCCATGGACGTCTTGGAACCGAAGATCAAGGCGCGGCTGAGGGGGATGGGCCAGTTTCTCGCGGTCATCATCGACCCAATCTACAAGGTCATCACCGGCGATGAGAACAGCGCGACAGATATGGCTAAATTCGTGAACCTTTTCGACGATCTCTGCAAAGAACTGAAGACTTCCGTCATCTACTGCCACCACCACTCAAAGGGCGCTCAGACGGGCAAGCGGGCGATCGACCGGTCATCCGGAAGCGGAGTGTTCGGCCGAGACCCAGACGCCATCGTCGACCTGACGGAGATCCCGGAAGACCAGCTGATCACTGCCAGAAACGAGCTGTTCAATCAGGCCGGCTGTCAGATCTGCTGCGCCGCGCTCAAGGAGGCAGGAGCGATCGACGAGATCAGAGACTTCGACTTTTTCGACGACGCCATGGGCGCATGCCGCCGAGTCTTTTACGACAACCCCCAGAGGCTCGATGAGATACAGGCTGAGTACGAATATCAGCAGACAGTCATCCAGAAGACATCCGCTTGGCGGGTGGAGATGGCGCTCCGAGAGTTCGCGACGCCGGATCCCGTCGATCTGTGGTATACGTATCCGATACACTCGATGGATATGACGGGACAGCTGAGGTTCGTCAACGTCAGGAGAGAGCCGCAGACCAAATCCGGCGGCAGAAGCAAGATGGAAGAAAATCTGAAGACGATGCACGAAGAATTCGGACGGCTGAGTGAAGACGGAGAGATGACAGCTTCCGCCCTGAGCGACGCCCTCCACACAACGATGGCGACACTGAAGAACTGGGTGGCGAAGTCACAGACCCTAGAATGGGTAAAGCAGGACAGGACCGCAGGGCAGACTGTGGCGAAAATCCGAAAGAAGGAGCAGCAGAGTCAGGTGTAAAAATTCAGGTGGTATAAAAATCGCTATATTTTTTACCACCAAAAATGACCGTGCATCAGCAGAGGTGGTGGTGGTGAAAAAACTACCTCTAAAGAGGTAGTTTTTTCTACCACCTGACACCACCACCTGCTGAGCACTGCACCGCGCCGGGAGGCGCAGGAGGAAGAAAACCCGAATTTTACACCTGCAGAATTTTTGCACCTGAAAGGAGAGTGACAACATGACCGCAGAGATGTTTCTCCCCGGCCGACCGCCGACAGCGACTGCCCAGACAGCCGCGTGGAGCGTGAGGCATGGGAGGCCGGTCAGCTACCAGCCGGAGACGCTGAAGCTGGCCAGAGCGACCCTGATGGAGTGGCTGGCACCGCACCGGCTGTCTGAGCCGATCGAGGGCCCGGTCAGGGTGACAGTCAAGTGGCTGTATCCGGGCGGGAGCCGCAAGCTGGCGCACGACGACTGGGCGTGGAAGACGACAAGGCCCGACCTCGACAACCTGCAGAAGCTCCTTCAGGACTGCATGACGCAGTCAGGCTTCTGGGGCGATGACAATCAGGTGACGTCGATGATCAGCGAGAAATTCTGGGTCCGGGAGCATCCGGGCATCTGGATCCGGATCGAGACACTGGGAGGTGAGGATTGAGATGAACGCCTACACGGCGGAAAGAGTTGCGGACGCCCTCGAGCGGATTGCGAGCACTCTCGACCGGATTGAAGACGCCCTGCAGACACACAGCGGAGCGACGATTGGAGACTCACTCTCGGACATTCGGCTGGCTCTGGTGGAGCAGTTCCTGTGCGCGAAGTCGTGCAAGAGATACGAGTCCTGCTGTCACGGCAACGGAGACAACGGTCTGAAGGAGCTGTTCTGCTGCAACTTCATCCCGAAAGAGGGAGGTGAGAGCAATGGCACAGGCACCAGCAATACTTGAGCACATCGGACGGATAGACGCCGCGATCACGATTTTGGAACAGGCGAAGAGAAAGGCCTTCCGGGAATGGCACAGCGGAGACTTCAGACGGAGCGACTATTCGTGGGACGTCCAGAAAGCGGCGATGCTGATCGACGATCTGAACGAAGTGCTGAACGCATGAGCAAATTTACGAAGAAGCCCGAGCGCGATCCCAACTTAGCCTACGTCTGCGACGCCTGTATGAAGGACCTCACGGCGCTCTACAAGTGCGACGTCCAGATGGCAATCGGCTTCGACGGCAAGTGTGAGCAGTGCCGGACGCACAGGGCAATCTGGAGACTTATCAGAGGCGAAAGGAGGAAGAGAACATGATCGCGGCAATTATCGTGGCGGTCACCGCCGGCGCTCTTGTCATCGCCGTCAGCATCATGCTCGCAGACGAGATAGGCAAACTCACCGACAAGCTTGGCGACCTCATCTGGGCGTTGGATACGGACCGCAAAGGCTTGGCCTGCATAACCAAAGACTTGGATCTGACGCTTAACACCCGGCTGATGGAGATCGGCGACGCGCTGGAGAAGCTGGAGGGAATCCAAGATCAGCTCTCTGCTATCGAAGGATGGTGCTCGGAGGTATGCGAGAAGCTTGGAAGCACTGAGAAGGAGGCGAAAACATGATCCAGACCATACTGACCGTCATTCTGATCGTCATCACCATCGTCATGTGGCTCGTCATCGCGTGCGAGCTCATCATTCTCAGAGACGTGCTGCGGGAGATTGACAACGCCCTGTATCACACCAACGAGAAGCTGGCGTACGTCAACGGGGCGATCCGAGACATCTCGCACCGGATAGGCGCGTCGGAGCGTGAGACGGAGGAGGGACACAGGATATGAGCATACTTGACGTCTTGGCAATCATGGGCCCTGCCGCCATCGTGGCTCTGCTCTTGGCGGTGCTGGCCGTGCGCATCTCGCGCCGGGTCCTCGTGGTCTTCGACATGGAGGATGACGATGACGGCGACGTCCAGACCGGGCCGGAGCCGGAAGAGAAGCCTCCTGACATCTAAACTGCAGGTCAAAAACCGGGTCAAAATCGGCGTTTCCGAGCCGGGACGACAAGTTATATTACCTCGACCGAAAACGCCGATTTTCCGGCCGATATGGCCGACTGTGAAAGGAGGAGAGAAAATGTCGAATGAGTCAAAAGCCTCTGTCCTGCGGCGTATGATGCTGATGACGGTACAGGCCTACAAGACGATGGTCTGTGACCACAGGTGTGAGTTGGACCGTTGCAACCAGAAAGTGTTCTCTGACGTCAGGCCATGCGCGTACCTCTGCGCATGTAACAATGGAACCTGCAAGCTGGATGAACTCATCGAAGCCATGGAAGTCGCGGACAAATATGAAGGGGCGTGGTACGGATGAACAAATACGATTGGATTGGTGGAGCCGAGCAAATCGTGCACCGTGACTTCAGGCATTTCAGAGGCAAAGTGTACCATGTTTCATTTGTCGCTCCTGACGAAACGTCAGGTAAAGAGCCGAGGTTAATGGTCGGATATTACTGTCTGGAAGAGGATAACTTCCCGGGCGTCTATATCCGCGAACTCGACGATTTTCTGGCCGAACTCGACCCGCAGAAGTATCCGGAAGCCAAACAGAAGCACAGGTTCGAGCCGCTTGATCTGGCATACTGGACAAACTGAATGGAGGAGAAGAAAATGACTGTTTGGGAGACTCAGGAAGACCCTAAAAAGTACTACAGGGTGATGAGAGGGCTCACTCCGGGCGACGAGCCGCCGCCCTACAAGGCCCGGATGAACAAGGCGGGCTCCAAGAAGTGGACGAGCGTCTCCAGCCTGCCGTGGCGGCAAACGGAAGAGGAGGCCGAGGCCGATCTTCGCGAGTTCGCCGCCAAACACAACCTGAAGGTATCGGGGGTGACGAAGTAATGCTGCCGACACCGAAAAATCCCCTCCCCAAGTACGCGGAGGAGAAGCTCATGCAGAACTATGGCAAGGCCCCAAGCTGGCTCGAGACCGAGTTCTGGGCGCCGAACGCCGCCCATGTGGAGCAGCCATGGCAGAGAGAGCGGCGTCTGGCTCGTGAGGAGGCCATCAGGGCGGCCGAGGCCCTGAAGCCGAAGATCACGATCGCTCCCAAAGCGCCTCTGCGCTATGAGAAGCCGGATCTGACGTGTCCGCCGATGCCCAACTGCGAGGTTCCGTTCACGGCGGAGGTCGCCGAGCTCTTCTGGGCCGTCTGGAACGGAAAGCTCTTCATATCAGACGTCGCAGGATGGCTGGAATGGTCGGATCACGAGACAAGCCGGATTTTCAGCCTCTGGAAGGACCTCGTAAGGCCCGAGGCCATTGTGGCGCGTCACCGCAGACCGAAAGGCTCGCCAAAGACCCTCGAAGAGACAAAAGAGGCCTACAAGGCAGAGCCGATCCTCCTCATGGACAGCGAAGAGGCGATGTTTCTGGAGTGGTGGCAGGGCAAACGGGCGCCGAGAGACTTCATTTCGAAATTCGGCTACTCGGAGAGTACATTTCACGTCCGGGCCAAACGCTGGGCCGATGAGAATGACATCGCCTCCAAATACGGCAAAAAGAAGCGCCGCTCCAACACGGATCCGCTTGAGTACAACGACGAGAGAGACGAGCTGGCGCGCAGGTGCTGGGAAGGCTATCTCACGAAGAAGGCGTTTTGCGAGGAGCTCGGCATAACAGCGCAAATTGGCAACCGCTATCTCAGGGAGTGGCAGGAGCGCAAGGGCATCAAGGGCAGGAGATGCTCGCAGGCCCTCTCCCTCGCTCTGGCCGATATGGGAGATGAGACAGTGAAGCTCTTTGAGGAGCGCTGGGAGACCGGAAAGCCATTCTTCCCCGAGATCGCCAAGCGCACGAACAAGACGGAGGGCACCATCTCCTACCAGTGGACGAAGTGGATGCGCCTGACCAAGACGCGGGAGGAGATCGAGCGCAGGAACTGCGGAGGCATGTATGGGCAGATACGCGAGAGCAAGGCATGAGCGGGACATGGCCATAGGCGACTTTGTCAGCGAGAGGACGCAGAACATTATCAAGCAGTTCATGTTTGACTGCGCGTGCGTTGCGTTACACAGAGAGTTCGGCTTCGGCCCCGCCCGCCTCCAGCGCTTCTATAAGGCGCAGGCTGAGGTCGCCAATCAGTTCGGCAATCGGCTGTTCCGCTTAGGCAAGATCAGGCAGGCCAATGGGGACAAGCTGGACAGCGACTATGAGCTGGCGCGCCACCAGTTGGATGAGCTTCTGCTCGAGGCCTTTGGCGAGGAGGTCTTTGAGGACTTCGGCAAACGGTACGGAGATTACATCAAGTAATCACTTCTTGTCAGATAATACTGGATGTGATATAATGCGAAGGGAAGAGGACAATCCGTTTTATCACACGCGGCAATGGAAGAGAGTCAGAGACAAAGTGCTGAAGCTCGACCATTACGAGTGCGTCATCTGCAGGGAGCAGAGACACCGCCACACCAGAGCGGAGCTGGTCCACCATGTCTGGCATCTCAGCGATTATCCAGAGTACGCGACGGAGATCTATGTCGGCGACAGACGCAACCTCATCTCAGTCTGTCGCAACTGTCACGAGACAGTGTGTCATCCAGAGCGGATGCGAATGGAACCTGCGAAGAAACCGCTGACGACTGAGCGATGGTGACCGGAACGCTTCGGCAAAGACTTGACCCCCGGCACGAAAAAATCGAAAATTAATTTCGGAAAGGCGAGTCGGCCGGGTGCTCGACTTCCGAGCGTCGCGCGCATGTGGGAGGTTTTCTGATGGGCAGACCGAGACGGGGCGGCATCAAGAAGGCACTGCTGGCCCAGATGGAGAAGAAGGGCATGACCGGCGCACACTTCGCCGACTTGGCGGAGGACTACATGGCCTACTACGACAAGAAACAGGAGTTGCTGAATGACGTTGACAGGCGAGGCAGTGTCGTGACCGTCACCGATTCGAAGGGCGTACCGCAGAAGCGCACCAACCAGTCTCTGCTCGACGCTCTGAAGGTCACCAAGTCGATGAACGACATGTTAAAGAACCTTGGACTCAACGAGCCCGACGGAGCTGGCGACGATGACATCACGCTCTAGCATCAATCCGCACATCGAAGAGTATCTGACAGCCGTGGAGACTGGCGCGGTGCGGGCGTGCGAGGACCAGAGGCTCCTCTGCGCTCACATCCGCCAAGTCTTCGCAGCCGAAGACATATACACCGACGATGCCCAGCTGGAGAAGTACCTGAGTCTGGCGAAGTACTTCCCCTTCAAGCAGGTGTTTCCATGGGAAGCGTTCTTTGTCGGCTTGCATCTCTGCACCTATAGGCGATCCGACGGCATGCCGAGATGGCCGGACGCCATGGCCATGATCGGCAGAGGTGCCGGCAAGGATGGATGCATCGCTTGGCAGTCCATGTGTCTCATGTCTCCGTACTGCGGCATCCGCGGATACGACGTCGACATCTGCGCGAACAACGAGGAGCAGGCCATGAGGCCCGTCTATGACGTTATCGAGGCCCTCGAGGATCCGCAGAACACGCCAAAGCTGAAGAAGTTCTTCCACTGGACAAAGGAGGCTGTGGACTCAATCCACACCAGAAGCGTCATGAAGGGAAGGACCAACTCACCGAAGGGCAAGGACGGACTGCGCAGCGGCATCTGCATTTTCAACGAGATCCACCAGTATCAGAACTACGCCAACATCAACGTCTTCACCACTGGCCTCGGCAAGAAAGAGCATCCGCGTCGGACTTACTACACCACAAACGGCGACGTCAGAGGCGGGCCACTTGACGATTTGCTCAACACGGCGAGTGGGATCCTCCGCGAGGGCAACCCAGACCACGGCTTTTTGCCGTTCATCTGTCGGCTGGACTCGGTCGATGAAGTCCACGATCCGGCAAACTGGGTAAAGGCCAACCCGTCCCTCCCCTACAGGCCTAGTCTGAGGGCGGAGATCGAGAAGGAGTACGAGGACTGGAAGCGGGCGCCGTCGACTTTATCCGCATTCATGACGAAGAGGATGAACATCCCACAAAGCGACGCCGAGGTGGCCGTCACTGACTGGGAGAACATCGCCGCCACCAATCAGCCGCTCCCAGACATGGAGGGCTGGACCTGCACAGTCGGCATCGATTACGCCTCCATGCGCGACTGGGCCAGCGTCCGCTTTCACTTCCGGAAGGGCGACAACCGCTACACGTTCGGTCGGAGCTGGGTGTGCACGCAGTCGCCGGAGCTGTGGCGAATCAAGGCTCCATGGCGGCAGTGGGACAACGTAATCCCGGTCGACGACGTGGAGATCTCGCCGTATCTGCTGACAGACTACATCGCCGAGGCCGGGCAAGACTACTACGTCGCAGGGATAGCGCTGGACAATTTCCGCTACGCCCTAATGGCTGACGCCCTCCGGAGCATCGGCTTCGATGCCAAGGACGCCAAAAACGTCTACTTGGTCCGGCCGAGCGACATCATGAAGATCGTCCCTGTGATCGATTCGATTTTCAACAACCACCAACTGGCCGCAGGAGACGATCCGTCTTTCCGCTGGGCAATCAATAACACCAAACTTGTCAGGTCTGGCCGCAAGGACGGCACGGACACCGGAAATTTTTATTACGCAAAAATTGAGGGAAAATCGCGAAAAACTGACCCGTTTATGGCTGAAGTTGCGGCGATAATCATCGAAAAAGAGAACCTTTTGGATTTCGGAGATATTGGACTTGACATGGGGGTGTTTTAGTGGCAGAATTAACGCCAGAGGCAGTTTCTGTCATTCAGAAGATCATCGCCAAGGGAAATGACGCTGAGGTACGAAAGAAAGGAAACGACGTCATAATCCTTGAGGTGAGGAAGACAATCAAATATGCACCTGCTCAATCGGGAGCAGGGAGGCCATTGGGGCAGTCGTAGACAGCGACTGCCCCTTTTCTTTTTGTCCGGAGGGAGGTGTGATGTTTGGCCTTTGAATTTTTCAAGCGTCTTCTCGGCATCGGAAGCGAACCAGTCAAAGTAACTGCTTCTGACTTTTTTGGACTGGACGCCGACTGCGTCATCCGGGACTTGGCGTTTATGGCCTGCGTCAATTTTACTTCCAACGCCTTAAGCAAGTGCGAGTTCCGGACATTCAGAAACGATAAGGAGATAAAAGGCCCTGAGTACTACCTTTGGAATGTGTCTCCGAATCAGAACGAAAACAGCTCGACGTTTCTCCACAAGCTGGTCCACCATCTTTACAGAGACAACGAGTGCCTTGTGATTGAGAGCAATCGCAAACTCTATGTCGCTGACAGTTACAACAGGCAGGAATACGCTCTGTATGATGACATCTTCCGAGGAGTGACGGTCGGAGACTTCACGTTCAATCAGTCCTTCGCTTCGAGCGATGTTCTCTTCTTCAGACTCCACGATACGAACGTCAACAGACTTCTCAGAAGATTCTATGACTCTTACGGAACGCTTCTTTCCTACGCTATGAATGCCTACAAGCGTTCCAGAGGGACGAAAGGCGTTCTGACGCTCGATTTGCAGATGGCGAACAACAAGCAGTGGAAAGACCAGTTCGACGCTGTCAAGAATGAAGAGTTCCAGAAGTTTGCTGAGCGGGACAACGGCGTTCTGCCGCTGTACAGAGGCATGGAGTTTAACGAGCTGAGCCACAAGACGTACACCAGCGACTCGACTCGGGACATCAGGGCAATGGTGGATGACATCACGGACTTTACCGCCAGAGCTTTTGGCATCCCGGCGAGCATTCTCAACGGCTCCGTGCAGGACGTCACCGCCGCAGTCGCTCAGGCCCTGTCCTTCTGCATTGACCCGCTGGCTGACTTGCTTGGCGAGGAGATCAACCGGAAACGGTACAGTCAGGCAGAGTACCTGAGAGGGACGTATCTCCGCATCGATACTGGCTCCATGAGACACCGGGACGTGCTGGATGACGCCGGGTCGGCGGACAAGCTGATTGCCAGCGGAGTCTGCAGTATCAACGACATCCGGCTTCTGCTCGGCTTGTCCATACTCCCAGACCCTTGGGCATGGGAGCACCATCTGACCAAGAATTACGCGGCGATCGACGCGCCGGAGGGAGGTGAAGGCAATGGCAACGAATGAAAGACAGCCTGTAAGGTACTGGAACATCGTCCAGAGGGCCGATGAGGACGAGGCCGATGTCTACATCTTTGGCGACATCACGTCCTTCCGCTGGATCGCCAGCGACGTCAGCGCATTCAGCCTCGTCAACGAGCTGAAACAGTTGACCGCCAGCCGGATCAACGTCCACATCAACTCCTACGGAGGTGAAGTGGCTGAAGGACTCGCGATCTACAACGTTCTGCACGACGCTCACCTTAAGGGCAAGACCGTCAAGACATGGTGCGACGGCTTCGCGTGCTCCGCCGCCAGCGTGATCTTCATGGCCGGCAGTTCCCGGATCATGAGCCCGGTCAGCCTGCTGATGATCCACAACGCGTCCATGGGTGTCTACGGGACTCCGGCGGAGCTCCAGAAGGCCGCTGACGATCTGGAGACCATCACCAGCGCAAGCGTCGAGGCCTACAAGCTCGCGACTGGCATGGACGAGGATAAGATCAAGGCCATGATGGACGCCGAGACGTGGATCAAGCCTGACGACGCCCTCTCCATGGGGTTCGCCACCGAGATTTCCGGCGTCGGACAAGTGTCTGGTCCGTCCCAGAGCGCTCAGAGGAGAGTCTTTGAGGCTCTGTCCTCCGCCCTCTTCGACGGAGGCCAGCCGCAGGCCATCAGCGGCGACCAGATCAAACTTGGAACGATCCGGCGCGATCAGATGCCGCAGGAGCAGGCACCGACACCAGCCACCGAGCCCAAGAGCAATAGGCTCAAGGGATTCCTAAGAAAGCAGAAAGGAGAGTAAACACTATGCCTATGCAGAATCTTGACAGCACTGATGAGCGTCGCTTCGGCATCCTCCAGAGGATGAACGACGCCATCGAGGCCGACGACCACGACGCCTATATGCAGGCGGTCAACGACCTCGCAAACGACATCCAGCAGAGCATTGCCGGCGACTACCGGGCCCTGCAGAACTCCAACGACAACGCGGTGCTCGCCGCCCGCGGATACCGCGTCCTGACCAGCGCCGAGACTCAGTTCTATGAGCGCTTCATCGAGGCGGCGAGATCCTCCAATCCCCGGCAGGCGATGACCAACATCGACATCACTATCCCCGAGACGGTCACAGACCAGATCTTCGAGGACATCACGGAACGGCATCCGCTCCTTGGCATGATCAGCATCTCCAACACCGGAAGGCTCCAGAGATGGCTGTATGCCAACACCTCCGGTGTGGCTAAGTGGGGCAAGCTGGGCAAGACCATCGAGGACGAGCTGTCCGCGGAGTTCACCGAGGCCAAGACCGACATGGCGCAGCTGACCGCTTTTGTCCCTCTGCCCATGTATTTGCTCGACCTCGGGCCGACTTGGATTGACCGCTTCGTCCGGCTGATCCTCTCCGAGTCCATCGCGGTCGCTGAGGAGCTCGCCGTGATCAAGGGCACCGGCAAGGATGAGCCGATCGGAATGATCAAGAAGCTCACCGGCGCGTTGGACAATGTCTATCAGGACAAGGAGACCACCGAGTTCACCAGCTTCGCTCCCGCGGCCTACGGCACCATCCTCGAGACCCTGACCAAGACCCGCAACGGACACCGTAGGCCCGTGAACAGTGTCGCACTGGTCGTCAACCCGAGCGACTACTTCACTAAGGTCTTCCCTGCGACCACTGTCCGTACCACAGACGGGAGCTACAACCGGGACGTCTTCCCCTTCCCCACAACCGTCATTCAGTCCGCGGCAATGGACATCGGCAAGGCTGTCATCGGCATCCCGAGTCTGTACCACCTGTACATCGGCGGCGGCACCAACGGCGGCCGGATCGAGTACTCCGACGAATACAAGTTCCTTGAGCAGGTGCGCACCTACAAGGTGGTCCTGTACGGGTACGGGCAGGCAAACGATGAGAATGCCTTCCTCTTCCTCGACATCTCCAATCTGGCTCCGACCAATCTCAAGGTGGAGGTCGTCAGCGAAAACCCTTAAGCGGGTCTGATCTGGTCAAAGTGCCCACGCAGGACCAGACCCTGAGCTACTTAGGCGACCGCCCTGTGTCCGACCTAGTCGGCGAGGACTTCGCCATTGAGTGGGCAGGCACAGCGGGCCGGGTGACCGGCGCGATTCACAACATGACCGACTTCACCGCTTTCGATCCTTCGACTCCGACCGGGCACTTCTTCCCCATCACGCTCGATGAGCAGTATGAGGACGAGGAGATCACCGTGGACAACGGCGACGGGCATCCGAAGACCGAGACCGACCGCAACTGGACTTTCAGGTGTGAAAACGTCGTCGGCAACACGATCACCATCTCCACCAAGGACAAGACGATCGTCACGCTTGACATCTCCGGCGCCAATCAGGAGGAGGAGTAAGTGATGGATGAGCTGCTTGAGCCCGTCAGGCAGTATCTGGACATCACGTGGGAGGATCCCACGCTGGACTCCAAGCTTAACGGCTGCATCCAGCGTGGGAAGGCCTACCTAGACCGGATCGCCGGGCGGGCAATCGACTACAGCGAGGACAAGCGGGCCCGTCAGCTGCTGCTTGACTGCGTCCGGTACATCCGGGACAACGCCTTCCAAGATTTTCAGCATGACTGGCAGACCGAGCTTAATGGACTCAACGCCGACTACGAGGTACTGGAGGCGGCGGGCGGATGACATCGCAGACGTACAACGACGGATTTCTTAAGATCTACGAGATGTCCACCGTCAATCTGCCGGGCATGGCGCCGAAAGTCGAGCGGCGTCTGAAGTACCAGCTGAGATACGAGGAGCGAAGCATCGGAATCACCAGAGCGTACTTGGCTATGCAGTCGGGCAACCGTGTCGATCTGGTGCTCCGATGCCCGCGAGTCCCAGTCTCCACGCTGGACATCGCAGTTCCAAACGACGGCCTCGATTATCGCATCGACATCATTCAGCATCCGGCGGATGTCGTACCTGAGTCGATGGATCTGCAGCTGAGAAGGAAGGATCCGCATGAAAGCTATCTGGCAGATACGTGACGCCCTCCTCACCGTCTCGGACAGAGTGTGGCATCACTACGCCGCCAAGCAGGAGCCGCCCTATATCGTCTGGGCTGAGGACAGCTGGAGCGGATCGCAGTTCGCCAACGGCAGGAAGGATCTGGCGCTGATCACCGGCACTGTGGACCTCTTCACGCGAGAGCTGGACAAAGAGCCGTTGGTAGACGCCGTCGAAGACGCGTTGGATAAGGTTTGCGCTTGGAGACTCAACTCCACGCAGTACGAGGAGGACACCGGCCTCCTCCATTACGAGTGGGAGTGGACGATACCAGATGGCGAGATGTACCAGAAAGGTGAAAGCTACTGACGCTCTGATCGGACAGCTGGCCGCCATGGCGGATCACGCTGACGAACTGGCGGAGGCGGCGTTGAAGGCCGGAGCCGGCGTCATCGCGGACGCCGTCCGAGCCAACATTGAGACACTCCCAGAGCGGACGGGGCGGACAAAGCGGGGGCTCCAGAAAGGCCTCGGCGTTACGCCAGTCCGCAACCGCAACGGTACGTGGGACATCAAGGTAGGCTTTGACGGATATAACGAGGGCGGCAGGCCGAACCAGCTGATGGCCGCGCTCTTTGAGAGCGGGTCCAGCAAGCTGAAAAAGCATCCAATTGTCAGACCGGCTGTGACCAAAGCCAAGGACGAGGCCGTACAGGCCATGGTCGACGCAGCCGATCAAAAAATCAACGAATTAGGAGGTTGATGGCGCATGGCCGCTATCGGCATGTATGGCGTCTTTTACTCCAAATGCGTAAAAGACGAAAACGGCATCGTCACAGGCTACACTGGCGGAGTGAAGCAGATGGGCAAGGCCATCGACGCAGGCTTCACGCCGACTGAGGCTGACGACAACCCTCTCTACGCCAATAACTCCGTGGCCGAGAACGACTCCTCCGCTGCGGCCGGCGGCGAAATCACTATGACTCTCGACCGCCTGACCGAGGATGTCTACGTGGACATCTATGGCCTGCAGAGGCAGGAAGTCACCGTCAAGGTACACGGGCAGGAGGTTAAGGGCAACGGAGTCGTCTCCATCGGCAACGAGAACTCTGTGCCTGTGGGCGTGGCGTACATCAGGTCTCATCAGATCAACAACAACCGGAGCTATCACGAGGTTGTGGCCTATCGCGAGGTCACATTCAGCGCGCCGGAAGAGAACGCCCAGACCAGAGGCGAGAGCATCGAGTGGCAGACTCCGGAGATCACCGGCAACGTCGCAGGGTTGGACGACAACCAGAATCCGTGGAAGGTCAATCTGACGTTCCCCACTCAGGAGGCCGCGATGCAGTACATCCGCGAGTTCCTTGCTGAGTCCAAGGAGATGGATACTAAGGTCGTCTCTCTGGCTAGCCAGACTGAGGCCACCGGCATCGGCGAGAAGCAGGCCCTCGATCTCATGGCCAACGGCATCAAGCTGATGGCCGATGGCTCCGTGGTCGGCACTTTGCACTACGTCACCGAGTGGGCCGAAGCTGGAGAGAAGCTGGGAGCCACCGAAGGGAACTTCTGCTTTATCCAGCTGCCGAAAGATGCCACGAAGATGGACTGCCTCCACAATGGCCAGTACATCCCGGGTAAGACCAACGTCGACCTGCAGGAGGACAAGAAGTACATCTTCTTGGTCGCGTCTGAGGACGACACGTACGGATTCGACATCACGTACGGCGAAGGGAAGAAAGAGTCTGTCACGCTCAACTTCAATCGGGCGACTCTGGAGGCGAAGGCCGGATGAAGCATCTGGAGATCCACGGCCGGGAATTCCCGGTCAGCTTCACTGGAGCCGCATGGCAGGCGCTCTATAATTCGTTCGGCGTCGACGTGAGTGAGCTCGGAGCTCGTCTGGACTCCGAGCCGACAGCTCAAAAAATCGAAGACATGAACGAGATCATCAAGATCGCCGTCGCTTCCGGCCGAAAGTCTCTGGAGCTCTTTGGCGAGGATCCCGGCGAGGACCTCCCCTGCGAGCCCAAGGATGTACTGGAGCTCTCCGAGATGCTCGCCGCCATTACGCAGATCTTTGGTGTTGTCACTGAAGATTCCAAGCGCACCGTGGAGGCCATCCCGCCAAAAAACTGAAGCGCCACGCAAGGCGACGCAACAATCCAGACGGTAACTTTGCGTGGCTCTATTACAACGGCTGCAAGGCCGGATTGACCCGGTCTGAGGTGGATCATCTCCCCTTGGGCCGGGTCTTCGATCAGATAGCCTGCTGGCAGATCGCCGAGTGCGGATACAAAGAGAAGACTCTAAGAGCCACAGGCTCACTCTTCGAGCAGATGATTACTTACTACGGAAAATAGTCGCAAGTTAGTTTTAAAACGTTACAAGCTTAATCGCAACAGAATCAAAAAAAGTGTGGTGAAACACATGGCCGCGAGTATCGGCGCAAAATTAGAGCTTGACGGCGAGAAGCAGTACAGAGACGCACTCAAGGCCGTCACCAGTGAAATAAAAGCGCTGGACGCTGAAATGAAGACCGTCACTTCTCAGTTTGGGAAAAACTCGGACTCTATGCAGGCGTACACCGCAAAACACGAAGTATTGGGAAAGCAGGTCGCGGCGACTCAGCAGAAGTTAGGTCTGTTGACCACTGAGTACGACAAGCAGAAGAGCAAACTGGGCGATCTCGGATCCGCTCTGGAGCAGGCCAAGACGCAGTTTGGCGAAAATTCTGCTGAAGCCCAGAGGGCCCAGAACGCTTACGACAGGCAGGCGACTGTCTGCAATAATCTGAGGACGCAGATTGCCAACACGACTACCAGCCTCAACGACATGAATACCGAAATGTCCGAAGGGCAGACCGAGATGCAGAATGTCCAGAAAGAGAGCAAGTCGACCGGGAGCGCGCTCGAATCGGTCGGCAACATTGCCGCTGGACTCGGAGAAACCATCAAAACAGGCTTCTCCGCTCTTGGGTCCATGCTTGCCGACGTGGCGAAACAGGTCGGAGCTCTTACTCTCGACTTTGTGAAAGACTCTGTCGAGGTTGGCAGTCAATTTGACACAAAAATGGCTCAGGTGGCCGCAACCATGGGCACCAGCGTCGACCAGATCGGCGACCTGCGGGACTTCGCCAAGCAGATGGGCGCCAGCACGGCGTTCTCCGCGTCTCAGGCGGCCGAGGCCCTCAACTACATGGCTCTGGCCGGATACTCGGCAGAGGAGTCCATGGAGGCACTGCCTAACGTTCTGAATCTGGCGGCGGCAGGCGATATGGAGCTCGGAGCCGCATCCGATATGGTAACCGACGCCGCATCCGCCCTCGGGCTCTCCATGGATGAGTCGGCCGAGCTGGTCGACAAGATGGCGCAGGCGTCCTCGAAGTCCAACACCAGCGTAGCTCAGCTGGGCGAGGCTATTCTGACTGTAGGCGGCACCGCCAAAAATCTGGCTGGCGGCACCACAGAGCTGGCTACAGCTCTCGGCATCTTGGCCGATAACGGCGTCAAGGGCGCTGAAGGCGGTACTGCGCTCCGTAACATCATCCTATCTCTGACCGCTCCGACCGACAAGGCCGCAGCGCAATTGGACGCTCTTGGCGTCAGCGCATTCGACGCAGAGGGCAATATGCGGCCGTTGAACTATGTGTTCGAGGATTTGAATGCCGTTCTCTCCGAGATGACATCGGAAGAGAAGAGCCAAGTAATGTCTACAATCTTCAACAAGCGGGACCTGAAGTCTGTCGAAGCTCTGCTGGCGAACTGCGATCAGCGCTTTGACGAGCTGTCCGGATACATTGATCAGGCGGCCTTCAGCGTCGACGAATTTAAGGCCAATTTGGGCGAAATGGGCGGAAGCTATGATTCCATGGAGACAGCGCTCGGCAAGCTCGGCGTTTCGGCTGAGACATTCAGCGACACATTAAGCTGGTGTAACGACGATGCGGAAGCGTTTGCAGAAGCCATCTGGGAGGCATGTGACAGTGGCGTTGAATATAGCGATGTAGTTAATGCCCTCGGCGGAGATCTGGACGCAGTCCAGCAGGCCTTTGATGCCACGACCGGCGCCGCACAGAAAATGGCCGACACGCAGCTGGACAACCTCGAGGGAGACATGACCATCTTCCAGTCCGCCGTTGAGGGCGCGCAGATCGCGATCTCCGAGGGCATCAACCCTACACTTCGCGAGCTGGTGCAGACCGGGACAGACGCAATCAGCAAGCTGACCAATGCCTTCAACGAGGGCGGCTTCACCGGCCTGATGGATTCTCTTGGAGGTGTCATAAGCGACCTCGTGGTGAAGATCACCGAGATGCTTCCGCAAGTCATCCAAGGCGGGACGAAGCTCATTACGGGTTTGGTACAGGGACTGGTCAGCAACACGCCCAAACTCATCGAGGCCGCGACGCAGATCGTACAGACTCTTGTGTCCTGCCTTGTCGAGGCCTTCCCTCAGCTCTTTGAGTCTGGAGGCCAGCTGGTGCAGACGCTCATGGATACCGGAGCTCAACTCTCCGGCATGCTGGCGGAGGGGCTTCGCGAGGGACTCCCTGAGCTGATCTCCATGCTCCCAGAGGTCCTGCTTGGCATCATCGACTTCTTCAGCGCGAATCTCGACGGACTCCTGCAGTGTGGCGTAGAGATCATCAACGGCCTCGTTGATGGCCTGCTCAACTCCATCCCGGATCTGATCAACGCCCTGCCGGACGTGATTGACGCCATTGTGACGTTCATCGCCGAAAATCTGCCGACTATTATTCAGTCCGGCGTCGATATCGTCCTGAATCTGATCGACGGCATCGTAAACACCATACCGGATCTGATTGCCGCAGTCCCAGACATCATCGAGAGCATCATTAAGACTCTGTCTGAGAACCTGCCGAAGATCATTGACTCCGGCATGGAGATACTCGGGAGCATCATCGACGGCATAGGCGACGCACTGCCTCAGCTGATTGCCGCGGTACCTGAGATCATCAGCTCCATCGTGACGACCATTGCGGACAACCTGCCGAACATTCTGCAGGCTGGTGTCGACATTCTGACGAAGATTGTCGACGGTATCCTCAACAATCTGCCAAAAGTGGCCTCCGCCGCCGGCAAGATCGCGTCTTCTGTCATCAGTGCCATCAGGGACTGGATGGGCAAGCTGAGCGACATCGGCAAGAGTATCGTGGACGGTATCAAGAACGGCATCTCCGGCGCGTGGACATCGTTCACGAACTGGATCGGCGAGAAGGTGGGCGGAATCGTCAGTGCTGTAAAAGGTATGCTCGGCATCCACTCTCCGTCGACAGTCTTCGCGGGCATCGGCGAGAACATGGCCGCCGGCCTGAGCGTCGGCTTTGCCGACCAGATGAACAGCGTCCAGAGGGACATTGACGGCGCCATGGGCAGTCTGGTGACAGGCCCTGTGGAGGTAGCCGCCAACACCGCGCCGATCCCGGTCACGGGCACCAGCCTAGCAGGTATGGACGCCGACACTCTGGCCGCCGCGCTCCAGAACGCCATGGCCAACATGACTGTCGTATTGAACGGGCGCAGAGTCGGCTCCATGATGACCAGACAGCAATCCAACGACATACGGGCGCGGGGCGCAGCGCTCTTGCCAGTATAAGGAGGGACGACCATGCAGGCGATACTTACGATCAACGGCACGGCCGTCCATCCTTATATAGTGGAGGGTGGTCTGCAGCAGTCTGAGATCTACAGACAGCAGAGGAGCGTCGAGGATCTCGACGGTATCAAATATCAGGTGGACATCCCCAAACGGACCATCAGTGTCTCCCTGCGGACGCTCCGGGACAGCGCATGGCTGAAGGTGACCGCCGCTTTGGCTGGGAGGCCCTGCGAGGTGGAGTACGTCGACGACACAAAGGGCAGACGCTCCGCCCTGTTCTATGTGACTGCGGTCTCTGGGGGCGCGAAGGTCGTCAGCGGCGGCATCACGTGGTACACCGGGTGCTCCTTCACGCTCGAGGAGAGGTGATGTCAGGATGCTTGAGACATCTCAGCTATATCAGGACATCTTCGCCGATCCCCGGCACCGGAAGGAGTATAAAATCCGCTCCGGCGGAGTCGACTATGAGCACCGGATCGTGTCCATATCGACCAGCCTCAGGCTCTTTGCGGCAGATACTTTGAGCGTCGGCGGGACTGTCTCTGGGCAGATCTCGCTGGTTCTCCGTGATGTGCCGGAGTTCCCTCTGGCCGCCAAGATTGAGCTGTTCGTGCGCCTTGTATCGCAGGACGGCAGTCAGGCGTCGGAGTGGCTCCCCCACGGAGTCTTTTTCATCGACACTCGTTCCGTCGACTATTCGACCGGTACTGTTGCCATCGAGGGCTACGACGTCATGATGCTGGCTGAGCGTCCTTGGGATCCAGACCAGCGACTCAACTTCCCTTTGCCGATGAATCAGGCCGTGGCTGAGTTCTGCCGCATCCTCGGGTGTGAGCTGGATCCAAGGACGGAGATCAGCAGTGTCTACACCATCGGGTATCCGACGAGCGACCCGGACAGCGACGACGGCGAGTACTATACCATCCGGGAGATTTTAGGGTGGATCGCCGCCGCGCACGCCGGAAACTGGATAGTCACATATGAGGGAAAACTGCTCCTGATCGGCATAGACGCTCTGCCGGAGGAGACATGGTATCTGGTGACAGAGTACGGAGCGCCAATAGACTTCGGAGGGACGGTGATCTTGGTCAATGACAACGGGTAGCACATATGTCGGCAGACGGGCGTCGGCCGTCTCGACCAGCCTACAGTTCGAGCCGGTGACAAAGGTCATCTATTACGTCTCGGACGGCGTCGCATTCACCGCCGGAAGGGACGGCGGGCAGGTCATCGAGGCCGACAACCCATACGCCACGCAGGCCATGGTCGATGAGGTGCTGCGGAAGATGCAGGGCCGCCCATACATCCCCATCGAGGGCACGGACGCCTTGATCAATCCCGCGGCAGAGATCGGCGACGGGCTCCACATGGCCGGGCAGTATACCGTGCTGGCCTCTGCCGACCTGCAGGGCGACGCCCTGACCACAGCTGACGTTGCCGCGCCGGGCAAGCGTGAGCCGGAGTCCGAGCTTGGTGTATATAAGGGTGCTGTCACGAAGCAGATCAGCCACAGCGCCGCCGCCCTGAGGAGTTCTATCACGAAGACTGCTGAACAGATCAGGCTTGAAGTAACCAACGAGATCGACGGCGTCAACAGCTCCATCGAGCAGACGGCCGCCCAGATCCGGAGCGAAGTCAACGATGTCAAAAACAATTTGAGCT
>CANQKZ010000011.1 GCA_947624585.1 uncultured Oscillospiraceae bacterium | reverse complement strand
AAGAAGACCCTGTGCTTGGTCTTGGCAGTTGTCATGGCGGTTGGCGTGCTGGTACTTCCTGCCAGCGCGGCGGACTATACTGACGCTGACGAGATCGAGAACAAAGAGGCTGCGGCGGTCATGGACAGCCTCAAAGTTATCGAGGGCAATGAGGGCAAGTATATGCCCGAAACAAAGCTCGACCGGCAACAGGCTGCTGTGATTATCAGCCGTCTGATGCAGACCCGCGACGTGTCCGATGACTATGTCGGCTCCACCGTTCAGTTTAACGACGTGGACAAGGAGAAGGACTACGGTTATAACGAGATCGCCTACTGCGTATCCAAAGGCATCATCGTCGGTGACGGAATGGGCAACTTCCTTCCCGACGTTGAACTGACCGGCCATGCTTTTGCCAAGATGCTTCTCTGCGCTCTGGGCTACAAGGCCGATTACGAAGGGTATGCCAATGTTTCTGAGTGGGCGCAGAACGTTGAGACTGAAGCCCGTGCTCAGGGACTCAATAAAGGTCTCAAGTCCTTCGACTACAGTAAGGTCCTGACCCGCGATCAGGCTGCTCAGATGGCCTACAACGCAATGAATGTTCCCACTGTCACTGGCTATACCGGCGGCACCAGCATCGAACTTCCCGGCGGCGTTGTCCTTCATCAGGGCGCTGAGAGAGCTCAGAAGGGTCAGACCCTTTTCAGCCGTTATGAGCTTGTCAAACTGGATGGCAAAGAGAAGGACGCGGAAGGTAACGTAACTAATGAGATGCTTAACAATGGCGTCGATAAGTACGGTCGTCCCGCAAGTTATCAGATTGTTGTTGACGGAGCAACTTCCCCGATTTATACTCAGCCTATTTCTGCTGCGAAGATTTATACCACTGAGACCAAAGATCCTGAAACCGATTTCAAGACTGGCTACACCTACGATTCAAATCTTAAAGCTATAATCAACGGACAGAGCGATACTAGTCAAAATGTTATTGATGGCGCGGCTAAGATTTCAAATCTGACTGGCAATGGTACTATAGTTGAGGTGTATTGCACTGGCAAGAAAATTGACAGGGTTATTGTCATTGCGCGCACCGTCGTTAAGGTTGACAGCATCAGCAAAGATGAAGTCAAGGTTTCCACAATTGGATCTACATCCTCTACTTCTTATACCGTAAAAAAGGATGACGCGGACAACTACGCAATTCTTTCTGCCATGAAGAAAGATGATTATGCTGCTGTTGTCATAGGCGGAACGAGCAATAACACTGTTCTCGCTGCTGAGGCCCTTACTCCTGTGACTGGTATAATCACCGCAGTTAATAAGACCGCAAAGACTGTGACCATCGCTGGTACTGTATATACTAAGGCTGCTACTTTGAATCTTGAAACAGTTGGTGTCAAAGCTACGGATGAACAGGTCGGGCTTATTGATGCAAACAACTATGTTCTTGCTGTTGTCGGGCCGAATAATGAGACCGCTGAGACGGCTGATGTTGTTCTCGTAGTTTCCACCTATACTGGACCTGCTGACGATTATGGTGTTTCTCCCACCATGTTCCAGGGCGTTCTTCCTGACGGTACCATTATCACCGAATTAGTCGGTACAGTCGATGGTAAGAGTGGTTCGCTTACCAAAGCAACCGCATATCAGTATGTAATTGACCCTGAGACCGGTGCTTATAATTTCACTACAGCCAATGGTGGAGATAAAAAAGTAGGTGCAATAAAAATTACAGGTAACGTAGCTCTCTCTGATAAGAGCAATAAGATAAACAACAATTACATTGCCTCCTCGGCTAAGTTTGTCTATGTTACCGGTGAGCTGAGTCAGCTTGATGTTGATTCTAGGGATGGCGTTCAGGATGTTACCCTTGCTTCTGGCGATTACGTTGTAATATCCAAGGATACTGTTGGGAACTATGTGGTAACTGCAGTTTACATTGTCGAAGGTAAAGACAACGAAGAGACTGCTTCCGATAAGCTCATGTATGTTCCCACGAGCACTGCTTCCACCGGTTCCGCAATTGCTGATGATGGCAAGACGCCTGCAGACCTCTATGAGGTTTACATCAACGGTGAAAAGACTACAATTATGGTAACCAAAGATGTATCTGTTTCTTCTGGCTGGCATACGTTCAAAGTGAATGACACCAATGGTATCTATACTGTTGGGTCTGCTCCCACAAGTGGTACAGTTACTCCGAGTAGCTTCGAGCTTGCATACGTCAACGATGTTTATTACCTGACAGACAAGACAAGTGAGACAAAGGAGTATGTTGCAACTGATGCTGTTGTTGTTGATGTAAGTGGAGCTTCTTCCGCGATTAGCACCATCGGTGGCCTGTATGAGCGTTTCAAGACTGAAAAGCTCTCTGGGCTTGCTGTGACATTCTCGATTGACAAGACCAACGTTACTACTATCTATATCACTAGTCAGGGAACTGTTTCTACTGATTAATGATTTGATGACCGCATAATCTCCCCCGCCCCCCGGCTTCCCGCCGGGGGGCGGGTTTTATTTTACCCCCCAACCCATTCTCCCACAATTTACAACCCAACAGGGCGAAAATGTTGAAAGTTGCGGGGGAGGGGAGGGGTCTTCTTATTCAATGATACAAGCTTTCGGAATGTCCTTTTTCGGGCTTGACTATGATTTTTCGGTGCAATATAATACAAATATAAGAGTATCAGGAAAAGCGGCTGACCTGCCGCGCGGCGGAGAGACCGGGCATCATCATGTGGACGCGGGAGCTTCGCCGCTTGCCTTTTTAAGGAGGAATCGTATGAAAAAAGTCGGGATCCTCATGGGCAGCGCCTCCGACCTGCCCGTGGCGGAGAAAGCGGTCCAAACACTCGGAGAATACGGGGTGGAGAGCGAGACGCACGTCTATTCCGCCCACCGCACGCCGGAGGAGGCGCGGGACTTCGCCCTCCACGCCAGAGAGCGGGGCTTCGGCGCTCTCATCTGCGCCGCCGGTATGGCCGCGCATCTGGCGGGGGCCGTGGCGGCCAACACCACGCTCCCGGTCATCGGGATCCCCTGCAAGTCGTCGGTGCTGGACGGCATGGACGCCCTGCTCTCCACCGTCATGATGCCCCCCGGCATCCCCGTGGCCACCGTCGCCATCAACGGCGCGCAGAACGCCGCGCTGCTGGCGATCGAGATCCTGGCGGTCACGGACGGGGAGCTGGCGGCGAAGCTGGACGCGGCGAGACGCGCCGGGGCGGAGAAGGTTTTGAACAGCGACCGGGAGGTCAACGAAAAGCTCTACGGCTGACGCGCGGCGCGCTTCTACATCGGATACAATTTATCAAAGGAGATCTATATGGGCGGTTTTTTTGGCGTGACCAGCAGACACAACGCTGTCTTTGACGTATTTTTCGGCACCGATTACCACTCCCACCTGGGCACCCGGCGCGGCGGCATGGCGGCCTGGAGCCAGGAGGAGGGACTTCAGCGGGAGATCCACAACATCGAGAACAGCCCCTTCCGCACCAAGTTTGAAAACGACATTCTGGACCTGAAGGGCGTCTCCTGTATCGGGTGCATCTCCGACACGGACCCCCAGCCCCTTCTCATCCGCTCCCACCTGGGGGTGTACGCCATCAGCATGGTGGGCATCATCCGCAACCAGGAGGCCCTGGCCGACCGGTTCCTGGACGCCACCTACGGCCACTTCGAGGCCATGGGCGGCGGGCGCGTCAACCAGTGCGAGCTGGTGGCCGCCCTCATCAACCAGCAGCGCACCTTCGAGGACGGCATCCGCTTCGCCCAGGAGAAGATCGAGGGCACCGTCTCGCTCCTCATCCTCACGGACCGGGGGGAGATCATCGCCGCCAGGGACAGGATGGGCAGGCTTCCCATCATCATCGGCAAAAATGAGGACGGGTACTGCGTCAGCTTCGAGTCCTTCGCCTTTGAGAAGCTGGGCTACTCCTATGTGCGGGACATGGGCCCGGCGGAGATCGTCCGTATCACCGCCGACGGGTGCGAGACTATCGGCAAGGCGGGGGAGCGGATGAAGATCTGCACCTTCCTGTGGACCTACTACGGCTACCCCAACTCCCGGTACGAGGGCGCCACGGTGGAGACCTCCCGGGGCCGCAACGGGCGGCTCATGGCGAAATACGACAGGGCCCACAACGGCATCCCCGACGTGGACTACGTCTGCGGCGTCCCGGATTCCGGCACCGCCCACGCCATCGGCTATGCCAACGAGAGCGACATCGATTTTGCCCGCCCCTTCATCAAATACACCCCCACCTGGCCCCGGTCCTTCATGCCCACCCGGCAGGAGATCCGCAACCAGGTTGCCAAGATGAAGCTGATCCCCGTCCATGAGCTCATCGACGGGAAGAAGCTCCTGTTTGTGGACGATTCCATCGTGCGCGGCACGCAGTTGGCGGGGACGGTGGATTTTCTCAGGAACAACGGCGCGAAGGAGCTGCATATGCGCTCCGCCTGCCCGCCCATCATGTACGGGTGCAAGTACCTGAACTTCTCCCGGTCCACAAGCGAAATGGAGCTCATCGCCCGCCGCACTATGAAGGCCCTGGAGGGCGAGGAGGGGTTTGACCACGCCGACGAGTACGTGGACGGCACCACCTCGCGCGGCAAGGCACTCCGCCAACACATCTGCAAGACGCTGAAATTTGACTCCCTGGAGTACCAGACCCTGGACGGCACGCTGAGCGCTATCGGGATAGACAAGTGCAAGCTGTGTACCTATTGCTGGAACGGGGAAGAATAAACCGACCTCTTTTCACGGGATACGGAAAGGATCTTAGAATATGAACGAATCCAAATCTGATTTTTACGCCTCCGCCGGGGTGGACATCACCGCCGGGTACAGGGCGGTGGAGCTGATGAAGTCCCACGTCCGCCGCACGCTCATCCCCGGCGCGGACGACGACATCGGCGGCTTCGGCGGCACGTTTGTGCCCAACCTCGCGGGTATGAAGGAGCCGGTGCTTGTCTCCGGCACCGACGGCGTGGGGACCAAGGTAAAATTGGCCTTTGAGCTGGACCGCCACGACACCGTGGGGATCGACTGCGTGGCTATGTGCGTCAACGACATCGTCTGCTGCGGCGCGAAGCCCATTTTCTTCCTGGACTACATCGCCTGCGGCCGGAACATCCCCGAGAAGATCGCCTCCATCGTGGGCGGCGTGGCGGAGGGGTGCGTCCGGTCCGGCTGCGCCCTCATCGGCGGCGAGACCGCCGAGCATCCGGGGCTCATGCCGGAGGAGGAGTATGACCTGGCCGGGTTCGCCGTGGGGATCGTGGACCGGGAGCGGGTCCTGCGCCCCGACTCCGTGCGGGAGGGGGACGTTATCGTGGCGCTCAGGTCCTCCGGCGTCCACTCCAACGGATTTTCGCTGGTGCGGAAGATTTTGGCGGAGTCCGGGACGAAGCTCACCGACACCTTTGACGAGCTTGGCGGCGCGAGCATCGGCGAGGTTTTGCTGACGCCCACGAAAATTTACGTAAAGCCCGTTCTGGCGCTGCTGGACGCGGTGAAGGTCAAGTCGGTGGCACACATCACCGGCGGCGGGTTCTATGAGAACATCCCCCGGGCTCTGCCGGAGGGGCTGGGGGCGAGGATCGACAGGTCGAGTCTGGATATTCTTCCCATTTTCGGTCTTCTCGCCCGTCTCGGCGGCGTGCCGGAGCGGGAGATGTTCAACGTCTACAACATGGGCGTGGGCATGACGGTTATCGTCCCGCCCGAGGACGCGGACAGGGCCGTGGAGGCGCTGAGAGCGGCGGGCGAGGACGCCTACGTCTGCGGCTCCGTGGTTCGTTCGGAAACGAGGATGGAGATATGCTGAGGGCGAGGATCGCGGTGCTGGTCTCCGGCGGCGGCACGAATTTGCAGGCGCTCATCAACGCCGAGAAGAGCGGGGAGCTGCGGGACGGGGAGATCGTCCTGGTGATCTCCAACGTGGCCGGGGCCTACGCCCTGGAGCGCGCGCGGATGGCGGAGATCGAGACGCTGACGCTGGTACGGAAGGAATTGGGAGGCCGCGCGGCCTTCGAGGCGAGGCTCCAGCGGGAGCTGGAGGACCACGGCATCGAGCTCATCATTCTGGCGGGATTTTTGAGCATTCTGAGCCCGGAGTTCACGGCCAAATGGCCCGACCGGATCATCAACGTCCACCCGGCGCTGATCCCCAGCTTCTGCGGCAAGGGGTACTACGGCCTGAAGGTCCACGAGGCGGCGCTCAGTTACGGCGTCAAGGTCACGGGCGCCACGGTGCATTTTGTCAACGAGGTCCCGGACGGCGGGCGCATCATCGCCCAGAAGGCCGTGGAGATAGAGGACGGCGACACGCCGGAAATTCTGCAAAAGCGCGTCATGGAGCAGGCCGAGTGGGTCATCCTGCCCCGTGCCGCCCAGCAGGTGTCCAAAGAGATCGTGGAGGGGAGAATATGATGTACGACATCGCGAAGCTTCTGAGAGAGAACACATACCCCGGCCGGGGCATCCTCCTGGGCCGGTCGAAGGACGACAGGAAGGCCGTGGCGGCCTACTTCATCATGGGGCGCAGCCAGAACAGCCGCAACCGGGTCTTTGAGATGACCGAGGACGGCATCAGGACCCGGGCCTTTGACGAGAGCAGGATGGAGGACCCCAGCCTCATCATCTACCACCCGGTGCGGGTGCTGAACGGGACCACCATCGTCACCAACGGGGACCAGACGGACACCATCCGGGACCACATGGCCGCCGGACACTGCTACCGCCACGGCCTCCACACCCGCACCTTCGAGCCGGACGGCCCCAACTGGACCCCCCGCATCTCCGGCGTCATCACACCGGACGGGAAGTACAGCCTGTCCATCCTCAAGTCCATGGACGGGGACCCGGCGTGCTGCTGCCGGTACTTCTTCGAGTACGACCGGCCCCTGCCGGGCACGGGGCACTTCATCCACACCTACAAGTGCGACGGGGATCCCATCCCCAGCTTCGAGGGCGAGCCGGAGCTGGTCGCCCTGGAGGCGGAGAGCGCCCGGGAGCTGGCGGACCTGCTCTGGGCCAACCTCAATGAGGACAACAAGGTGTCGCTCTATGTCAGCTACATCGACATCGAGACCGGCGAGGCCGACAGCGTGATCGTCAATAAGAACGTGTGAGGTGCGAAATGACTGAATTTGAACTGAAATACGGCTGCAACCCCAACCAGAAGCCTTCCAAAATATTCATGCGCTCCGGTGCGGAGCTGCCCCTGGAGGTCCTGAACGGACGGCCCGGGTACATCAATTTCCTGGACGCCCTGAACTCCTGGCAGCTGGTCCGGGAGCTCAAACGTGAGATCGGCCTTCCCGCCGCCGCCAGCTTCAAGCACGTATCCCCCGCCGGGGCCGCCGTGGGGACAAAGCTCTCCGAGGAGCTGAAGCGCGCCTGCTTCGTCCGGGACATCGAGGGCCTGGACGACTCCCCCCTGGCCTGCGCCTACGCCCGGGCCCGGGGCACCGACCGGATGAGCTCCTTCGGCGACTGGATCGCCCTCTCCGACGTGTGCGACGCGGTCACCGCCAAAATCATTAAGCGGGAGGTGTCCGACGGCGTCATCGCCCCCGGCTACACCCCCGAGGCGCTGGAGATCCTGTCCGCCAAGAAGAAGGGCGGCTACAACGTGGTGAAGATCGACGAGGGGTACGTGCCCGAGCGCGAGGAGACCAAGGACGTGTTCGGCGTCACCTTCTCCCAGGGGCGCAACGACTTCAAGATCGACTACGAGCTTTTGAAGAACGTGGTGACGGAGAACAAGGAGATCCCTGATTTTGCCAAACGGGATTTGGTGATCTCCCTCATCACCCTCAAATACACCCAGTCCAACTCCGTCTGCTACGCCTCCGACGGACAGGCCATCGGCGTGGGCGCGGGCCAGCAGAGCCGCATCCACTGCACCCGCCTGGCCGGCGGCAAGGCCGACACCTGGCATCTGAGGCAGTCCCGGCGGGTCCTGGAGCTGCCCTTCGTCAAGGGCCTGGGCCGCGCCGACCGGGACAACGTCATCGACGGGTACATCAACCACAACGAGGAGGACGTGACCGCCGACGGCATCTGGCAGCGGTACTTCACCGAGCGGCCCCGGTACTTCAGCGCGGAGGAGCAGCGGGAGTACCTGGACAAAATCACCGACGTCTCCCTGGGCTCCGACGCCTTCTTCCCCTTCGGCGACAACATCGAGCGGGCCCACAAGAGCGGCGTCAAATATGTGGCCGAGCCCGGCGGCTCCGTGCGGGACGACAACGTCATCGAGGTCTGCGACAAGTACGGCATGGCGATGGCGTTCACCGGAATGAGGCTTTTCCACCACTGATAAGGTTAGTGGATTTCCCGCCGAGGCGGGATCATGTGAAATACGGGAGTTTGGAGGACTGTATGAAAATTCTTGTGGTGGGCGGCGGAGGCCGCGAGCACGCGATCATCAAGGCGATCAAAAAGAATCCGGCGGTGGACACCGTCTACGCCCTGCCCGGCAACGGCGGCATCGCCTCCGACGCGGTGTGCGTACCCATCGGGGCCACGGACATTGAGAAGATCGTGGATTTCGCCGCGAAAAACAGCATAGATTACGCGGTGGTGGCCCCGGACGACCCCCTGGCGCTGGGGTGCGTGGACGAGCTGGAGAAGGTGGGGATCCCCGCCTTCGGGCCGCGCAAAAACGCCGCCGTCATCGAGGCCAGCAAGGCGTTCTCCAAGAGCCTCATGAAGAAGTACGGCATCCCCACGGCCCAATTCCGCACCTTCACCGACATGAGGGAGGCCATCGCCTACGTGGACAGGGTGGGCGCGCCCATCGTGGTCAAGGCCGACGGCCTGGCCCTGGGCAAGGGCGTCACCGTGGCGCAGACCATGGGCGAGGCCAAGCGGGCCATCCGGGAGATGATGGAGGACGGCAAGTTCGGCGCCTCCGGCTCCACCGTGGTCATCGAGGAGTACCTGGAGGGCCCCGAGGTGTCGGTGCTCTCCTTCACCGACGGCAACACGGTGGTCCCCATGGTGTCCAGCATGGACCACAAGCGGGCGGAGGACGGCGACCGTGGCCCCAACACCGGCGGCATGGGCACCGTGGCCCCCAACCCCTATTACACCCCCGAGGTGGCCGAGCGGTGCATGAGGGAGATCTTCCTGCCCACCGTCCGCGCTATGAACGCCGAGGGGAGGACCTTCAAGGGGTGCCTCTACTTCGGCCTCATGATCACCAAAAACGGACCCAAGGTCATAGAATATAACTGCCGCTTCGGCGACCCGGAGACTCAGGTGGTCCTGCCCCTGCTGGAATCCGACCTGCTCACCGTCATGCGGGCCGTCACCGAGGGGAGACTGGCGGAGACGGAGGTCAGATTCTCCGACAAGTCCGCCGCCTGCGTGGTCCTGGCGTCGAAGGGCTACCCCGTCAAGTATCAGAGCGGGTATGAGATCGTCCTCCCCGAGATCGGGGAAAACCGGGAGATCTACGTGGCCGGGGCGGAGGCCAGGGACGGGAAGCTCCTCAGCCACGGGGGCCGCGTCCTGGGATGCGTGGCCGTGGAGGACACGCTGGACAAGGCCGTCGCGGAGGCCTACAAGGTGGCGGACGCGGTGCGGTTCGACAACGGCTTCTGCCGCCGCGACATCGGAAAACGGGCGCTGGACGCCCTGAAAAAATAAGAGGGTACAGACAATGGTTTACAGAGTATATGTGGAGAAACGAAACGGCCTGACGCTGGAGGCCGACGCCCTGGCAAACGACCTCCGGGAGCTCCTGGGGATCCACGCCCTGCGCGGCGTGCGCATCCTGAACCGGTACGACGTGGAGGGCATCGACGAGGCACTTTTCAAAACGGCCGTCCATACCGTCTTCTCCGAGCCTCAGCTGGATGTGACCTACTCCGAGCTGCAGGCCGAGGGCACCGTCTTCGCCGTGGAGTTCCTGCCCGGCCAGTTTGACCAGCGGGCCGACTCGGCGGCCCAGTGCATCCAGATCATCTCCCAGGGCGAGCGCCCCGCCGTGCGCACCGCCAGGGTCTACGTCCTCCGGGGGAAGCTGACAGATGAGGACGTGGAGAAGGTCAAGAAATACGTCATCAACCCCGTGGAGGCCCGGGAGGCCAGCCTGGACGCGGTGGAGACGCTGAAGACCGGCTACACCGTTCCCACCGCCGTTGAGACGTTGGAGGGCTTCACCAGCCTCAGCCACGAGCAGATCGAGGACTTCGTCGCCAGGTACGGCCTTGCCATGGACGCGGACGACCTCTTTTTCTGCCGGGACTACTTCAGGAGCGAGGGCCGGGAGCCCACCATCACCGAGATCCGCATGATCGACACCTACTGGTCCGACCACTGCCGCCACACCACCTTCCTCACCCATTTGGGGAACGTGGAGTTCGACGACCCGGACGCGGAGGCGGAGTATCGGGAATATCTGAAAATGCGCGAGGCGTGCGGCGACACCAAGCCCCAGTGCCTCATGGACATCGCCACCGTGGGCGCGAAGTATCTCAAAAAGAAGGGCCTCCTTCCCAAGCTGGACGAGTCCGAGGAGATCAACGCCTGCACGGTGAAGATCAAGATAGACGTGGACGGTCAGCCCCAGGACTGGCTTCTCCTCTTCAAGAACGAGACGCACAACCACCCCACGGAGATCGAGCCCTTCGGCGGCGCGGCCACCTGCATCGGCGGCGCCATCCGGGACCCGCTGTCGGGCCGCAGCTACGTGTACGCCGCCATGCGCGTCACCGGCGCTTCGGACCCCACCGTTCCGGTATCCGAGACTATGCCCGGCAAGCTCCCCCAGCGCCAGCTGGTCACCGGCGCGGCGGCGGGCTACAGCTCCTACGGCAACCAGATCGGCCTCGCCACCGGCATCGTGGATGAGATCTACCACCCGGGCTACGCCGCCAAGCACATGGAGATCGGCGCCGTCCTGGGCGCCGCCCCGGCGGAGAACGTCCGGCGGGAGACGCCGGAGCCGGGAGACATCGTGATCCTCCTGGGCGGCCGCACGGGCCGCGACGGCATCGGCGGCGCGACAGGCTCCTCCAAGGCCCACAACGCCCACTCGGTGGAGACCTGCGGGGCGGAGGTCCAGAAGGGCAACGCCCCCGAGGAGCGCAAGCTCCAGCGCCTCTTCCGCAACCCCCTGGCCACCCGCCTCATCAAGCGATGCAACGACTTCGGCGCGGGCGGCGTCAGCGTGGCCGTGGGAGAACTGGCAGACGGGCTTCTCATCGACCTGAACGCCGTCCCCAGGAAGTACGAGGGCCTGGATGGCACCGAGCTTGCCATCTCCGAGTCCCAGGAGCGCATGGCCGTGGTGGTTGCCCCCGAGGACCGGGAGGAGTTCATGGAGCTGGCCGCCGCCGAGAACCTGGAGTCCACCGTCGTCGCCGTGGTCACCCGTGAGCCCAGACTGGTGATGGAGTGGAACGGGAAGAGGATCGTGGACATCTCCCGCGAGTTTCTCAACACCAACGGCGCGCCCAAGCGCACCGATGTGAAGGTGGAGGCCCCCAGGGACGTGGAACCCGCCCTCTCCGGCTCCTTCACGGACAACATGATCAGGACCGTCTCCGATCTGAACGTCTGTTCCAAGCGGGGACTTTCCGAGCGGTTCGACTCCACCATTGGCGCGGCAAGTCTGCTGATGCCCTTCGGCGGGAAGAACCAGCTGACGCCCATCCAGGCTATGGCCCACCGCCTGCCCCTGGATCACGGCCATTCCGACGACTGTTCCTTCATGGCCTGGGGCTACAACCCCACGATCACCGAGGCCAGCCCCTTCCGGGGCGCGTATCTGGCGGTGGTGGAGTCCGTCTCCAAGCTCATCGCCGCCGGAGCGTCCTTCGAGGACGTGTACCTGACCTTCCAGGAGTACTTCTGCCGCCCCGGCGCCAGGCCGGAGCGCTGGGGCCAGCCCCTGGCCGCCCTGCTGGGGTCGCTGAAGGCGCAGCGGGAGCTGGGTATCGGCTCCATCGGCGGCAAGGACTCCATGTCCGGCTCCTTCGAGGACCTGGACGTGCCGCCCACCCTGGTGTCCTTCGCCGTCACCATGGGCAAGGAGGGCGACATCGTCACCGGCGAGTTCAAAGCCCCCGGCCACAAAGTGGTCTGGCTTAAGCCCGAGTACAAAAACGGCCTGCCCGACGCGGAGAGCCTGAGATCCCTCTACGCGAAGGTCACCGCCCTTCTCCGCTCCGGGGAGGCGGTCAGCGCCTGGACGCCCACCTACGGCGGACCCGCCGAGGCCGTCTTCAAGATGTGCGTGGGCAACGGCGTGGGCTTCAAGTTCTCCAGCGCCCTGGATATGAGATCCATCTTCGCCCCCTGCTACGGCTCCTTCATCCTGGAGATGTCCGGCGCCGCCACGGAGAACGTGCTGGGCGTCACCACCGGCGGGGGAGAGGTGGAGTACAGGGACGATGCCATCGACCTTTCCGACCTCCAGGCCGCCTGGGAGGGCCGTCTGGAGAAGGTCTATCCCACCCGCGCCGGGGAGGCCGTGCCCGCCCCGGAGTACAGCTTCATGGCCATCACCCGCGCCGCCCCCAAGGTGTCCGTTGCCCGCCCCCGGGTGCTGATCCCCGTGTTCCCCGGCACCAACTGCGAGTACGACACCGCCAGGCGCTTCGAGGAGGCGGGCGCGGAGGCGAAGATCTTCGTGGTCCGCAACCGGACCAGCTCCGACATCGCCCGGAGCGTGGAGGAGTTTGCCGGGCTCGTCACCGAGTCCCAGATCGTCTTCATCCCCGGCGGCTTCTCCGGCGGCGACGAGCCGGACGGCTCCGGCAAGTTCATCACCGCTTTCTTCCGGGCGGCCCGGGTCAAGCAGGCGGTCACAGACCTTCTGGAGCGCCGGGACGGCCTCATGGGCGGCATCTGCAACGGCTTCCAGGCGCTGGTCAAGCTGGGACTTGTGCCCTACGGCCGCATCATCGACACCGACGAGACCTGTCCCACCCTGACCTACAACACCATCGGCCGCCACCAGTCCCGCCTTGTGCGCATCAAGGTGGCCTCCAACAAGTCCCCGTGGCTTGCGGGCACCGAGCCGGGCCAGATCTACACCGTCCCCATCTCCCACGGGGAGGGTAAATTCCTGGCCTCCGCCCAGACCGTGGCCCAGATGGCCGAGCGTGGCCAGATCGCCACTCAGTATGTGGATTTTGCCGGTCACCCCACCATGGACATCGCCCACAACCCCAACGGCTCCGTGGCCGCCATCGAGGGCATCACCAGCCCCGACGGCCGCGTCTTCGGCAAGATGGGCCACTCCGAGCGCGTGGGCGGCCTCTATAAGAACGTCCCCGGCCTCTACGACATGAAGATCTTCGAGTCCGGCGTCAAATATTTTAAGTAAACCGCTTTTCAACCTTTTTATGGGCCGCCGCCCAAGGCGGCCCATGATTTTGTCATTCCACACTTGACAAAATTTATAAAAAGTTTAAGATAAGTACACAGAGAGATAAAAAATCGAGGTTACAATATGAAAGAGAACAAGATGGGCGTCATGCCGGTGGGGAAGCTGCTGATCACCATGTCCCTGCCGATGATGGTGTCCATGCTGGTCCAGGCGCTGTACAACGTGGTGGACAGCGTGTTCGTCAGCCGCGTCAGCGAGAACGCCCTGACGGCGGTTTCCCTGGCCTTCCCCATCCAGACGCTGATCATCGCCTTCGCAAACGGCGTGGGCGTGGGCATGAACGCCCTGCTGTCCAGGGCGCTGGGGGAGAAGCGCCCCGACCGGGCAAACCAGGTGGCCCGCCACGGATTTCTTCTGATGGCGGTCTGCTACATCTTCTTCCTGCTCTTTGGCCTCTTCGCCGCCCGCCCCTTCATGGTCACCCAGGTGACGGCGGAGACGGACCCCCAGATCCTGGAGTACGGCGTCCAGTACCTGTCCATCGCCTGCATCTTCTCCTTCGGCGTCTTCGTCCAGATTTTGGGTGAACGTCTGTTCCAGTCCACGGGCCTGACGGTCTATTCCATGATCACCCAGGGCACCGGCGCCATCATCAACATCATCCTGGACCCCATCATGATCTTCGGCCTTCTGGGCTTCCCCCGGATGGAGGCCGCCGGAGCCGCCGTGGCCACCGTGGTGGGACAGATCAGCGCCGCCATCCTCGGCATGGCGCTGAACGCGGTGAAAAATAAGGAGATAAAATTAGAGCTCCGGAAGGTCTTTCAGGTGGATCTCCGCGTGGTCAGGCAGATGCTGGTCATCGGCGTGCCCACCACCGTTATGCAGGCCATCGGCTCCCTCATGAGCTACGTGATGAACCGCATCCTGATGGCCTTCTCCTCCACCGCGGCGGCGGTGTTCGGGGCCTACTTCAAGGTCCAGTCCTTCGTGTGTATGCCCGTCTTCGGCCTGAACGCCGGGATGGTGCCCATCATCGCCTACAACTACGGCGCAAAAAGCCGGGACAGGATCGACCGGTGCGTCAAGCTCAGCATCCTCTTCGCCGAGTGCATCACGGTAACCGGGTTCCTGATCTTCCAGATCTTCCCGGACAAGCTCCTGGGCTTCTTTGACGCCTCCGACTATATGCTTCAGATCGGCGTTCCCGCCCTGCGGCGCATCTCCATCCACTTCCTCATCTGCGGGGCCAGCATCGTCATCGGGAGCGTCTTCCAGGCCCTGGGCAACGGCGTCTACTCCGCCATCGTCTCCTTCCTGCGCCAGGTGGTGGTGCTCCTGCCGGTGGCCTACGTGTTCTCCAAGATATTCGACCTGGACGCCGTGTGGTGGTGCTTCCCCATCGCCGAGGCGGTGAGTCTCACCGTCTCCCTGATCCTCCTAAAGCGCATCTACAAAAAAGTGGTCAACAATTTGTGACGAAAGGGGCAGAGACCTATGTATACCTCCTCAAGCGAGCTGAAACGCCGGGCCAAGTCCAGGCTCCGCGACCGCCTCATGCCGATTTTGCTGATCGCGGCGGTGTACATCGTGGCGGACACGGTCATCAACTTCTTCTCCAGCGAGCTTTCCGGCTACAACGCCTACAGCCGCCGGATCATGGAGCTGGTGGGGACCTACACCTCCCAGCTCCAGGCGGCCCTGACGCCGGATGCCATGGAGAAGGTGCTGGACCAGATCTACGCCGCCATGCCCTCCCTGTCGGAGTTCCTGGCCGAAAGGGGGGTCGTGGGACCGATCCTGTCAGTGCTGGTGTCCCTGATCGCCATGCCCCTGTCGGCGGGCTATATGCATCACATCCTCTTTGAGAGCCGCAATCAGGACACGAACGTGGGCTTTTTGATGCACGGCTTCAAGATGACCTTCAAGACCATAGCCATCAACGTCCTGTCGGCCCTCGCCGTGGGCCTGGGCGCCATGTTCTTCGTCATCCCCGGCTTCATCTTCTCCATGATGTTCTCCCAGGCCATCTTCATCCTGCTGGACGACCCGGACAAGGGCGCCGTCCAGTGTATGCGGGAGTCCGCCCGGCTGATGCGGGGCCACAAGTGGCGCCTCTTCAAGCTCCGTTTCTCCTTCTTCTTCTGGTACGTGGCCGCCAACATCGTCGTCATCCTCCTGGGCGTGCCCTTGCTGAACGTCTACCTGACCCCCTACATCAACCTGTCCGCCGCCGTCTTCTACAACGAGCTCATCCGCCGCGAGCCCGAGGGACCCGAGCCCATCCAGTTCTGACAGGCGGGAGAAAAACACAAAAAACCGCTCCCCCCGTGACCGCAGGAAACCTGCCGCCACGGGGGGAGCGCTGTCCTTTATTGCGGAAACGTCTCACTTGTGCTCCGCGTAGAACTTCTCGTAGTTCCTGAGATTGTATTCGATGAGCGCCGGGGTGTCCAGCCCGTAGGGGCAGCGGCCGGCGCAGGCGCGGCAGTGGATGCAGTCCGCCATCCGCATGGCCTTCTCGTGGAACGCGTCGGTCATGTACTGCTGCCAGGGGGAGCGCAGGAGGAGCATATCGAGGCGGGCCATGGTGAAGATCTCGATGTTCGCGGGGCACGGCAGACAGTACCCGCATCCCCGGCAGAAGGACCCGGCCAGGGCCTTCTTCTCCCGCCGGAGCTCCTCCCACAGCTCCGGCGTCATGCGGGGCTCGGCCTCCTCCGCCTCCACCCACTGGCGCAGCTCCTCCTCAAATTGGATGCCCCAGATGGGCACCACATTGTCGAACTCGTTCATGAACGCCCGGCACAGGGTCACGTTGGTGAGAAGTCCCCCGGCCAGCCCCTTCATGGCGATGAAGCCCATGTCGTGCTCGCGGCACTTGCGCACCAGCTCCAGGTCCCGCTCCCCGGCCAGATAGCTGAAGGGGAACTGGAGCGTCTCGAAATTGCCGCTGTCGATGGCCGCGTGGGCCACGCTGAGCCGGTGGTTGGTGATGCCGATGTGGCGCACGTACCCCTTCCTCTTCGCCTCCGCCGCGGCGGCGTAGGGCCCGTCCGGGTCCGCCGGGTCGGGGAGGACGGCGGGGTTGTGGAACTGGAGGATGTCGATGTAGTCGGTCCTCATCCGCTCCAGGCTCATCTCGATGTGTTGCTTGACGGTGGCGTAGTCGTTCCCGCCGCTCTTGGTGGAGAGCACGATGTCCCGCCGCACGTCGGAGAGGCCCATCCCGATCTTCTCCTCGGAGTCGGAGTAGGCGTTGGCGGTGTCGAAATAGTTGATCCCGGCATCGAAGGCCATCCGCAGGAGCCGCGCCCCGTCCTCCTTGGACCGCCTCTGCACGGGCAGCGCCCCGAAGGCGGTGCGTGTGACCATAAGCTCCGTTTTGCCCAATCTGATCTTCTTCATTGACCGATCCCCTCCTTGTATTTTTTCGCCGCCTCCAGCTGCTCGGCGGCGGCCATCAGCGTCGTCTTCGTCACGTTGTCCCCGCCGGTGAGGCGGGCGATCTCGCCCTGGCGGCCCCGGGACTCCAGCTTCGTCACCCGGGTGAAGGTCCGCCCCCCCTCCACCGTCTTGGCGATGGAGAAGTGCTCGTCGGCCATGGCGGCGATCTGCGGAAGGTGGGTGACACAGATGACCTGCTTGCTCCTGCCGATCTCCGCCAGCTTCTCCGCCACCCGCTGGGCCGCGATGCCCGAAACGCCGGTGTCGATCTCGTCGAACACCATGGCCTCCACCGCGTCCGCCCGGGACAGCACCGTCTTCATAGCCAGCATGATCCGCGAAAGCTCGCCGCCGGAGGCCACCTTGACGATGCGTCCGAAGCTCTCCCCGGCGTTGGCCGCCATCAGGAAACGGACCTCGTCCGCCCCCTCCGGCCCCAGCTCCCGGGGCTTCAGATCCACCTTGAAGGACGCCCCCGCCATGCTGAGATTCTGAAGCTCCCGGTCGATGGCCCCGGACAGCGCCTCCGCCGCCCGCCGCCGCTTCTCGGTGAGATTTTTTGCCAGATTCCGCGCCGTCTTCTCGGCGGAGCCCAGCTTCACCTCTAATTTTTTGATCTTCTCGTCGGAGAACTCGATCTCGTCCAGCTCCCGTTTGGCCCGCTCCAGCGTCTCCAGCGCCGCCTCCTCGCTGCCACCGTACTTGCGCATGACGCGCTTGAGAACATCCAGCCGCGCATCCAGCTCGTCCAGCTCCTCCGGGGAGAACTCCAGCCTCTCCCGGATCTCCCGCAGGTCCTCCGCCGCGTCCTCGGCGGCGTACCGCAGATCCGTCAGCTTCCGGGAGAGCCCCGCCAGCTCCTCCGACCACCGGAGGGCGTAGGAAATTGTCCCGGCGGCGGACTCGATGAGGCTCACCGCCCCGTCCGACCGCTCCGAGCCCATGAGACAGGCGTTGGCGTCCCGCACCGCGTCGGAGAGCTTCCCGGCGGACTTGAGGAAATCCCGCCGCCGCAGCTTCTCGTCGTACTCCCCGGGCACGGGCTTGGCCCGCTCGATCTCCTTGATCTGGAACTCCAGGATGTCCACCCGCCGTTCCCGCTCGCCCTCGTCCAGGGTCAGCGCCTCGATCTCGTCCCGGAGCGCCTTCATGGTGTCATACGCCTTTCTGTACTCCGCCAGGTCCTCCGCAAGCCCCCCGAACCCGTCCAGGTAGCTCAGGTGCCAGCGCTCGTTGGTGAGCCGCTGCCCGTCCCCCTGGCCGTGGATGTCGATGAGCCGCAGACCCAGCTCCCGCAGCTGGACGGCGGAGATGGGCAGGCCGTTGACCCGGCAGGCGCTCTTCCCGTCCTCGCCGATGCGCCGGGTCAGCACCAGCTCGCCGTCGTACTCCACCCCGTTGTCCCGGCACCAGTCCGTGACATCCGCCCCCGTGAAGGTGGCGGTCACCAGGGCGGACTTGGCCCCGGTGCGCACGATCTCCCGGCTGGTCCGCCAGCCCAGGGACGCCTCCAGCGAGTCGATGACGATGGACTTGCCCGCGCCCGTCTCGCCGGTGAGCACGTTGAGCCCCGGCCCGAACTCGATGTCCGCCCGCTCCACCACGGCTATATTTTCGATGTGTAAAATTGAAAGCATCCCGCGCCTCCCTTACGGAACCTCTGAACAAATCGCCGCGCCCATCCTGACGGCATATTTTGTCAAAAAATTTGAATACACAAAGTATGCCTGTGTTTTTGCATTGATCCGGCAAAACAATTTGCTCACCGATCTCGGCCCGTCGATTTATTCAGAGGTTCCCTTATCTTCGCGTGTCCGCCGGGACCCGCCGCTTCCGTGTTGTTATGTCACCCACGCCACCCGCGCGAATTTCCCCATGTTGACATAAGAATTGTGGAAAACTCTGTGGAAAATGTGTAAAACCCCGCTGGTCAAGGGCATTTTCCACAGGGGAGGGGTGTGGACAAACGGGTTTCGGTCGAATCCGGTCGAATTATCTGTCCGGCCGTTTTGTAAACCTGGTGTCCCGGAGCAGACGGCGTATGTCGCCGCCCTCGAATTTGACCAGCCGGAACTCGCCGTTGATCCGGGACATGATGGCGGGGTTGTACCGCTTCTCCAGGTCGCCGGGGGTCAGGTTGGAGTTGATGACGGTCCTCCTCCGGCCAATGAGCCGGGCGTTTATGAGGGCGTAGAGGGCGGTGACGGAAAAGACCGTGGGATATTCGGTGCCCAGGTCGTCCAGGATCAGCAGGTCGCAGGTCTCCATCCTTCGGATATCCGCCCGCAGCGCCTCCGCGTCCCCACGGCCAAACCGCTCGGCCTCGTATTTGGAGAGGGCGTCTACCGCCGTCTCATAGACCACGCTGTACCCCTTGGCGGCAACCTCCCGGGCGATGCAGGCGGAGAGGAACGTCTTCCCCAGCCCCGGAGGCCCGGAGAGGAAGAGGTTCAGGGAGGTGTCCAGAGAGAATTTCCGGGCGTACATCAGACACGTCTCATAGGCCACCTCCATCACCTGACGGGGGGAATGGCCCGTGGCGGGGTTCACGGTGTCGGGGTAGTAGCCGAGATTGAAGGTGTCGAAGGTCTCCTCCCCCACCTTCAGAAGGGCCGACAGGTCCCGGGCCTGCTCCTGCCGGTAGATGTCCATGAGGCAGTGGCAGAGCTCCGTGCCCCGCGCCCCGGTGTCGTGGCAGTCGGGGCACATATACTTCTCGTCCAGATAGTCCATGGGGAGCCCCATCCTTGTAAGCTCCAGCGTCCTCTGCTCCTGGAGCCCCAGATTCTCCTCCTTCACGGCGGCCAGCGCCTCCCGGGCGTCCCCTCCGCTGAGGGCCGCCTTCATGGCCGACAGCATGGAGTCCCGCAGAGCGTCGTCGATCCGCCGCAGGCGGGGATTCCGGGCGTAGACGCTCTCCCGGCGGCGGGCCAGGGCCGCCTCGTTCTCCCGGCGGCGCTTTTCCAATATATCCCTGGCCTGCGCCAGGATCCTTCCGTCAAGGCTCATGAGTCGTCCTCCCCTCTCAGCGCCCGAAGCGTGGCCTGCATCTGCTCATACTCGCTGGCGGTGGTCTCCGGGGGCGGCGCGGCCTCCCGGCGCTTCCGGGGACCTCCCGGCGTTGGCGCCGCGTCCTTCTCCTCCACCTCCCGGGCGGTGTGGATGCCCTTGGAGTGCCAGCTGCGGACAATGGATTCCATATATCTCCAGGTCAGCTTCCCCGTCTTCACCACCGTCCTGTCGTAGGCGATGGCGGCGGCGTCGGGCGTCAGCCCCAGGTCCAGCCAGGAGTCTATGTACCGCTTCTCCGTGGTGGTCAGCGCCCGCCCCAGGATGCCCATGGCGGCGGCCATCTCCCGCTCGCCGCTTCTCAGGGCGTCCTGCCGCCGCATATAGTCCTCGGCGGCCTGGACGGAGAGGATGCCCTCCCGCTCCCAGACGTACGCCTCCCGCTCGACCCATCGCATGGAGGGCTTGTGCCCCGGTCCCGCCTTCTCCTCATACCGGACACAGCACCAGTTGACCAGGGTGAGGATCACCTCGGAGCTGAGCTTCAGGTTGTCGTAGATGTTCAGAAGCTTCATCAGTCCCTCGGAGGAGAGATACCCTCCCAGAGCCATCTGCACCTCCGGGACCAGCGCCCTGAAGGAGGGGTCGTACTCGATCACCCGCCGCACGTCCTCGATGGTGTATTGGGGCCTCTCGTCGGAGGGCCCCGGACGCTCCGGGGGCCGGGCCTTTTCGGCGCGGGAGGCCACCAGCTCCAGCCTCTCCAGGGCCTCCATGGCGTTCTCCACCTGGAGCTGGGACCGGTGGATGGCCTGGGCGGCGTCGGCCGGGTCGTAGTGGCCGCCCCGGGACAGGATATAGATATACAAAAGCGCCGCGTCGCCGCTGGCAAGTCCCAGAAGCTTCGTCACAGCCTCCTGCAATATGGAGATATCCCCGCCCTCGCGGAGCACAAATTCACCGGGCAAGCTTGTCCCTCCCCTCGATTCGATATGTGTACGCACACTTGTATACATTATAGCAGATTCCGACACCCGTGACAAGAGATTTTCAGAAATGAAACCGCCCCGCGCCCGCCGTATATCTTCGGAAACAGACGGCATAAACGCGCCCCGGGCGGGGGCTTTTACGGAATCATCAGGATTTTTAATGCAGTTTATACTAATGTCCGATTAAAAGAAGACACCGAGCGGCGAGGATTTTTCATGTCAAGCGAGGAAGGGAAGCCGGAATCGTATGTATTTCCGAGCCGTCTCTTGATGCCTGACGCGAGAAAGACCGGCGCGAATTAAATATTTTTATTGAATATCAGTATGACTTTGATTGAATATCAGCATAAAAGTACGCATCGGGTGAACGGTCGCCGGATCGCCCGCCTGATGCGTCTTATACGGATAGGATACGGATGTTTGATAAAAAGCTTTAACCGGGCGGCGGGGATTTTCGCGCAAGAAAAGGCCGTCGCAAATGTCTTGCTTTGATTGGATATCAGTATTAGTACCTGTACACCCCGCCGCCGATGAACTCGCGCAGGAGGGAGGTGGGGGGGACGTACTTCTCGTCCAGGGGCTCGAAGCGCTCCAGGAGGGGGAGGATCTGACGGACCTCCTCGAAACCGGGTTTTCCGGCGGTGAGGTCGCGCATCAGGGGGAGGGCCTGGGGGGCCAGGACGCTCATTTCGTACTCCAGGGACGAGTCCAGGCGCAGCCGTGCCTTGGGGATGTAGGGGGTGATGTGCTCCCGCTCGCCGCGCATCACGTTGGCCCACAGGGACAGGGTATACTCCGCGTCGGCGCCCCGGAAGTTGTTGTCCCGGACCACACGGCGCACGAGGCGCACCCACTCGGGCTTGAACACGGCGCCGTCGGGGAAGGTGATCTCCGACGTGGCGGCGATGTAGAGACCGAAGGCGCCGGGGTTCCTGTCGGTGATGTCGTCGTTGAGGGCGTGGATGCCCTCGAAGATGGCCACCTCGTTGGGCGCCAGCTTCAGAAGGGTGAACTGGCTGACGGACCTTTTCTGGCGGGTGAACATGAAGTAGGGGACCTTGATCTCCTTCCCCGCGTCCAGGGCGGCGAAGTGCTCGTTAAGCAGGTCCATGTCCATGAGCTTGGGGGACTCGAAGTCGATCTCCCCCTCCGGCGTCCTGGGGCAGGTGCGCGGGTCCAGGGTGTTGAAGTAGTTGTCCATGGAGATGGTGTGGGTGTTGATGCCCCGGCGCTCCAGCTCCGTCTCGATGTTTTTGGCCGTGGTGGTCTTGCCCGCGCCGGAGGGGCCGGACAGAAGCACGATGTGGCAGGTGTGCAGGTTCTCACAGATGGCGTCGGCGGCGCTTTTAACCCGGGCAAAATAGGCGCTGTCGGACTCCGCCACAAAGCTTTCCGGGTCTCGGCGGACACGGCGGTTGATCCTCTCGATGTCGTATGCCATTTACGTCTCTCCCTTCGTCTCCTGATAAAACGCGGCGATCTTTGCCTTGCCCGCCGCGATGCGGTCCATGTTTTCAATGTATTCCTTGGGGAATTTCGGGTCGAAGATCCGCTCGATGCGCCCGGTCCTCCGGTCCACGAGCTTGGTGGACCCGCCGCCGCCCATGGCAAGGACGGTACACAGCTCCTCCATGATGAGGATGTTGTAGAGGCTCTCGCACCCCCCCTTCGCCCAGCCCACGTTTTCAAAGCCCCCGGACATGAACTTCTGGCGGTAGAGGTAGAAGGGCCTGTACCCGGCCCGGCGGAGCTTCGCCTGGGCGCCGTCCAGCATCCGCGCCACCTGGGCCTTGCCGGGGCGGGCGGTGTCCTCCTCCGTGATCTTCGAGCCCTTTTTCAGGGCCAGGGTGTGGACGGTGACGTTCTCCGGCCCCAGGGCAATGACCTCGTCCAGAGTCTCGGCGAATCGCTCCGGCGTGTCGGCGGGGAGGCCCGCGATCAGGTCCATGTTGATCTGGCATGCGGTGTTCTCCCGGGTCAGGGCGTAGGCCGTTCGGATGTCCTCCGCCGTGTGGCGGCGGCCGATGGCGGCCAGCACCTCGTCGCACATGGACTGGGGGTTGACGCTGATCCGTGTGACGCCCCGGAGGGCCCGGAGCTTTTCCGCCGTGACGGTGTCGGGCCGCCCCGCCTCCACGCAGAACTCCCGCACGGCGGACAGGTCAAATTCCTCCGAAAGCCACCCCAGAAGCGCCGTCAACTGTTCCGCCGACAGGGTGGTGGGCGTGCCGCCGCCGATGTAGACCGCCACGGGCCGCAGCTGAAGGGCCCTCGCCACGGCGGCTGTCTCCCGGATCTCCCTGTGCAGCGCCTCCAGGAACGCGGGGATGCTCTTCATGGACTTCTCCACGCTCTGGGAGACGAAGGAGCAGTAGGCGCACCGGGTGGGGCAGAAGGGGATGCCCACGTAGAGGGCGATGTCCCGCTCCCGAAGCTCCCGCTCCACCCTCAGCGACGCCTTCGCCGTGTCCAGGCACAGCGCCGCCCGCTCCGGGGAGACGAAGTACTCCCGCTGAAAACGCTCCAGCGCCTCCGGATCGGAAATCCCCTTCTCCAGAAGCCGCGTCATGATGGTCCCCGGCCGGATGCCGGTGAGGGCGCCCCAGACGGGCCTCTCCTCCACAAGCTCCATGGCCGCGTGGTAGAAGGCCAGCTTGAGGATCCGCTGTGCCTCCCGGTCCCGGCTCTGCTTTTGGGAAAATTTAGTGATATCCCCCGTCTCCTCCGCCTGTGCCTCGCGCCCGTCCACGCGGAGCTTCACGCGGGCGGAGGCGGCGTCCCCGCGGACAAGCTCCACGCGGGCGTAGTCGTCCCCCGGCTCCGGTTCTGTCTCCGGGTACTCGGGACGCTGGGCGGGGAACAGGGCCAGCATGATCTGCTCCACGGCGTAGCGGTAGTCGTGGCCCAATAAATAGAGTTTCATAATCCCCTGGCAACCCTCATGTAGTAGTTTGTGGCCTTCTCGATGTCCAGTGTGGTGGGGTCCATGTGGCCGGGATAGACCTCGTAATTTCCGGGGATGTCCCCCAGACGCTTGAGGGACGCCATCAGGTCGTCCATGTTCCCGCCGGGCAGGTCGGTCCTGCCGCAGGAGCTCTCAAAGAGGGTGTCGCCGGTGAAGAGCACGTCCTGGCACTTAAGGGTGACGGACCCGGGGGAGTGGCCCGGCGTCTCCAGCACCCGGAAGCGCAGGGAACCCACGGTGACGGTGTCCCCGTCGGACCAGAACCTGGTCCCCTCCGGGGCGCGGTAGCGGTAGGACTCGCCGGGGGCGTCGGTGACATCGGCCCGGTGGATGAAGATGGGCGCGCCGGTCTCCTCCGAGAGGGCCGCCGCCGCGCCGGTGTGGTCGTAGTGCCCGTGGGTCAGGAAGATGGCCCGGGGCTTGAGCTTTGTGTCCTCGATGTAGTCCATGATGGTGTTGAACTCGTCGCCCGGGTCGATGACGGCGCACTCCAGCGTCCTCTCGTCCGTGACGATGTAGCAGTTGGCCTCGATATGGCCGACAGGCAGACATTTGATGAGCATATTCGATTCCCCTTCATAATTTTGCATTGTGTGTGATCGCTATTGATTGGTGTCGAACAGGACGGTCACCGGCCCGTCGTTGACGGAGGCCACCTTCATGTCGGCGCCGAATTGACCGTGCCGGACCTCAAAGCCCCGTTTGCGGCACTCGTCCATGAAGAGCTCGTAGAGCGGTACCGCGATCTCGGGGCGGGCGGCCTCGGTGAAGCCGGGACGGCGGGATCGGGTGTCGGCGAACAGCGTGAACTGGGAGACACAGAGGATGCTCCCTCCGGCGGCGGCCAGGTTCAGGTTCATTTTCCCCCGATCGTCCTCGAAGACGCGCAGGCCGCAGACGCGGTCGGCAAGCTTTACCGCCGCCTGGGCGGTGTCGTCTCTGTGGATGCCGAGAAGGACAAGAAAGCCCTTTTCGATTTGTGCGGTGATCTCTCCGTTGATTTCTACGGAGGCGGAGGTTACTCTTGTGACGACTGCGCGCATGGTTTTGCAAAGGCTCCTTTTGTTTGATTCCGGCAAATATGCCGGGGGAGGATCGGTTTCCGTCCGAAGGGACGGGGGAGGGTCTTCTTTTCTCTCTTTTGTTCCGCACGCGAGAAAGCGTGCTGCACAAAAGAGAGAAAAGAAGCAAAAGAGAGAAAAGGCCGGTGTTGGGGTTGGCGGTGACTTTTGGGTTGGCGCTTCGTAACGCGGGTCGGCTTCCGCGGTGGCGTGTCTGTACGTCTGGGTGGAACCATAGCCGCGCGGGGGGAAGACTTAATTGGTTGGAGCATCAACTTCGCTTGGCCGCTTACGTTGGTGGGGGTTGATAGGTGGGCGGCTCTGTTTGGGGCCGCGCTTGGTGGGCGGGGGGTGTGGGGCCCGTTTTTGGGGGTGTGTCGTTTGGGGTGGTACGTCGCTCTTTTTAAAAAAGGATTTTCAAAATATTTTTCCTTCGGAAATTCATTTTGAAAAGATTTGGGAGCGGTCCACGCACCCCTTCATTTCAAAATCTCCCGCTTAATTTCAAGAAAATTTCCTTAATTTCAAACGAAAATCCTTAATTTCAAAGCCCCCTAAACCCGGAAACCCTTGCGGCGCAAGGAGTTTGCCCTTAATTTCAAAATTTCAGCCGTTTTGGGGCTTTTAAAACGGTTACAACTTTGTAACCATTCAAACTGACACGGGAAACACTCGGGCCGCAAAGGGGGGGCGGCGTACTGTCAGAAAGCCGGAGGTTTTGGCGTTTTTAAGAAACAAGTCCCAATTCGACGTTATGTTTCCGGTCAAAAACAACCAACTGCCCGTCATAAAGCACGATGATTTGACTGTTTTTTCACCATTGGCGAAGGAGTACAGGTAAACAAAGCATCAACTAACGCGGTCATCGGATGAATTGCAATACATCGATCTTGTTCCGGATTTTTTGCGAACAGCGTTAACAAATATCCCCAAAGATATCGCGCGCATCATTTCGAATGAATGGATAAGGTGATCGGTTGGGTAAATATTCACTCCAGCCACGCCTCTGATACTTCGGGAACACAAATGAGAATATCCCCCGCCGGGAGTTCCGACCGATACGCGTTTCTCGGGTTTTGAACACAAATTCGCGGAAGGACTCGTTTTACATGAGCATATTTGCAAAGAGTCCATAAACCAAATCACTTCACTTTCCGTTAAAGGCGAACACGAATCAAAGCTTCTTTCCAAACACATATCGCCGGGGCGTCATGTCCATGGCCCGATACATGGCTATGGCCCCCTTGTTGAAGTCCCAGGTGTAAAGTTCCGGCCGCACCGCTCCCTGGCCCGGTCCTCTCATTAAATACCCTCCGCCGGGTGATCCGCCCCCGGTATTCAGTTTCACGCCGGAATCCCGTCAGTTTGAATGGTTACAACTTTGTAACCGTTTTAAAAGCCCCAAAACGCCTGAAATTTTGAAATTAAGGGCAAACCCCTTGCGCCGCAAGGGTTTCCGGGTTTGGGGGGCTTTGAAATCAAGGAATTTTCTTTGAAATTAAGGATTTTCGTTTGAAATTAAGGAAATCTTCCTGAAATTAAGGGGACGCAAACCGCTCCCAAATCTTTTTCAAAATGAATTTCCGCAGGAAAGATATTTTGAAAATCCTTTTTTAAAAAGAGCGACGCACCACCCCAAACGACACACACCCAAAAACGGGCCCCCCACCAACCGCCCACCAAGCGCGGCCCCAAACAGAGCCGCCCACCTATCAACAACCTCCAACGTAAGCGGCCAAGCGAAGCTGAAGCAGAAACCAATTAAGTCTTCCCCCCGCGCGGCTATGGTTCCACCCAGGCGTACAGACACGGAACGCGGAAGCCGCCTCGCGTTACGAAGCGCCAGCCCAAAAGTCACCGCCAACCCCCAACACCGGCCTTTTCTCTCTTTTGCTTCTTTTCTCTCTTTTGTGCAGTGGGCACACCGCCCACGGAACAAAAGAGAGAAAAGAAGACCCCCCGTCCGATCGGACGGAACCCCGATAAATGCCCCGGCGGCCAGCCGATCAAGTCCCCTGCCTCTTGACCTCTTTTACATTTCTGACATTCATGATCTTCGCCATAGCGATCCCCAGCTCCGCCTTATCGTGTACCCGGATGGTGATATAGATGTTGGCGGTCCCCCCGGGCCCGTTGCGGGCGGTGAGGGCGTCCACCTTGACCTTCAGGGAGCTGAGGACGGTGGCGATGTCCATAACGAGCCCGTCCCGGTCGGCGGCGGAGATGGCGATGGAGGTCTGGTACAGGTCCTCCTCCCCCGGCGACCAGCGGACTTTGATCCAGCGGTCCCGCTCGCTCTCCCGCTCGGCGGAGGACGCGTAATTCTTGCAGTCCGTGCGGTGGATGGAGACGCCGTAGCCCCGGGTGATGAAGCCCACGATCTCGTCCCCCGGCACGGGCATACAGCAATGGGAGAATTTGACAAGGCAATTGTCGATGCCCTCCACGATGATGCCGTTGACGGCCTTGGCGTTTTTCAGATCCTGGCTGGCCCACACCGGGTTCAGGCCCTGCTTTTTGGCGGTGCGCTCGATGAGGCGCATTTCGTCCTTGATGTTGTTGACCGTCTTCTGGGCGGACAGCCCCCCGTAGCCGATGGAGGCGTACATATCGTCCAGGGCCGTGACGGAGATCCGCTCCAGGATGCGGGGCAGGGCGCGCTCGTCGCTCAAAACGGTCAGGGGCACCGCCTGGCGGCGCATCTCCGCCTCGAAGGCGGCGCGGCCGGTGACGATGTTCTCCTCCCGCCGCTCCCGCTTGAACCACTGGCGGATCTTGTTGCGGGCCTCGGAGGATTTGACCAGGGTGAGCCAGTCCCGGCTGGGTCCCCGAGAGGTGCTGGAGGTGATGACCTCCACCACGTCGCCGTTTTGCAGGACGTGGGAGAAGGGCACGATGCGCCCGTTGACCTTGGCGCAGGTCATCCGGTTGCCGATGGCGGAGTGGATGGAGTAGGCGAAGTCGATGGGCGTGGCCCCGGCGGGCAGGCTCTTCACGTCCCCGTGGGGGGTGAAGACGAATACCTCGTCGGCAAACATATCCACCTTCAGGTTGGAGATGAAATCCTGGGCGTCGGAGTCCTCCTGAGTCTCCAGCAGGTTTCGGATCCAGGCAAATTTCTCCTCGTCCCCTCTCCCCTGGATGCCGTCCTTATATTTCCAGTGGGCGGCGATGCCGTACTCGGCGGTGCGGTGCATCTCCCAGGTGCGGATCTGCACCTCGAAGGGGATGCCCTCGGTGCCGATGACGGTGGTGTGGAGGGACTGGTACATATTGGGCTTCGGCGTGCCGATGTAGTCCTTGAACCTTCCGGGGACGGGCTTGTAGAGCTCGTGGATGCACCCTAAGACGTTGTAGCAGTCGGCGATGTCGTCCACGATGACGCGGAAGGCGTAGATGTCCATGATCTCGTCAAATTCCATGGACTTTCCGAACATTTTGCGGTAGATGGAGTAGATGTCCTTGGTCCGGGACTGGACGCCGCAGGTGATGCCCGCCTCGTCCATCCTCCGGCGGATGGCGGCCTCGGTGCGCTCCATGAATCCGGCGTTCTTCTCCTCCCGCTCCCGGAGGGCCGTCTCGATCTCGTGGTAGCCCACGGGGTCCAGGTAAAGAAGCGACAGGTCCTCCAGCTCCAGCTTGATCTTCTGCATCCCCAGCCTGTGGGCGATGGGGGCGTAGATCTCCATGGTCTCCCGGGATTTCTCCAGCTGCTTGGGGGCGGACTGGTACTCCATGGTGCGCATATTGTGGAGGCGGTCGGCCATCTTGATGAGGACCACCCGGATGTCCCTGGCCATGGCCAGGAGCATCTTCCGCAGGTTCTCCACCTGCTCTTCCTCCTTGGAGGTGTAGCGGATCTTGGTCAGCTTCGTGACGCCCTCCACGATGGCGGCCACGTCCTCGCCGAAGCGGCGGGCCACGTCCTCGTGGGTCACGGGGGTGTCCTCAATGACATCGTGGAGGAGCGCGGCCATGACGGACTCCTCGTCCAGGCCCATCTCCGCCACGATGACGGCGGCGGCCAGGGGGTGGGTGATGTAGGGGCTTCCGTCCTTGCGCAGCTGCATCCCGTGGGCCTCCCGGGCGAACTCGTAGGCCGCCCGGATGCGCTCGGTGCTCCGGATCTGGGTGCTCTGGTGGATGGACGCCTCCAGCCGGACGTACTGCTCCTCACAGAGGGCGTTCACGTCCGGGACGGGCTGTTCCTCCGCCGGGGCCGGCTCCGGGGACGGGGGTTCCGGTATGTTTTGGTTTACACGGTCAATGTCTGAATTATCCATATTTTTATCCACCTGTGGGAGAGATTGTCAAATCACAGAAGCCGCAGATCCAGCAAACTCAGCTGGACGGTGCGGCGGCCCCGGAAGTCGTTGATCTGGGGGGAGAAGGCGATGTCGGCGCGGCCTCCCACCCGGACGCCCAGCTCCTCCGGGCGCTTGGAGAAGAAGAGGGCCTCGAAGACCCGCCCGCTCTTGTTGACCCAGAGCTTGGTATGCTTGCCCTCTGAAAGGCCCACCAGGTTTTCCACGGCCACGTCCCGCATACACAGCACCGGCGTGGGGTTCCCGGCGCCGTAGGGCTCCAGGGTGTCCAGAGCCTCCACGTTCTGGATGGTGAGAAGCTCGGGCTTGATCACCTCGAAATCCACGGGCAGGACCCGCTCCGGCGTCTTGACGGAGGCGTAGCACTCCGCGAGAGCCTGACGGAGCTCGTCGATCCGCTCCTCCCGCACCGTCAGGCCCGCCGCCATCTCGTGGCCGCCGTAGCCCAGGAGCACGTCCCTGCACCGGGTCAGGGCGTCGTACAGGTTGAAGCCCTCCACGCTCCGGCAGGAGCCCCGGCCCACGCCGTCCCGGACGCAGATCATGATGGCGGGGACGTTGAACTTTTCGGAGATGCGGCTTGCCACAATGCCGCAGACGCCCTGATGCCAGGTGCCGGAGGCCAGGACGATGGGGCGCGTCCGGTCGGGGAAGTCCTCCATCATCCGCAGGGCCTGGCGGAACATATCGCTCTCGATCCGCTGGCGCTCCCGGTTGAGGGCGCACAGCTCGTCGGCCAGCACCGAGGCGCGGCGTCTGTCGGATGTCAGCAGAAGCTCCACGGCGGTGGCGGTGGAGCCCAGGCGGCCCGCCGCGTTGATGCGGGGGGCGATGGCAAAGCCCACGTTGGACACCGTGGGGGTCCGGGCGTCCAGCCCCGAGGCGGCCCGCAGCTCTGTAAAGCCGGGACGCCCCCCGTCCCGGAGCTGCCGGAGGCCCCGCTTGATGAGTACCCGGTTCTCGCCGGTGACGGGCATCACGTCGGCGACGGTGCCGGTGGCCACCAGATCCCCGTATTTGCGCAAAAGGCGCTCCTCGCTGCCGGGCCCTTCCACGGCGCAGATGAGCTTGAAGGCCACGCCCACCCCCGCCAGATTCTTGGAGACGGAGGGGCAGTCGGGCCGCTTGGGGTCCACCGCCGCCAGGCTGTCCGGCAGCTCCTCCCCACACTGGTGGTGGTCGGTGATCACCAGGTCCAGGCCGATCTCACGGGCGTGACGGGCCTCCTCCATGGCGGTGATGCCGCAGTCCACGGTGATCACAAGGCTGGCCCCCCAGCTTTTCACGGTGTCGAGGGCGGCGGACTTGACGCCGTAGCCCTCCTCCAGCCTCTGGGGTATGTATATGTCACACCGGATGCCCCGGTTCCTCAGATAGTCGGCCACAAGGCAGCTGGAGGTGATGCCGTCCACGTCGTAGTCGCCGTACACCGCCACGTGCTCGCCGACCCGGATGGCGGCCCGCACCCGGTCCCGGGCCTTTTCCATGTCCCGGAAGGTCAGGGGGTCCGACAGCAGGGACAGATCCTCCGACATATACTCCGAGAGCTCCCCCGGCTCCGTGATCCCACGGGAGGCCAGCAGCACCGCCGCCATGGGGTTCACCCCCCGGCGCGTCAGCGCCACCGCCGCCGCCCGGTCATATCCCTTTACATTCCATCTGTCATACACAGCTTCGTTCTCCTGTTTGTCTGTTTTCCTCTGTACCGCGGTAGTATCTCATATAAACAAGTATTATATCAAAAACAGCGGGAAGATACAAGAGCGAATCAAAAAATTGTTGTCCCCCGTGTGAGGGCGGGGGCCTTCCGGTTTGTGGAAAATCCTCCTGTTTTAATCAAAATGTTAAAAGATTATCAATCTTGACCGCCCCGGACGGGCAAAAAGACGAAAAAACCATAAAAAAGTCCTGATTCTTCATTGCGGAGAAGGGAACTGTTGTGATATACTGTAAAAAATCAAATGATAAATTTGATGAAGGCTAAAATGGAAAAGGAATTGGAGGGAAGGAATGTGAATTTACCCAAGCTTCATGGCGCCCACGTTCCCCACAGGAAGAACACGGCGGGGTGCGCCCCCGTGCGGATGCCGGTGCCGGCGTCGGTGACCATACCGATGTCCATGCACATCGGCGCTCCGGCTGTTCCCACGGTGAAGGTCGGCGAAACGGTGAAGGTGGGTCAGCTCATCGCCGCCCCCGGCGGATTCGTCTCTTCGCCCGTGTACGCCAGCGTCTCGGGCAAGGTCAAAAAGATCGACGATATGCTCATGTCCACCGGGCGGTTCATGAAGGCTGTCACCATCGAGGCCGACGGGGAGCAGCAGGTCCTGGAGACGCTGGCCCCGCCCGATGTCACCGATCTCGCGTCGTTCCTCAACGCCGTCCGGGACAGCGGCGTGGTGGGACTGGGCGGCGCGGGCTTCCCCACGGCGGTGAAGCTCAGCGTCAAGGACTTAAAGCAGGTGGAGGCCGTCATCATCAACGGCGCCGAGTGCGAACCCTACGTGACGAGCGACACCCGGACCATGCTGGACGACGCGGACTGGATCCGCCAGGGCATCGAGCTTTTGCAGAAGTATATGCAGGTCCCCCGGGTCATCATCGGCATCGAGAACAACAAACCCCAGTGCGTGAAGACCATGTCCGATATGGCCGCCAAGCTGAAAAACGTGGAGGTCAAGGCCCTGCCGCCCCTCTACCCCCAGGGCGGCGAGAAGGTGCTGATCTACAACACCACGGGACGGATCGTGCCCGAGGGCAAGCTGCCTCTGGACGCGGGGGCCATCGTCATCAACTGCACCACCCTCGCCGCCATCGCCAAATACGTCGCCACGGGTATGCCCCTTGTGGAGAAGGTGGTCACGGTGGACGGGTCGGCGGTGAAGGAGCCCCGGAACGTCATCGCGCCCATCGGCGCCTCCATGCAGTCGCTCTTCGACTTCTGCGGCGGATTCAGGGAGGAGCCCCGGAAGGTGCTCTACGGCGGGCCCATGATGGGTATCGCGGTGCCCAACACGGAATTCCCGGTGATGAAGAACACCAACGCCATCCTGGCGCTCGGTGAAAAGGACGCGGTCCTGCCCGAGCCCACGGCCTGTATCCGCTGCGGCCGGTGCGTGGACGCCTGCCCGCTGAACCTGATGCCCGCCGCCATCGAGGCGGCCTACAACAGGCGGGACGTGGATAAGCTCCGCGCGCTCCACGCAAATCTGTGTATGGAGTGCGGCTGCTGCTCCTTCGCGTGCCCCGCCAAGCGGATGCTGGTGCAGACCAACAAGCTGGCCAAGGGCCTCATTATGGCGGACAACGCCAAAAAGAAGGCGGAGGCCGAGGAGAAGGCCAAAAAGGCCCGGGAGAAAGCCGGAAAGGAGGCGGCGGTAAAATGAACGAACTGAGAGTCAGCGTGTCGCCCCACCTGAGAGGGCCCCGCACCACACAGAACATCATGCTGGACGTGCTCATCGCCCTGTGTCCGGCCTTCATCGCGTCGGTCATCCTCTTCGGCTGGCGCTCCATCCTGCTGACGGCGGTGTCGGCGGCGGCCTGCGTGGCCTGCGAGTACATCTGGGAGAGGCTCATGAAAAAGCCCGTCACGGTGGGGGATCTGTCCGCCGTGGTCACCGGCGTCCTGTTGGCCTTCAACGTGCCCGCGTCCATGCCGGTGTGGGAGTTGATCGTGGGCGACATCGTGGCCATCGTCTGCGTCAAGATGCTCTTCGGGGGTATCGGATGCAATTTTGTGAACCCGGCTCTGGTGGGCAGGGTGGTCATGTTCTTCTCCTTCACCGGAGACATGACAAATTACCAGTTCCCCTCCGTGACGGCGGGCCGGGTGGACGCCCTGTCCTCCGCCACGCCCCTGGCGGCCATCCGGGCGGGCGAGCTCAATTGGGACTACTTCGGGCGGCTCCTTCTGGGCACCCACGGGGGCGTCCTGGGCGAGACCTGCGCCATAGCGCTCATCGCGGGCGGGGTGTATCTGTGCGTCCGGAAGGTCATCAAGCCCATCATCCCGCTGGCCTACCTGGGCTCCACGCTGGTGTTCGGGTGGATCTTCGGCTCCTCCCAGCCGGTGCTGGCGGTGTTCTCCGGCGGCCTCCTGCTGGGCGCCATCTTCATGGCGACGGATTACGTGACCAGCCCCACCACAAATCTCGGCAAGCTGGTCTTCGGCCTGGGGTGCGGACTTCTCACCGCCATGATGCGCACATTCGCCAGCTCCGCCGGGGCGGTCACCTTCTCCATACTTCTCATGAACCTTGTGGTGCCGTACATCAACGACCTGACGGCCCCCAAGCCCTTTGGAGGTGTTGAGGCAAAATGAGTAAAGAAGCTTTCAGCGAGTACATAAAGCCCGCTCTGGTCCTGGTGGTCATCTGCGTCGTCGTCTCCTTCCTGCTGGCCTTCACAAATTCCGTGACGGCCCCCATCGTGGAGGAGAACGAGCGCGTCGAGGCCGAGCACACCCGTCAGGCGGTTCTCCCGGGTTCCGGCACCTTCACGGAGCTCGATGTCTCCGCCATCGACGGCGTGGACTCCGCCTTCCGGGACGACGGCGGCGCGGGATACGTGGCCACCGCCGGGTACAAGGGCTACGGCGGCACCGTCACCGTCACCGTAGGGCTCGACAACGACGGCAGGGTGGTGGGCATCTCCGCCAACGTGAGCAGTGAAACGCCCAACGTGGGCACAAAGGCCGGGCAGGACAACTACCTCCAGAACTACATGGGCCTTTCCGGCACGGCGGCGGGCGTGGACACCATCACCAACGCCACCTACTCCAGCACCGCCGTCCGCACGGGCGTCACGGCCATCCTGGAGGCCTTCGATTCCATAAAGGGGGCGAATTAAATGAAGGATAAGATGAAGATCCTCTTAAACGGCATTTTCAAAGAGAACCCTGTTCTCATCCTGGCCCTGGGGTGCTGCTCGGTGCTGGCGGTTTCCGTCTCCGTGTCCGGGGGCCTCGGCATGGGCGCGGCGCTGACCTTCGTGCTGGTGTGCTCCAACGTGGTCATCTCGCTTCTGCGGAACATCATCCCCTCCAAGGTGCGCATCCCCTGTTACATCGTGGTCATCGCCACCTTCGTGACGCTGGTGGAGATGGTGATGGAGGCGTATCTCAAATCCCTCTACGACTCCCTGGGCGTGTTCCTCTCCCTCATTGTGGTAAACTGCATCGTCCTGGGCAGGGCGGAAATGTTTGCCAGCAAGCGCTCTGTGGCCGACAGCTTCTTTGACGGGCTGGGCATGGGCATCGGGTACACCATGGTCATCACCGGAATGTCCGTCATCCGGGAGCTCTTCGGCGCGGGGACGCTGTTCGGCATCCGCATCATCCCCGAGGGGTTCCAACTGGGCATCCTGACCCAGGCCCCCGGCGGGTTCTTCCTCTTCGGGTGCGCCATCGCCATCCTGGTCTACTGCATGGCGAAACACGGCAAGAAATTCGAGCCCAAGATGGGCTGTGACGGCAACTGCGCCGCCTGCCGCTCGGACTGCGGCGACAGGAAGGAGGCTGAGGCCAAATGAGTAAGATCTTCCTCATTCTTTTCACTCTCGTTTTCACCGAAAACTACGTTCTGGTCCAGTTTTTGGGCATCTGCCCGTTTTTGGGCGTCTCCCAGAAATTTAGCTCCTGCATCGGTATGTCCGGCGCCGTCATCTTCGTCATGACGCTGGCCTCCGCCGTCACCTGGGTCATCTACAACACGCTGATGGTGGCCTTTGGGCTGGAGTTCATGCGGACCATCATCTTCATTCTGGTCATCGCGGCCCTGGTGCAGCTGGTGGAGATCACGCTGAAGAAGTATATGCCGCCCCTCTACAAGGCGCTGGGCGTGTATCTGCCGCTGATCACCACCAACTGCGCGGTGCTGGCGGTCACCATCCTGAACATCGACGAGAGCTACAACTTCCTGGAGTCCTGCGTCTCCGGGTTCTCCGCCGGTCTCGGATTCTCCGTGGCGCTGATCCTCTTCTGCGGCGTGCGCAAGAGCCTGGAGCGGGCAAAGCCCCCCAAGTGCTTTGAGGGCCTGCCCATCTCTCTTATCGCGGCGGCCTTCACCAGCATGACCTTCATGGGCTTCACCGGCATGGCCGAGAATATGTTCGGCGGCTGAGAGGAGGCGGGAAAATGACGATACTGAATGCTGTATGGGTCCTGGCGGCCATCGGGCTTGTGTGCGGCGTCCTGCTGGTGCTGGCGTCCAAGTTCATGTATGTGCCCGTGGACGAGAAATTCCCCAAGATCCGGGAGTGCCTGCCCGGCGCCAACTGCGGCGCCTGCGGCTACGCCGGGTGCGACGGCTACGCCACGGCCCTGGCGGAGGGCTCCGAGGAGGCCATCAACAAGTGCGTCGCGGGCGGCGACGCGGTGGCGAAGGCCCTGGCGGCGGCCACGGGCGCGGAGTTTGCCGACGTGGTGGAGCAGGTGGCCATCGTCCACTGCTCCGGCGACTGCAACACCGTGAAGAACAAGCAGCAGTACCAGGGCCTCTCCTCCTGCGCGGCGGCGAAGCTCCTCTACGGCGGCCCCGGCGCCTGCGTCTACGGGTGCATTGGACTGGGCGACTGCGAGGCGGTGTGCCCGGAGCACGCCATCCGCGTGGTGGACGGGCTGGCGCGGGTCAACTTCAGGGCCTGCATCGGCTGCGGCATGTGCGTGAAGACCTGCCCCAACAAGGTCATCAGCCTCATGCCCGACGTGGAGCGTGTCATCGTGGGTTGCTCCAACCATGAGAAGGGCGCGGCCACCCGGAAGGAGTGCGTCAAGGGGTGCATCGGGTGTAAAAAGTGCGAGCGGGAGTGCCCCGCGAAGGCCATAACGGTGGTTGACAATCTTTCACAAATCGATTATGATAAGTGTATCGACTGCGGCCACTGCCAGGAGGTCTGCCCCGTGGGGTGCGTCCACTTCCGCGACTATCGCGGAGCCCACAACGCCCCGGACGGGACAAGGTGAGATAGGGATAAAAAAGCCGTCGAGGTCGAGGCCCCGGCGGCTTTTTTTCGGAATGTCTTCAAGGAGGTTCACCATGCGCTTTACGAAAATACAGGGAGCCGGGAACGACTTCATACTGATCGAGAATCTGGACGGGTCCGTGGACCCCGGCGACTATGCCCGGCTGGCGGCCCGGCTCTGCCACCGGCGGCTGTCCATCGGCGCCGACGGGCTGATGGTGCTGGAGCCGCCCCGTGGGGACGGGGACGTGCGCATGGCGTTTTTCAACTCCGACGGATCCGTGGGCGAGATGTGCGGCAACGGGGCCCGGTGCGTCTCCCGGTGCGCCGTGGAGCGGGGCTTCGGCCGGGGCGGCGAGGTGAGGATCGAGACCACCGCCGGGCTTGTCACCGGGAAAAAGGTCTCGGAGCGGATGTATACCGTCCGTCTCAACGATCCCACGGTCATCGACCGGCGCCGCCAGGTGGAGGCGCGGGGGGTGCTGTATGACTGCTCCTACCTGGAGCTGGGGGACCCCGGCATCCCCCACTGCGTGGTGCTGTGCGATGGGTGGCGGGAGATCCCGGAGGACGAGCTTCGGGAGATTTGCCGGGAGATCCGGTTTTATAAGGGCTTTCCCCGGGGCGCCAACGTTACCTTCTGCCGGGTGGACGGGGAAAACAGCGTGGACGCCCGGACCTTCGAACGGGGGGTGGAGGACTTCACCCTGGCCTGCGGCACCGGCTGCGGCTCCACCGTCACGGCGCTGACCCTGCGGGGGCTGGTGTCCGGGGTGAACACCAGAATCACCATGCCCGGCGGGACGCTGTATGTCACCGTGACGGTGGAGGGCGGGAGCGCACATGACATACTGCTCACCGGGCCCACCACGCTGGTGGCGCGGGGGGAGATTTTGGACGAAGAGCTTTGAATCCGGCGGGTCCTTTGAGCCGGGGGGCTTTTATCGGGGGCCGTCCGAACGGACGGGGGTACCTTCTTTTCTCTCTTTTGTGACCTGGCGGAGAAATGCCACTGCACAAAAGAGAGAAAAGAAGCAAAAGAGAGAAAAGGCCGGTGGGGGGCCGGCGGTAATCCGGGTCCGGCGCTTCGTAACGCGGGTCGGCTTCCGCGGTGGCGTGCCGGTGGGTCTGGGTGGAACCATAGCCGCGCGGTCCGTAGACTTAATTGGTTTCTGCATCAACTTCGCTTGGCCGCTTACGCGGGCGGTGGTTGATAGGTGGGTAGCTCTGTTTGGGGCCGCGCTACGGTGGAGGTTGTTGTGGGGCCCGTTTTGAGTGCGGAGGTCAACGGAGGTTGTACGCCGCACGGGTTTATGAGGTATTTTCAAAATTGTATTATTTGACAAATATCAACAGATAACTTATAAAATTCATGGGTTTCCCCGCGAGGGGATGGGTTGGGTTTTCCCGGCCTGGAGGCCGCCGTTCCTTTCAAACGGGGCGGGGAATGGTATATATCACTTTGATGACTATGTTGGAGCTCCTTGGCGCCGTCGGCGCCATTGCCAGCGTCGTTTCACCTGCACGACAGGAATAAAAAGTGAGCCGTCTGCGGCAATCAGACGGCTCACGCTGTGGGTTTGGGGCTGCGACCCCGGTGTGCGGTAAAGAAATCGAAAGATAGTGGCACCGCTGAACGGTCTCCACCCTTTGATTATAGGGCTTCATACTAATATCCAATCAAAATAAGACATTCGCGACGGCCTTTTTCACGTCCGGCTTCGTCACGCGGCTTGGAAATACATACAGTATTCCCGGCGCCGCCTTCCTTTGACACGAAAAATCCTCGCCGCTCGGTGTCTCGTTTTAATTGAATATTAGGGAACCTCTGAACAAATCAAATCGACAAAACCCACAAAATATGTTATACTACTCCCATCAACACAAAGGCGGTGCGC
>CANQKZ010000010.1 GCA_947624585.1 uncultured Oscillospiraceae bacterium | reverse complement strand
GCCAACATCTATGCCGGAGCGCCGGAGGAAAAATCCTACGCATGGACGATAGCTCAGGTGAAGTCCATCCTAAAGGACGAAACCTACATCGGGAACAGCATTCACAACAGGGAAACCAATATCTCCTACAAGAACAAGAGGCGGATACGCAAGCCGCAGGAGGAATGGTTCCGGGTAGAAAACACCCATGAGGCGATCATCTCAAAGGACGTATTCAATCAGGTGCAGGAGCAGATCGCCGGACGGCGCAGGCAGATGAAGGACGCGACTACACAGATTTTTGCCGGGCTTGTGCGCTGTGCAGACTGCGGATGGTCAATGAGCTTCGGGACAAACCGAGGAAACAGTCGTCCGTTCAGCTATTTCAACTGTACGAATTACCGGCAGCTTGGCAAAAACGGCGGACGCTGCACCGCCCATTATGTCCGCTATGATACCCTTTACGCCTATGTGCTGACGAGAATCCAGTATTGGGCGGGACAGGCGGAGATAGGCGAGGAACAGCTTTTGGAGAGACTCTTGAAAACCGGTTACAAGGGACGCGCCGCGCAAACGAAGAAACAGGCTTCGGAGCTTGCAAAGGCTGAGAAGCGCAAAGCAGAGGTGGACAGGCTTTTTGCCAAGATGTACGAGGACTGGTCTGCTGAGCGCATTACTGGCTACAACTTCAATATGCTGTCTCAAAAGTACCAAGCCGAGCAAAGCGAGCTGCTAGACAAGATTGACCGCCTCAAAGCAGAGCTTGCAACCGAGCGGCAAACGGCATCCGACGCTGAGAAATGGATCGCTCTGATAAAACAATACTCCCACCCCACAGAGCTGACCGCCGAGCTTCTGAACACCTTGATTGAAAAAATCGTGGTACATGAGGCGACGAAAGATGCAAACGGTCTGCGGGAGCAGGAGATCGAGATTTACTACCGCTTCGTCGGTAAAATTGACTGACGGACGGAAAAATACACACTCATATCCTTAACTAAGTGAAAGGGCGGTTTCCCACCGGGACACGGTCTTGTTGGTGACGCCCAGGCGCTCGCCCAGCCGCTCCTGGGTGAGGCCCCGCTCGCGTCTGAGCTGTGCAATAAATTTTCCTGTCTTTTCCTGGTCCATAAGTCTTCCCTCCCCTGTGAATTTAAGATTATTCTACATCAAACCGGGGAAAAAGTCATGGACGCGGATGGCGAATCAGCCCTTCATGACGCGGACCAGGACGGCCTTCTGGGCGTGGAGGCGGTTTTCGGCCTCGTCGAAGATGGAGTCGGCGTAGTGCTCGATGACCTCGTCGGTGATCTCCTCGCCCCGGTGGGCCGGGAGGCAGTGGAGGACGATGGCGTCGGGCTTGGCCTCTGCCATCAGCTTCATGTCCACGCAGTATCCGGCGAAGTCGCGGCGGCGCTTTTCCGCCTCGTCCTCCATGCCCATGGAGGCCCACACGTCGGTGTACACCGCGTCCGCGTCCTTCGCGGCGGCGTAGATGTCGTCGGTGATAGTCAGGTCCCCGTTCTCATGGGCCCATTTGACGATGTCCGCGTCCGGCTCGTATCCGTGGGGGCAGCCGATGGCCACGCTCATGCCGGTCTTGATGCCGCCCACGATGAGGGAGTTTGCCATATTGTTGCCGTCGCCGATGAAGGCAAGCTTCCGGCCAGCCAACGTGCCCTTGTACTCCCGGATGGTCTGGAGATCCGCCAGCACCTGGCAGGGGTGTGCGTAGTCGGTGAGGCCGTTGATGATGGGAATGGAGCCGTATTTTGCCAGCGCCTCCACCTCCGCCTGCTCGTAGGTGCGGATCATGATGGCGTCGAGATACCGGCTGAGCACCCTTGCGGTGTCCTGCACCGGCTCGCCCCGGCCAATCTGCAGGTCCCGGGAGCTCAGAAACAGCGCGTTGCCGCCCAGCTGGTACATACCCGCCTCGAAGGAGACGCGGGTGCGGGTGGAGGACTTCTGGAAGATCATGCCAAGGGTCTTCCCCGTCAGGATGGGGTGGGGGATGTTGTTCTTGCGCTCGAACTTGAGCTGGTCGGCCAGCCCCAGCAGGTCCAATATTTCCTCTTTGGAAAGGTCGCCCAATTTGAGTAAATGCTTCATTCTCCTATCACCTCTTTGAGTATTTTAATGGCCTCGGCCAATTGTTCGTCTGTTACGGTCAGCGGCGGCACCAGCCGGACCTTCTCGTGGGCGGTGAGCACCACCACGCCGCGCCGCAGGGCCGCCTTCGCCACCTCCCCCGCGGGCTTATCCGTCAGGATGCCCACCATGAGGCCCATGCCGGTGACGCTCCGGACGCCGGGAGCGCCCGTGAGCTCATTTTTGATGTACTCTCCCTTGCGGCGCACGTCCGCCAGGAGCTCATTGTCGATGCGTTCGATAATAGAAATCGCCCCGGCGCAGCTTACGGGATTGCCGCCGAAGGTGGAGCCGTGGTCCCCGGCGCCCAGGGTGTGTTCCACGCGCTCTCCCAGCAGGCAGGCGCCCAGGGGCAGTCCGCCGCCCAAGCCCTTGGCGGTGGATACGATGTCCGGCATAAATCCGAATTGTTCATATGTATACAAGGTCCCGGTGCGGCCGTTGCCGGTCTGCACCTCGTCCACGATGAGCAGAAGGTCGTGCTCCCTCGCGATCTGTACCACCTCATTCACGTACTCCCGTGTCAGCGGCACAACGCCGCCCTCGCCCTGGATAAGCTCGAGCATCACGGCGCAGCAGTTCCCCCGCCCCGCGAAGGCGCGGACCTCGGAGGCATCTTGGGCGCTGGCGTGGACGAAGCCGGGGGTAAAGGGGCCGAATTTGGTGTGGAAAGCATCCTGTCCCGTGGCGGACAGGGTGGTGACGGTCCGGCCGTGGAAGCTGTTTTTCAAGGTGATGATGGTGCTGTGGGAGAAGTCCCCGAATTTGTCGAAGGCCCACTTCCGGGCGGTCTTGATGGCGCACTCGTTGGCCTCCGCGCCGGAATTGCCGAAGAATACCTTCTTGAAGCCGGTTTTCTCGCACAAAAGCTTTGCCAATTTTACACAGGGCTCCGTGTAGTAAAGGTTGGACATATGCTGGAGCCGCCCGATCTGCTCCGTTACCGCCGCCGCCCACACGGGATCGGCAACACCGAACGCATTGACGGCGATGCCGGCGCCCAGGTCGATGTACCGGCGGCCCTCACTGTCATAGACCTCCGCGCCGGAGCCGTGGGTGAAGACCACGTCGGCCCGGCCGTAGGTGTTGGCAACAAACTGTTTATCCAGAGATTTGATATCCGTATTGTCCATAATTTTTACCTCACGCTGTGAACATGGTGCCGATGCCCGCGTTGGTGAGCAGCTCCATCAGGATGGAGTGGGGCAGGCGTCCGTCGATGATGAAGACCTTTTTGACGCCCCGGCGGATGGCCTCCACGCAGCACTGGATCTTGGGGATCATGCCCCCGGAGATGACCCCGGCGGCGGTGAGCTCCGGCACATCGGAGACGGACAGGCGGCGGATCAGGGTGTCCGGGTCGCTCTTGTCCCGCAGTAGCCCCTCGATGTCCGTCATGGTCAGCATGGACTCCGCCCCCAGCTTCCCGGCGATGCGGGCGGCGGCGGTGTCGGCGTTGATGTTGTAGAGATTCCCCTGGGGGTCGCACCCCACGGTGGAGACGATGGGGATGTAGCCCATGTCCAGAAGGTCCGTGATGGGCTTCACGTCCACGTCCTGGATCTCCCCCACGGCCCCCAGGGCCGGGTCCAGCTGGGTGGCCTTGATCATGTGGCCGTCCACGCCGGAGATGCCGATGGCGCGGCCGCCGGAGAGCTCCACCAGGTTCACCAGGTCCTTGTTGACCTTCCCGGCCAGGACCATCTGGACGATGTCCATGGTTTCCGGGTCCGTGACGCGAAGGCCGCCCACGAACTCCGACTTCTTGCCGGTCTTTTTCAGCATATCGGAGATCTCCGGGCCGCCGCCGTGGACCACCACCACCTTGATGCCGATCATGGAGAGAAGGACAATGTCGCCCATGACGTATTTTTTCAATGTCTCGTCCGTCATGGCATTGCCGCCGTACTTGATGAGGATGATCTTTCCGGCGTATTTCTGTATGTAGGGAAGAGCTTCTGTCAATGTTTGCGCCCGGAGGGCATGGTCTCTGAGATCCATAAAAAGGAGCCTCCTTTTTGATTTCCGGGGGTGTCTTACCGACGGGGTTTGATCTGATTGTCCGGCAGAAGTGCCGGAGGGGAGAGTCTTCTTTTCTCTCTTTTGTTCTGTGAGCGGCTGGCCCACTGCACAAAAGAGAGAAAATGCGGCTTGGGGCGCGGCGGGTGTCCGGGCTTGGCGCTTCGTAACGCGGGTCGGCTTCTGCGGTGCGCGTCGGAAGGTCTGGGCGGAACCATAGCCGCGCGGTCCGTAGACTGAATTGGCTGGAGTATCAACTTCGCTTGGCCGCTTACGCTGGTGATTGTCGGAGGTTGGGTATCTCTGTTTGGGGCCGCGCTTTGTGGATGCTTGTTGTGGGGCCCGTTTTGGAGTATGTGTCATCCGGGGCGGTACGTCGCACTTTTTAAAAAAGGTTTTTCAAAATATCTTTGCCGTTGGCAAATTCATTTTGAAAAGGGGTTAATAATCTTTTACGTCGAATTTTCTGTCCTTGAAGTAATACTCCCGGTCCGCGTCTGTGATTTTTCGGATCATGCGGCAGGGGTTTCCGGCGGCGACGGAGTTTTCGGGGATGTCGCGGGTGACGACGCTTCCCGCGCCGATGACGCAGTTGTCGCCGATGGTGACGCCCGGGAGGACGGTGACGCTGCCTCCGATCCAGACGTTGTTGCCAACGGTGATGGGGATGCCGTACTCGTAGCCGGAGTCTCGGCTTGCCGGGTGGATGGGGTGACCGGCGGTGTACAGGGAGACGTTGGGGGCGATCATCACGTTGTCGCCGATGGTCACCTTCCCCACGTCCAGGATCGTCAGGTTGTAATTGGCGCTGAAGTTTTCGCCGACCTCGATGTTCCAGCCGTAATCGCAGTGGAAGGGCGGCTCGATCCACACGGATTTGCCGGTTTTGCCTAAAAGCTTTTTCAAAATCGCGGGGATCTCCGCGCGGCGGTCTTCGGGTTTTGTATTGTTGAAATCATAGATCAGCTTTTTGCAGGCTTCGCGCTCCTCGGTGAGGCCGTCCAACCACGCCTTGTAGGGCAGGCCCGCCAGCATACGTTCCTTTTGGGTCATTCTCTCACCTTATGTGCGGTAGTCGCCGTTGATCTTCACGTAGTCGTAGGTGAGGTCGCACCCCCACGCCTCGGCGGAAGCTTCGCCGGAGTTGAGGTCCACCAGGATGTCGATCTCGTCCTCCAGGAGCACTTTCTTGGCCTCCTCCTCGGAGAAGGGGATGCCCGCGCCGTCGCGGCAGACGTCCACCTGACCGGCCCTGGACCGGAAGCTCACGTCCACCTTGTCCACGTCGACCTGGGCGCCCGAGTAGCCGATGGCGCACAGGACGCGGCCCCAGTTGGCGTCGGCGCCGAACATGGCGGCCTTGGTGAGGCTGGAGCATATGACGGATTTGGCCACCGTCCGGGCGGTGCTCTCGTCCGTCGCGCCGGTGAGGAGGCAGGTGACCAGCTTCGTGGCACCCTCGCCGTCCTTGGCGATGCCCCGGCAGAGCGTCACGGTGACGGTGTGGAGGGCCTTGCGAAATGTGTCGAAGTCCTCCCCCTCCCGGTCGATGACGGGGTTGCCCGCGAGGCCGTTTGCCATCACGGCGAAGGTGTCGTTGGTGGAGGTGTCGCCGTCCACGCTTACCATATTGAAGGAGGTCTTCACGTCCTCGGAGACGGCCTTTTGAAGCATTTCCGGGGTGATATCCACATCGGAGGTGACGAAAACCAGCATAGTCGCCATGTTGGGGTGGATCATGCCGGAGCCCTTGGCGATGCCGCCGAGGCGGCACTTGACGCCAGACAGCTCGAACTCCACGGCAACCTCCTTGGGCACGGTGTCGGTGGTCATGATGGCGTTGACGGCCAGGTCCGAGTGCTCCCCCAGACCGGCGGCAAGCTCCGCCATACCGTTTTCCATGGGCGTCAGGGTCATCTGCTGGCCGATGACGCCGGTGGAACCCACGATCACGTCGTCAGCCGGGATGCCGGTGTACCGCTCCACCAGGGCGCTCATGCCCTCGGCGATCTCCAGCCCATTGGCGTTGCAGGTATTGGCGTTGCCGGAGTTGCAGATGACTGCCTGGGCGTGGCCGTCGGAAAGATGGGCCTTTGTGACCCGGATGGGGGCGGATTTGACTAAATTCGCGGTGTACACGGCTGCGGCGGCGCAGCGCTTCTCACTGACGATGAGGGCAAGATCGCGTTTTGTGGAGGTGGGTTTTATGCCGCAGCGGATACCGTTGGCGGTGAAGCCTTTGGCGGCGCAGACGCCGCCGGGGATTTGTACTATGGTATTGTTCATGAGGATCCTTCTTCTTTATTGGGTTTCCGTCCCAATGGACGGCGGGGGATTCTTCTTTTCTCTCTTTTGTTCTGTGGGCGGCTGGCCCACTGCACAAAAGAGGGAAAAGAAGCAAAAGAGAGAAAATACGGCTTGGGGCGCGGCGGGTGTCCGGGCTTGGCGCTTCGTAACGCGGGTCGGCTTCCGCGGTGCGCGTCGGAAGGTCTGGGCGGAACCATAGCCGCGCGGTCCGTAGACTGAATTGGCTGGAGTATCACCTTCGCTTGGCCGCTTACGTTGGTGATTGTCGAAGGTTGGGTAGCTCTGTTTGGGGCCGCGCTTTGTGGGTGCGAGTCGTGGGGCCCGTTTTTGGCGGTGTGTTGTCCGGGGCGGTACGTCGCACTTTTTAAAAAAGGTTTTTCAAAATATCTTTGCCGTTGGCAAATTCATTTTGAAAAGTATTGGATAGTATGGGACGCTTTGCGTCCCGTTGAAGGGGCGGATTGAGCAAACTTTTGAATAGTTTAGGTTGCTCTTAATTTTCATGTATTAATAGCTTCACTTTACGCTATAATGCACTCATTCAAAGCTGAGGCAATTCAAAATCATTTCAAAATGATTTTTTCAAAGAAAAAGATATTTTGAAATACCTTTTTCCCGTGCGGCGAACGACCTCCGTTGACTTCCACATCCAAGGCGGGCCCCACGACTCGCACCCACAAAGCGCGGCCCCAAACAGAGCTACCCAGCCTCCGACCGCCGCCAGTGTAAGCGGCCAAGCGAAGGTGCTGCGTCAGCCTATTCGACCAAGGACCGCGCGGATACGGTTCCTCCCAGGCGTATCGACGCGGGACGCGGAAGCCGACCCGCGTTACGAAGCTCCAGGGTCGGACTACCGCCGGGCCCAAAACCGCGTTTTCTCTCTTTTGCTTCTTTTCTCTCTTTCGTGCAGCACGCTTTCGCGCGTGCGGAACAAAAGAGAGAAAAGAAGATTCCCCCCGTCCGTTCGGACGGCTGAAAAATCACGTCAAAGATTCAGCCCCGTCAGCTCATCCACACCCATGAGGATATTCATGTTCTGCACCGCGGCTCCCGAGGCGCCCTTGCCCAGGTTGTCGAAGAGGGCGGTGACGGTGACGCGGGTGTCGTTGCCGGAGACGATGAGCATCAAACCGTCCCGGCCCGCGAAAGCGTTGGCGTCGATCATGGGGGTGCCCCAGTTCAAGGGGGCCACGTTGATGAGCCGCTGGTACTGGTAATAATCGTCCAAGGCCTCCCGGACGCTCCTGGCCGTCTGACGGCCCGACAGGAGGTCAAAGTGGAGGGTGACGGTGGTGGCCATGCCCTTATAGTAGTCGTCCACGATGGGCGCGAAGATGGGGGCCCGGGTGAGGCCGCAGATCTTCTGCATCTCGGGCAGGTGCTTGTGGGCCTGGGTGAGGCCGTAGATGCGGGGGGCGTTGAGGTTTATGGGCTTCTCCGGGGACTCGTAGTCCGCGATCATCTTTTTGCCGCCGCCGGAATAGCCGGTGAGGGAGAAGCAGGTAAAGGGGTAGTCGGCAGGGACCAGGCCCAGCTTTACGAGGGGGTAGACGGAGACAATGAAGCCGGTGGCGTGGCAGCCGGGGTTGGCGATTCGTTTGCCCTTTTCGACGGCGGCGCGGTGCCCGTCGGACAGCTCCGGGAAACCGTAGGCCCAGCCGTCGGCTGTGCGGTGGGCGGTGGAGGCGTCGATGACGCGAACCGCCGGGTTCTCGATCATGGCGACCGCCTCTCTGGCCGCGTCGTCGGGGAGACACAGGAAAGCGATATCGCAGTTGTTCAGGGCCTCTTTGCGGGCGGAGGAGTCCTTGCGGAGGGCGTCGGGGAGGATGACAAGCTCCAGGTCCCGCCGGTTTGCCAGTCTGTCATAGATTTGCAGTCCGGTGGTCCCGGCACTGCCGTCAATGTAAATTTTCATATTTTGTCAGTTCCTTTCCCGGCGCACATACCCGGCAAGCTCCGGGGCGATTTGGAAGGGGGCAATGATCATTTCAGAATACTCCTGATCCGCCCGATCTGCCGGTCCACGCTCTCCGGTGCGGGGCCGCCGTAGGAGGTGCGGCGGTTGAGGCAGTTTTCGATGTTGATGGCGTCGTATAATGTTTCATCGAAGAGCTCGCTTTTGGCCCTGTACGCCTCCAAGGGCAAGTCCTCTAAAGTTGTGCCTTTTTTGGTACACTCGGCCACCAGTTCGCCGGTTAGCTTGTAGGCGGTGCGGAAGGGCATCCCGCGCCCCACCAGGAAGTCGGCCAGGTCCGTGGCGTTGATGAAGCCGGAGGCGGCGGCGCGGCGCATACTGTCGGGCAGGAAGGTCATGTTCCCCACCATGGGGGCTGTGACGGTGAGGCAGGCGTCCACGGTGTCAAAGGCGTCGAAGATGAGCTCCTTGTCCTCCTGCATATCCTTGTTGTAGGCAAGGGGCAGGCCCTTGAGCATAGTGAGAAGCGCCATCAGGTCCCCGTAGACCCTGCCCGTCTTGCCCCGGGTCAGCTCCGCCATGTCCGGGTTCTTCTTCTGGGGCATGATGGAGGAGCCGGTGGAGTAGGCGTCCGAGAGACGCACGAATTTGAACTCCCAGCTGGACCAGAGGATGATCTCCTCGGACAGGCGCGAGAGGTGGGTCATAATGAGGCTGAGGGCGGCGGCCAGCTCCACGCAGAAGTCCCGGTCGGAGACGCCGTCCAGGGAGTTCTCCGCCACAGCGTCGAAGCCCAGAAGGTCCGCCTCATACCGCCTGTCGGTGTCGTAGGTGGTGCCCGCCAGGGCGCAGCAGCCGATGGGCGAAACGTTCATGCGATTTGCGGCGTCCCGGAGTCTTGTGAGGTCCCGGCACGCCATATGGGCGTAGGCCATCAGGTGGTGGCCCATGGTGACGGGCTGGGCGCGCTGGAGGTGGGTGTACCCGGGCATGACCATGGCGCGGGACTCCTCCGCCCGGTCGCAGAGGGTGAGGATGAAGTTTTTGAGAAGCGCCGCCGTGGCCTCCACCCGACCCCGCAGGTACATACGGGTGTCCAGGGCCACCTGGTCGTTGCGGCTGCGGGCGGTGTGGAGGCGCTTGCCGGGCTCGCCCACACGGGCGGTCAGCGTCTGCTCCACGAAGGTGTGGATGTCCTCCGCCTCCGGGTCGATTTGGAGCGTCCCGGCGTCGATGTCTCTGAGGATCCCCTCAAGGCCCGTGACAATGGCCTCCGCGTCCTCCGGGGATATGATATTCCGCGCCGCCAGCATTTTGGCGTGGGCGACGGAGCCCGCGATATCCTCCCGGACCATGCGGGAGTCCACGCGGATGGAGCGGTTGAAGTCCTCGGCGGCCTCGTCGATGGTGCCGGAGGTCATTCCTGACCAGAGCTTGGGCATAGCGCGTACCTCCAAAATAAAAGGGTCATGGGCCGACGTCTCTGTCGGCCCGTGAATAGTTGGTGAATGAAATTCCGCTTTGAGAAAATGCCGGATCTTATTTGATGCCGTTCTTTTTGTCCACGGCGGCCTGGACGGAGATGGGCAGGCCGAAGAGGTTGATGAAGCCCTCGGAGTCCTTCTGGTCGTAGTCGGAGGCGCCAAAGGTGGCCAGCTCGTCGGAGTAGAGGCTCCAGTCGCTCCACACGCCGGCCTTGATGATGTTGCCCTTGTAGAGCTTCAGTCTCACCTTGCCCGTGACCCGCTCCTGGGTCTTGTCCACGAAGGCGGAGAGGGCCTCCCGCAGGGGGGTGAACCACTGCCCGTTGTACACAAGCTCGGCGAAGGTGATACTGAGGCGCTGCTTCTCATGCTGGGTCATCTTGTCGAGGCACACGGTCTCCAGATACTCATGGGCCTTGTAGAGGACGGTGCCGCCCGGCGTCTCGTAGACGCCCCGGCACTTCATGCCCACAAGGCGGTTCTCCACGATGTCCAGAAGGCCGATGCCGTTTTTGCCGCCCAGGTCGTTGAGCTTGTAGATGATGTCCTTGGCGCTCATCTTCTCCCCGTCCAAGGCCACGGGCACGCCCTTGTCAAACTCGATCTCCACGTAGGTGGGCGCGTCGGGGGCGTCGATGGGGGAAACTCCCAGCTCCAGGAAGCCGGGCTTCTCGTAGAGGGGCTCGTTGCCGGTGTCCTCCAGGTCCAGGCCCTCGTGGGAGAGGTGCCACATATTCTTGTCCTTGGAGTAGTTGGTCTCCCGATTGATCTTCAGGGGGACGTTGTGTGCCTCGGCGTAGTCGATCTCCTCCTCACGGGACTGGATGTCCCAGACGCGCCAGGGGGCGATGATCTTCAGGCCCGGCGCGAAGTGCTTGAGCGTCAGCTCGAAGCGCACCTGATCGTTGCCCTTGCCGGTGCAACCGTGGGCGATGGCGTCGCAGCCCTCCTGGAGGGCGATCTCCGCCAGGCGCTTTGCGATGACGGGGCGGGCCATGGAGGTGCCCAGCAGGTAGTCCTCATAGACGGCCCCGGCCTTCATGGTGGGGATGATGAAATCATCCAAAAACTCATCGGTCAGGTCCTCGATGTAGAGCTTGGAGGCGCCGGTCTTTTTGGCCTTCTCCTCCAGACCCTCGGTCTCGCTTCCCTGTCCCACGTCGCCGCAGACGGCGATGATCTCGCATCCCGGGTAGTTCTCCTTGAGCCAGGGGATGATGATGGATGTATCAAGTCCGCCGGAGTAGGCCAGCGCGATCTTTTTGACGGTGTTCTCAGACATGGCAGAGTCTCCTTAAAAATTAATTTATGCCCCAATTATGAGGCTTTTTTGCCGAAAAGTCAAGGATTATTCATCTATCCATTTCAATTTGTAAAACAAACGAAGGGACCGGCGTCCCGGTCCCCGTTTTTGTGTAATTTTGCGGAGGGCTCAGGAAAAGAGCCCGGCGGAGGGTGAATATTATTCCGCATTCTCGTGAATATTTATGCTTTCCTCCGCGCGGGGCGCCAGGGGCTTCAGGACGACCAGCCCCACCGACTCGGAGAGAGTCAGGCCGTCGGCGGTGACCTGGCGGACGGTGACGGTCCTGCCGCCGTCGGTGAACTGATCGGGGTCGGTGAGCGCCGCCGCGTCGGGAGCGATGAGCTCGCCGGGGGCCACGCGGACCGTGTCCAGATTTTCCCCGTCCAGGGCGATGACGCTGGAGTCGGTGAAGTTGTCGCCGTAGACGTGGACGAGGCCCGTGTCACCCGCCGCGATGCCGGTGATCACTACCCGGTCCACGCCCATGCGGAGGTCCGTGGCGGTGTAGGGCGGCTTGCCGCCGGCGCAGTACCAGTCGCCGTTGAGCATATCGTACTCCAGGAGATTGAGCCCCTCCTTATAGTCCTCGGTATCCCGCATCTGCTGGTGGTAGCGGGTGATGAGGCCGGGGCTCATGCCAAGGTCGGCCAGGACCCGGGGGTAGAGCTGGTAGGCGTACAGGTCCTCGTCCCGCTCCGGCAGGCGCATATTGGACCAGATGACATACTCCGTCTCAAAGATGTCGCCGTTGCGAAGCTGCTCGGAGCCAATGGAGAAGTTTGGAAGATGGTCGCCGTAGAGCACCAGGACCGTGGGCTCCGCCCGGCGGGAGAGGGCGCGGACCAGGTCGCCGATGAATTCGTCGGTTTCGGAGAGCTGTGACATATAGTAGCCGAAGGCGTCCTCCTCCTCGGGGTCCGTGGCCCAGGTGACGTTCAGCGCCTCGGTGTCCTCGCTGTCCACGCCCCGCTGGTACTTGCCGTGGCCCTGGACGGTGATGGTGAAGACGAAGTCCTGGCCGGGGGTGGCGTCCAGGGCCTTGACGATCTCATGGGTGAGGACGCTGTCCTTGCACCAGCCGATGGGGTTATATTCCACGTTGTCCATATACTCGATGGGGATGAAGCTGTCGAAGCCCAGCTGGGAGAAGACCTCGTTGCGGCCGTAAAAGATGGCGGTGTTGTTGTGGACGGCGGTGCCGGTGTAGCCCAGGGTCTTCAGATCCCAGACCACCGTCTCGCAGGTCTGGTCCCGGAGGATGGTGTTGTAGGGGTACTCCCCCAGGCCCAGGAAGTCCAGGCTCATGCCGGACAGGACCTCGAACTCCGTGTTGGCGGTGCCCGCGCCCACGGAGGGGACCTTCAGAAAGCCGGAGGAGCAGGTATCCCGGAGGTGGGTGAAGTTGGGGATGGGGTTCTCCTCGTACTCCACGTCGTCCAGGTACCCCACGTCGAAGAAGGACTCCAGCTGGACAAAGAGGATGTTGGGCCGGACCTCCGGCTCCTCCCCCTCCTTCAGATTGCCCACCAGCCAGTTGACGGCGGAGCGGGAGTAGAAGTCGGGCCGGGACACCCCCTGGTCAAAGGCGCCGGTGGTGAAGCAGTAGACGAAGCCGTAGGTGGAGTAGGCGTCGGCGATGTTGGCGAATGTCTCCTCCCGGGTGTCCTCGTGGCCCACCACGGTGAGGCTGTAGCTTCCCACCGCCAGCAGGACGGAGGCGGAGATCAGCACCGCCGCCAGACGCCAGTGGACGGCGCGCCTGACCGAGTGTATGTACAGGAACACAAGGCCGGTGACGGCGGCGGCCAGCAGGAGAAACAGGAGGATCACCTGCCAGATCTCCAGGTACACGGTGAAGATGGTGAACACCGAGGGCAGAACCGCCACGTCCACCACGCCGAAGGGCGTGACCCGGAAGGCCAGGACCACCGCGTTCACCGATCCCGCCGCCAGCCAGAGGCCGGCGAAGAGCGTCATCCAGAAGGAGCGCTTTTTGAAAAGGTGCGCCAGGGAGACGGTGGACAGGACGATGAACATCCCGGCGGCGAAGTGCAGGGGGTGACAGAAGAGGAACACGATCCCCTTCCAGGGCGAGTGCCGGGAAGCCATCTCTATGAGGAGCGTCACGGCGAAGGAGAGGGCCACGGTGTAGATCACCGGGTGTTTCTCCAGCGCGGCGGCGGAACGGGCTTGGAGGTTTTTCCAAAATTCCCTCGGTCCGGGGGAAGCTTTCATCGATCTCAACTCCAAATCAGTATCAGCAAAATGTATATTCCGCGAAGCGCACACTATGATAGCAAAAAAGTTCGTAAAAAGCAACGTTTGAATGATTAAAGTTTGTTAAACTTCCGCCGAATATTTAATCAAAGAACCGAAAAGGAAGGCTTTGACATTTTATAGCGCCTGTGGTATGATGTATAAACACATAAAGATACAAGGAGGCTTTGCCATGCTGACAGAGGGAATGAGAGCGCCGGAGTTCACGCTTTCGGACAAAGACGGGAACAGCGTGTCCCTTTCGGATTTCGCGGGAAAGCGGGTGGTGGTCTACTTCTACCCCAAGGACTCCACGCCCGGGTGCACCCGCCAGGCCTGCGCCTTCGCGGCGGCCTATGAGGATTTCAGGACGCTGGACGTGCCGGTCATCGGCATCAGCCGGGATTCCGTCGCGTCCCACGTGCGGTTCGCCGAGAAGAACAATCTGCCCTTTCTCCTCCTCTCCGACCCGGAGCGGCAGGCCACCGAGGGGTTCGGCGTCTGGCAGGAGAAGAAGAACTACGGCAAGGTGACCATGGGCGTGGTGCGGTCCACCTTCGTGGTGGGGCCGGACGGGATCATCGAGAAGGTCTTCCCCAAGGCCAAGCCCGACACCAACGCCGCCGAGATCCTGGCTTATCTCAGGGGGTGAACCATGCCGCTGACGCTTCTCCGGGGGCCTCATGACCGCTCCCGGGCCCCGGCGGTCCCTCCCGGCGCGGACGACGGGGCGCTGACGGATGCGTATCTCAAATACTTCCAGCGGGAGGCCCGCTGGCCGGGGAGAAAGGCGGAGACGGATCTTGCCGGACTGGACGTCGGGATCGGCGCGGAGCGCTCCCTGAAAACAGCCGTCCGGGCGGCCAGCATCTACCTCGCCTCCTGGGATGCGGACATCACGATCTACGTGCCGGAGGACCGGCGACCGGGGCCGGATCTGGAGTCGGAGCTGACCGAGTACATCGCGAAGCGCTACACGGGCGGCGGAGGGCTCTTCGGCGTGGCATACTCCCGCGCTCCGCGTCCCGCCTCTCCCCCGCCGGAAATGCCGGGGCGGACAGCCGACGCTTTCATCAGCGCGCACGTCACGGCGGCCCCGCCCGTACACGCCGCCCGGTCCGTCCCGCCCCGCCCGGCGCGGAAGGCCGCTTCGCTGGAGGAAATGCTGAGCCGCACCGACGCCGGGTTCTCCGAGACGCTCCTGAAGCTCATCGACGAGAGCGGGAGACGTGACGCCGATGTTTACAAGGCCGCCAACATCGACCGGAAGCTCTTCTCCAAGATCCGCTCCAACCCCCGCTACCGCCCCTCCAAGTCCACCGCCCTGGCTCTGGCCTTCGCCCTTCGGCTGGACCTGGACGGCACACGGGACCTCATCGGCCGGGCCGGGTACACCCTGACCCACGCAAGCTGCGCGGATATCATTGTGGAGTACTTCATCCAGTGCGGGAACTACGACATCTTCCAGCTCAACGAGACGCTGTTCCGCTACGACCAGCCCCTTCTGGGGGGCGCGTGAGGGATAGCCCGAGTGCTTTGGACAATGCGCCGAACAGCGGCGGCCTGGCTTTTCGCCATGCCGCCGCTGAAAATTTTAAACATTTTTTGAAACGCCCAGCGAGTCATATGGGTGAGGGGGTGAGACGGTGGAGGACTTCGAGGCGATCTATATTTATAGCAATCCGACGAAATAATGACGCAAGTTCGGCGCGACAATGAACGCGTGGACCGGTTCGACGGGCGGCGCAAGCTGACCGTGTGGCTGTGCCAGATCGCGAAGAACACATATTTATCCCATGTGAAAAAGCGAAAAAGCTCGTTTCGGAGGCGGAAGCGGAGCTGTCCGGGGCGGCCGGACCGGGACGCCGGGGCCTGCGCCGGGGGGGGTACGGGACCTTTATCTTTGACAAGTACAGCGAGGCATTGACGGAAAGGTTCGTGGAGGGCTCTTTGGAGAGGGGCGGCATCCTGCGCGCCGAGGCCGTCCGGGGAACACAGGAGGCCGAATGGGAGGGGCGGACGCTCTTTCTGGCATTCGACATCCGATACGAGCTCTCCGGCGGCGGTTTCAGGACCGAGAGGGCGCGCTTCGTGGGTCAAAGGACGTGGTTTGACACCTATGACTGGAGCAGGGCCATCGCAGAACGATAAAATATATAAATATTTCAGCTTCATTTCAGGAATCTGTGGTATGATACAGGCAGAGGTGATTGATATGAAGGTACTGATCATTGAGGATGAGAAGCTGCTGGCGAACTCGCTGGCGGCGCTTTTGAAGGACAAGGGGTTTGACGCGGAGGCGGTGTACGACGGGGAGACCGGGACGGACTACGCCCTCACCGGTGTCTACGACCTTTTGATCCTGGATGTGATGATGCCGGGGATGAACGGGCTGGAGGTGGCGCGGGCTGTGCGGGCAAAGCGGAACGCCACGCCCATTTTGATGCTGACGGCCCGGAGCGGGCTGGAGGACCGGATCGCGGGGCTCAACGCCGGGGCGGACTACTACCTCACGAAGCCCTTCGACTCCCGGGAGCTGCTGGCCTGTGTCAACGCCCTCCTGCGGCGGCAGGGGAATGAGGTGGACGAGCTGCGTGCCGGGAACACGGTGCTGGATCTGAGCTCCTCCACCCTCATCCGGGGCGAGCGGGAGATGCGGCTGTCGGCCCGGGAATTTGACGTGATGCGGGCGCTGATGCAGGCGGGCGAGCGGAATCTCAGCAAGGAGACCATCCTGGCCCGTGTCTGGGGGTACGACTCCAACGCGGTGGAAAACCACGTGGAGGTGTACGTAGGATTTCTGCGCAAAAAGCTGGCGGCCATCGGGTCCAATGTGGAGATCGTGTCCGCGCGGCGGCTGGGGTACCATCTGGAGGTGAAGGAGCCGTGATCGGAAGGCTCAGGACAAAATTTGTCCTCATCAATATGGGCCTGGTGCTGACGGTGCTCCTGGTGATGTTCGCGCTTGTCTTCGGCATCACCAGGCAGGACCTGGAGCAGGAGAGCGAGCGGATGCTGAAGACCGTGGCGGCGGAGCCCTTCCGGATGCTCCGGCCCGGCGAGGAGTTCGACGAGGTGCAGATCCCATACTTCGTGATCCAGCTGAGCCCCGGCGGGTCCCTGGCGGCGGTGGGCGGGTACTTCGACCTGACCGACGAGGAGACGCTGTGGGAGCTTCTGGACGCGGCCAGGGCGGACGGGCAGGAGATGGGGGTACTGAAGGAGTACGGCTTCCGGTACTGCATCGGGCGGAGCCGGTGGGGCGAGTGCGTGGTCTTCGCGGATATGTCCAGTGAGGAGAGCACGCTGTCCAACCTCATACGCACGTGCCTGGTGATCGGGGCGGTGAGTCTGGCGGCGTTCTTCGTCATCAGCCTCTTCCTGGCCCGATGGGCGGTGCGGCCCGTGGAGAAGGCCTGGGAACAGCAGAAGCAGTTCGTGGCCGACGCATCCCACGAGCTGAAGACGCCGCTGACGGTGATTTTGACCAACGCCGAGCTTCTGCGCTCCCCCGCCTCGTCGGAGGCGGACCGGGGCCAGTACGCGGACAGCATCCTCACCATGGCCCGGCAGATGCGGGGGCTGGTGGGGAGCCTCCTGGACCTGGCGCGGGTGGAGAACGGAGCCGTCCGCACGGGGGCCGAGCGGGTTGACCTGTCGGTCCTTACAGAGGACGCGGCCCTTCCCTTCGAACCGCTGTTCTTTGAGCGGGAGCTGACGCTGGATTCGGCGGCGGAGCCGGGGATCTTCGTGAGCGGCAGCCCCCAGCATCTGCGGCAGACGGTGGAGATATTGCTGGACAACGCCCTCAAGTACTCCGCCGCGCCGGGGACGGTGCGGGTGAGGCTTTCGCGGCAGGGGCGGCACTGTCTCCTGTCCGTAGCCTCCCCCGGGGAGCCGCTGTCGAAGCGGGAGCTGGAGGACATCTTCAAGCGGTTCTACCGGGCGGACAAGGCCAGAGCCATGAACGAGAGCTACGGCCTGGGGCTCGCCATCGCCCGGGAGATCGTCGCCGAGCACCGGGGGAAGATCTGGGCGGAGAGCGCGCCCGGCGGGAACACATTTTATGTGGAACTGCCTTGCGCGTGAGGGACGGCCGTTTTGGGAATATGCGGAGACTATTTTGAAAAAAATTCTTTTTTCGTGAAACTTTTGATTTTGTTTTCCGTCTATAATAGTGTAAGGCACGGTCGGGGCACCGGGAACGTCCCGACCGGTCAAAAATCAGAGATGAAAAAAGAGGAGGGATCCCGATGAAAAAAATACTTATCCTTTTGACGGCTCTGGCGACGGTCTGCTCGCTGGCTGTGCCTGTCCTGGCGGACGGGACGGCCGATCAGAGGCTGGCCGAGGTCACAGCCCAGGTCAAGGAAACTCTGGGGCTGGACACCGAAAAGTACACCAATTTCTACGGAGATCTGGAAGAAAATCCCCTGGCTCCCGCCTGGGATCTGGAGTGGTACAACGAGGAGGGGGAGAGCCTCTCCGTCACCGCCGACGAGGACGGCAAGGTCCTGAGCTATTACGCCTACGGCGGGACCGTCTCCACCCCCGCGTCGGGCTTCGCCCCCTCCTTCCCCGAGGGGGACTGGGACAGCGCCAAAAGCGCCGCCGAGACGTTTTTGAAGAAGGTTCTGACGGAGGGAGAGACCGTACTGCCCGACGACAGTGAGCCCCGTCTGAGCCTCGGGACCACGTCCTACCGGTTCAACGGGGAGATCCTGGTCAACGGCCTCAGCGCGGGCCTGACCTACTCCGTCACCGTCCGCTGTTCCGACAATGAGGTCACCCGCTTCTACCGGGACGACCTGACCGGGACGGTCATGGGAGGCATCCCCTCCCCCACCCCGGTTGTCAACGCGGACAAGGCGGCCTCCGCCCTGCGGGAGACTCTGTCTCTGCGGCTGGAGTACGTGCTGGACGGCGCGGAGACCAAGGCCGTCCTGCGCTGGCTTCCCAACTGGGGCGATGAATACTACGTGGACGGCGTCAGCGGAGAGCTTGTAGACCTTACGAAGATCTACGAGGAGATGTCCGAGAGCAACAAGGGCATACCGGGCTTCGACAGCGCCAACGACAGCGCCGACGCCGGAGATGAGGCGATGCCGGAGGCCGGCCTGTCCCCCGCCGAGCAGGAGGGCATCGCCAAGCTGGAGGGCGTGAAGAGCCGGGAGGAGCTGGACGCCGCCGCCAGGGCCGTCGCCGCCCTGGGACTGGACAAATACACCCTGTCCGCCGTCTCCTACTCCGTGGCCCGGGACACCGTGGAGGGGGAGGAGCCCCAAGTCACCGCTTTCCTGCGGTACGGAAGGCTTGTGGAGGACTACACCTGGCGCCGGAACGTCACCCTGAACGCCCGCACCGGTGAGCTTCTGTCGGTCTACAGCTCGGGCCGTCTGCCCGACGGCATGGAGACGTCCGTCACCGTGGAACAGGCCCGGAAGAAGGCGGAGGACTTCCTGAAGACCCAGGAGCCGGACCGTTTTGCCAAGACCGAGCTCTATGACAGCAACGACCTCCTGGGCGCCTGGTCCTTCTTCTACAGCTTCACCTATGCCCAGAAGGAGAACGGCTATTTCTTCCCGGACAACAGCCTGAACGTGGAGATCGACGCCACCGACGGATCCGTCAGCGACTACTCCAGGCGGTTCAACGATGAGGTGACCTTCGACAGCGCCGAGGGCCTCCGCTCCGCCGACGAGGCCGTGGACACGTGGCTTGCCACATACGAGGCGAAGCTCCAATACATCCGCGTCCCCGCCGCCATCGACTTCTCCCAGCCGGAGTACGCGCCCTTAGAGGGCATGGGCATCGGCTACCTCTATAAGCTGGCGCTGGGGTATCAGCTGGAGCGGGACAGGACCCCCCTGGGCATCGACGCCAAGACGGCGGAGCCCGTATATCCCATGGAAAGGAAGAGCCTGAACAGACTCACCTACACCGATCTGGACGGCCACTGGGCGAAGGCGCAGATCGAGGCGCTGGGCGCGTACAGAGTGGGCTTCACAGGCGGCCTCTTTGATCCGGGGAAGGAGCTCACACAGCTGGATCTGGTGACGCTGCTGGTCAGCACCCAGGGATATATCTACGACCCCGCGGACGGTGTCTCCACCGACGTTCTCTATGAGACGGCCTACGGTATGGGGATCCTCACCCGCGAGGAGCGGAACGACAACGCGAAGCTCACCAGGGCGGAGACGCTGAAGCTGATCATGGACGCCTCCGGCTACGGCCCCGTGGCCCGCCTGAAGGGCATCTTCCGCACCGACTTCACCGACGATAAGGACATCCCCGAAGCCTACTACGGCTACGCCGCCCTGGCCCAGGGCATGGGCATCGTCTCCGGCAGACCGGACGGCAGCTTCCTCCCCGGCGCCCCCTCCACCAGAGCGGAGGCGGCGGTCATGCTCTACAACCTGATGGCCAGATGACCCGTCTGCCGTCAGACGGCAAAGATTCAAAACGCGCAGCCCCCCGTGGACCCAAGCGGTCCCCGGGGGGCTGTTTTTTGCCGCGCGTTCCGCCCCCGGAGCTTTTGCCTCCCGGCGCACCGTCAATCGGCGTAGGCTACCACACAAATCGCCATGCCGGTGCGGCGCCGGCATGGCGATTTGTATCATACGCACTAATACTGATATTCAATTAAAACAAGGCACCGAGCGGCGAGGTTTTTTTTCCGCAAGACAAGGAAAGCGGCGCAGAAAATACTGTATGTATAGTCAAGCCGCCTGACGCGGTATTGCGCAAAAAGGCCGCCCCGAATTAAAGATTTTTATTAAATGCTGGTATCATACTAATATCCAATTAAAACGAGACATTCGTGACGGTCTTTTTTGCATCATACTTCGTCAGACCGCTTGGAAATACATACAGTATTCCCTGCGCGTTCTTCCTCGTCTGATGCAAAAAATCCTCGCCGCTCGGTGTCCCCTTTCAATTGGATATTAGTATCAGATATTTCTTACCGGAAGCCACTCCCCGCCTCCTCAAAACGCGCTTTCGATTTTTACTCCTCCAGCAAATCCTTCAATATCCTTCCCCGATCCGTGACGAACATCTTCACGATCCGGTAGACCTGCGTATTCTCGTATGCGCAGGGGTGGATCTCGCCTCCGTCGAAGGACAGGATCTCCGCGTCCGGGATCCCCAGCAGGACCGGCGAGTGGGTGGCGATGATGAACTGCGCGCCTCTTTGGGCGCACTCCCAAATCTCCGCCAGCACCGTCAGCTGCATCTGCGGGGACAGAGCGGCCTCCGGCTCGTCCAGAAGGTACAGCCCGTTGGGCTGGATGTACCTCTGCACCACCGAAAGGAAGCTCTCCCCGTGGGACTTCTCATGCAGAAGCTCGTCCCCCGGCCGGGCGTAGTCCGTCTCCTTCGTGGCCACGTTATAAAAGCTCTCCGCCCGGAGAAAATACCCCCACACCTCCCGGCGGCTGCCCCGGATGAGCCGGATGGCGTCGCACAGGCTCGAATGGGAATCGTAGGTGGAGAAGCGGTAATTTCTGGACCCGCCCTCCGGGTTGAACCCGGCGGCCACGGCCAATGCCTCCAAAATCGTGGACTTCCCGGTGCCGTTCTCCCCGGTGAAGATCGTGACGGGCTTTTGGAAAATGAGCCCGTCCAGCTTCCGCACCGTCCCGATGTCCCTGAGGTAGTCGTCCTCCGGGATCAGGCTCCAGTTGATCCGGAACCCCCGCAAAAAGAGCCCGTTCATCTCGCTGTGTCCAGCCATACGCGCACCCGCTCCCCCGAAACCGGCTCCTCCACCCCGCCGTTGGCCCTTGCCACGGCCCGGGACGCACCGTTGGACGGGTCTATGGTCACCAGCGCCCGCCGGATCCCCATCCCGCCCGCCTCACAAAGCAGGAGTCGCAGAAGCTCCGTCCCGTATCCCATGCCCCGGAACCCGGGCCTCACGGCGTAACCGATGTGTCCGCCATGCTCCCGCAGGGCGTCGGTCAGGAAACGGCGCACCTTTCCCATCCCCACGGGAACGCCGTCCGCGTACAGCCAGTACGTGGTCTGCGGTACCTTCCACCCGTCCGTAAGGCCGGTTGCCCGGCTCTCCGCGTCCGCCTTTTCGAGCCATCGTCTGTATTCCTCATAACTCAGGCCGTTTGCGGAGTTGACGAACCCGTTCTCCTCCGCCGGGATGGCCTGGAGCATCCCGTACACGTCCTCCCCGTCCTCCGGGGACAGCCTTCTCAGCTCAACCATTCACTCGATCCTCCAGAAGTACACCGAGTAGGGCGCCAGCTCGCTTCCGCCGCCAAAATCGTGGACCTCCCCGGATATCAGGTCCACCCCCCGCCCGGCCCGGGCGTCAAAGTGGGCCCACTGTCTTTCCGGCGAGGCGTTCACCGCCACGATCACCCGCTCGAAGTCCGCCGCCCGCTCGAAAACAAGGAATTTGTTCTGGATCTGTAAATTCCTGTATGTCCCGTATTGAAGCGCCGAACTTCCCTTCCGCGCCGCCGCCAGCTTCGCGATCCAGTCCGTCAGCCCGTTCCACTCCGGCCGCTCCACCGCCGGCCTCAGTTCCCGGTCCCCGTGGGACTTGTGCCCCTCCATGCCCCACTCGCTGCCGTAGTACACGGCGGGCACGCCGGGCATCCCAAACACCAGCCCCCAGGCGGGCGCCAGCTGCTTCTTGTCCCGGAGCTTGGACGCGATGCGCTCCACATCGTGGTTGTCCAGGAAGCTCAGCAGGCGCCGCCCCTTGTACAGCGTCCAGGGCTCCGGCCCGAACTGACGGGCCAGGGAGTGGCCGATCTCAAAGAGGTTCATGTCGTTGAACGCCGACCAGAGCCCCTTGTAGCACTCATAATTCGTCACAGAGTGACACATCTCATCGGACATCCACCGGTTGTAGTCCCCGTGGAGCGTCTCCCCCATGAGCACGAAATCCGGCTTCAGGGAATTGGCGAACCACCGGAGCCTTTTCAGATACTCCGGCGGCAGACAGTAGGCCACGTCCAGCCGGAGCCCGTCGATACCGAACCGCTCCACCCAGGAGCGGATGGCGGCGAACTGGTGCTCCACCACGTCGTTGTTCCACAAATTCAGACACACCAGCTCCTGTGCGCTCTCCCAGCATTTATACCAGAACCCGTCGTTGAAGGCGGAGTTCCCGCCGAAGTCGAGCTGGAACCAGTCCTTGTACGGGCTGTCCCACTGCCTCTTCCGCACGTCCCGGAAGGCCCAGAACCCCCGGCCCACGTGGTTGAGCACCGCGTCGAACATCACCCGGATGCCCTTTTCGTGGAAAGCGTCGCAGACACGCCTCAAGTCCTCATCCCCGCCCAGGCGGCAGTCCACGGTGAAATAGTCCCTGGTATCGTATCCGTGCCGGTCGCTCTCGAAGACGGGGTTCAGCAGTACCGCCGTGGCCCCCAGTCTTTCGATGTGCTCCACCCAATCCAGGAGCCGCAATATACGCGGCGTCCCGACCCCGTCGTTCTCCTCCGGCGCCCCGCAGAGCCCCAGAGGATATATCTGATAAATCACAGCCTCGTCAAACCACATCGCTATTCTCCATTCCGCCGCCAGCGCGGCTTACCGATCGGATATAAAGCTCCCCAGCCGGGAGATGAGCGTCAGATTCGTCTTCTTCCCGTCCCACTCGCGCCCGAAGATCATCATCCGCACCCACGCCGGGGAGGTATGGTACCTCTCGCTGACGGCGGAGCGGATATCCCTCTCCACATTCTCCGGCGACGTATGGGCCCGGCGGGCCACATCCGCGTAAATCTCCTTGGCGGAGGCCCTCCCGCCCCGGGACAGGGGCAATGCCAGCCGCAGATACGCGCAGCCGTCGAGATCCCCGTCGAGGCTCAATGCCTTCAACAGCGCCTCCGCCGTCGGCTCCGCTTTCAGCTCCCCGCTTATGGCCGCCAAAAGCGTCTCCCGTTCCCGGGCCGCCTCCCGGACGCGCTCCGTGAGGACGCCGACGGAGTCGGCCTTCCCCACCCGCACCCGCAGACCGCCCCCGGCGGGCGCGCCGACGCCGAAGGTGTCCGACAGGAGCACCACCGCCGGAACGGCTCTCCGGGGCAGACCGGACAGCACCCGGATCAGCTCCCGGCACCGGTTGTCCTCCAGAGACACGGTGTGCAGGACCACCTCCGCCCTGGCGACAGCCTCCCGCGCGGACTCCGGCCTCCTCCCGCCGCCCACAGGCTTTATCCCACGGGACGGAAGGACCTGCCCCAGGAACTCCCTGTACCAGTCGTTTTCGTCGATCAACGCGACTTTAACCGTCCTGTCCACCGATCTCACACCTTTTTTCGCGTTTGTATTGACATTGCACCGGTTTTTGTATATACTATATCTGTAAAGGGGGTGAAAAAATATGGCCAGTGTCAATATGTCCATCCGCACCGGCTCCGAGCTGAAGGCCCAGGCCGAGGAGATCCTCGCAAAGCTGGGCATGACCATGAACGGAGCCATCAATATGTTCCTCAACCAGATCGTCCGCGACCGCGCCGTACCTCTGTCGCTGTCCTTAGACCGCGAGGAGGACATCGCCGAAACTCTCGCCCGACGCCGCGCCGCCCGTCTCATCGGCGCCGCTTACGTCGCCAATGATGAGTTGCTCGACTCGCTTCGCCGGATCTTAGAGGAAGGAGAGAGAGAAAGTGCCTAACTACAAGCTTGTCATCGCTTCGGACCTCAAAAAGCAGCTCGAGTCTCATATGTACTTCATCATGAATGTAAGCCACTCCGCCGCCAGAAGGTTCCTGGCGGAATATGAGGCGGCCGCCCGGCGTCTGGAAAGTAATCCCTACGAAAACCCGCTGTGCGACGATCCCGGCCTTCCCGAAGGATACCGACGCGCCCTCTTCGCCAAATGATACAAGCTCTACTACACCGTCGAAGGCGCCACCGTCTACATCGACGCTGTCGTAGACGGCCGCGCGATCCATTGAGAAAACCGTTTTATCAAAATCCGCCCGGATATTTCCGGGCGGATCGTTTCTATCAGGAAGATTACTCGGCGTCGCCTGCTGCCTTGGCCTCTTCGATGACCTTCTGCTGGACGTTCACCGGGGCTTCGTCGTAGCGGACGAACTCAAAGGTGAAGGAGCCGCGCCCCTGGGTCATGGACCGAAGGTCGATGGCGTAGGAGCCCATCTCGGCCATGGGCACCTCGGCCTCCACCACCTGCATCCCGTTTTCCACGCTCATACCCATGGGGCTGCCGCGCCGCTTGGAGAGGTCGGACATGATGTCGCCCATATTGGCGTCGGGGATGGTGACCTTCAGAAGTCCGATGGGCTCCAGAAGGGCGGGAGAGGCGTTGACCAGCTCCTTGAAAGCAAGGTTTGCGGCGGTCTTGAAGGCCATTTCGGAGGAGTCCACCGGATGGTAGGACCCATCGTACAGGGTAGCCTTCAGATAGACCATGGGATACCCGGCCAGGACGCCGCGTCCCACGGACTCGCGCAGGCCCTTCTCAACGGCGGGGAAGAAGTTTTTGGGCACCGCGCCGCCGAAGACCTCCTCGGCGAAGATCATGTCCTCGCTCTCGTCCTGGGGCTCGAAGCGGATCCACACGTCGCCGAACTGGCCGTGGCCGCCGGACTGCTTCTTGTGGCGGCCGTGGGCCTCGATCTTTTTGCGGATCTTCTCCCGGTAGGGCACCTTGGCGGGCTCCAGCTCCACCTCCACGCCGAACTTGTTCTTCAGCTTCGAGCAGAGCACGTCCAGCTGCATATCGCCCGCGCCGGAGATCACCATCTGGCGGGTCTCGGCATTGTTCTGGACGGTGAAGGTCACGTCCTCGTCGCGCAAACGGGCCAGGCCCTGGGCAACCTTGTCCTCCTGTCCCTTTGTCTTGGGACGGATGGCCATGGAGTAGCAGGGAGCCGGGAACTCGATGCCGGGCACAGCCTCCACAGCCTTGGGATCGCAGAGGGTATCGCCGGTCTTGGTGTCGGACAGCTTGGAGACGGCTCCGATGTCGCCGGGCGCCAGCTCGGAAACCTCGATGTTCTGCTTGCCGCGCATGGTGTAGATATGTCCCAGCTTCTCCTGGGCGCCGGACCGGGCGTTGGTCAACGTCATATCGGCGGTCACCTTGCCGGAGACCACCTTGAAGAGGCTGAACTTGCCGAACTGGTCGGAAATGGTTTTGTAGACGATGAGCTTGGTGGGGGCGGAGCCGTCCACGGGCTCTCCGTTCTCACGGGGCGCGGGGAACAGGTTGATGACACTGTCCATGAACACCTCGGTGCCCATGCCGGTGGCGGCGCTGCCGAAGAACACGGGGCAGATCTCACCGGCGGCGATGCCGGTGCCCAGGGCGTCATAGACCTCCTGCTCGGAGAGGTCGCCCTCCTCGAAGTACTTCTCCATCAGCTCCTCGCTGGTGCCGGCGGCGTTCTCCACAAGCTCGGCGTAGTGCTCCTCCACCTTGCCGCTCAGGTCCGCGGGCATGGGGACCTCCTGGCGCTTGCCGCCGGAGAACTTGTACGCCTTCTTCTTGAGCACCTCAACGATGCCAACCACCTTCTCGCCGTCCATGATGGGCTCGGTCAGAGCGCAGACGGAGGATCCGAAAGCGTTGCGCAGAGTGTCAAAAGCCTTCTCGAAATTGGCGTGCTCCTCGTCCACCTTGGAGATGTAGATGGCCCGGGGCAGGTTCCTCTCGTTCACATACTTCCACGCCTTCTCGGCGCCCACGTTCATCTGGTCCTTGGCGGACACGCAGATGACGGCGGTGTCGGCCACACGCAGGGCCTCGAACACCTCGCCCACGAAGTCGAAATAACCCGGGGTGTCGATGATATTGATCTTGTTCCCCTTGAACTCCGCGAACATGGTGGTGGCGGAGATACTTGTCTGACGCTTGACCTCCTCCGCGTCATAGTCGGAGACGGTGTTGCCCGCGGTAACGGAGCCCTGTCTCGTCACCGCGCCGGCGGTAAAGAGCATACTCTCCGCCAGGGTGGTCTTTCCGCTCCCGCCGTGGCCAAGGAGCGCGATGTTGCGAATTTTTTCAGCAGCGTAGCCCATAAATGCATGATCCTCTCATTAGTTTTGTTGAGTGACTTTGCGTGATCTCAGTCACATTATCGGCAATGTGCCCATCTAAGGCAACATTATAATACAGATTGACCGGATTGACAACATCAAATTTATATTTTTTGGGGATTTTTTCTCATCGCTCCCCCAAAAATCGGGTCATTTGAGCTTTTTCCGCACCGCCTGGCTCATTATGTAAACGAACGCGCCGATGAGGGACATAAAAAGCAGGATGTTGAGGGCGCTGGCGGCGGCGTAGGCCCCGCACCAGCTCAGATAGAACATCACAAGGCCGGAGATGGCCGTCCCGGCGCAGGAGATGACGGTATTGAGGTCGGTGATGAGCTTCAGGAGCTTCCCCCTGTTGATGACCTCGGCGAAGGGGGCGAGGCCGGTCCTGCAAAGCATGGCGGAGACGCCGCCGCCCTCCGGCAGCTCGTTCCGGCTCAGGCTGTACGCCGTCTCGATGGGCAGATACTCCACCCCGTCCATGGACACCTTGAACCGCTGCTTGACGGTGTTGGGTGTCACGTTGAAGTCCCGCACGGCCATGAGGATGTTGGTATTGGCCGCCAGCAGCGACACCAGCGACGACTGGACGGACCCGGAGGGCGCGTAGGACAGAGAGTACATACAAACCAACTCGTCGTCGACGGCGGCGAACACGCTGCCCACGGTGTTCATGGCCTCGGGGACCCGCAGGCCCATCAGGCTCATGAAAGCGCCGGTGCCCACCAGCACCCGCTGGCCGTCCACCAGTCCCCCGATGCCCCCGCCGTCGTAGCAGGCGAAGTCGTCCACCCGCTTGCGCTGGAGGGTCTGGCTCTTCAAAAACTCCTCAAAGAGCCGCCGGAGCCCCGAGTCCGAGGCGATGACCAGGGACGCGGAAGCCGCCAAAGCCTTCTGCCGGTCCACCCCCTCGAAGAGCTTGACCCCTTCCATCCTGACGCTCCCCGCCGGGAACAGGTCGAGATCGGTGATCAGCGCCCCGTCCGACTCGGTGATGTCCCTCGCCCCGGCGTACCCGGCGATGGCGGCGCCGGAGTGCCTCAGGGTCGAGGCGGCGTACTTGAAGGGCAGGGCGAACAGCGCGGTGGCCGGGAACGCCGCCGACACGGCAGTCAGAATGGAGAAGGTATGTGTGAATCCGCCGGGGTCCGCGTGTCCCACCGTGGCGATGAAAGCCAGGGAGAAGGAGGCGATCACCAGAAGCGGCGACACGTCGTCGTAAAATTTTTCGGACTGGTCCGGGCTTGTGAGCTTGGCGTAGAACCCGAAAGCCTCGCCGGATATCTTCTTAAGGATCCGCCTGTCCTCCATGCCCTTTGTGTCCGTGGCAACGCCGAAGCTGGCGGACGTGGCGCGGGCGCCCTTGAGGCTGTCGCAGTAGGCCATATAGAAGGATTTTCTGGCGCTCAGCGCCGCCATGATGGAGACGGCCGAGATCACCGCCATGGGCAGTCCCCTGTCATAATTTCCTGTGACGAGCATCACGAACCCGTCGATCACCGACATGGCCGTGGAAACGAACACCAGCGATTCCGCCCCCGGCTGAAGCGTCAGGATGTCCTCCAGGCCCCGGGTCAGCACGTCCATGCCCAGAGCCGCTACTATCAGCTCCATGATGAGCAGTCCCGCCACGTTGCCCCGCCAGGTGTGCCCGATGAGGGGCATGGCCTTCCCTGCCGTGAAGAGCCAGGTGGTGAGCGCCATCAGCACAACGACGACGAACGCGCCGAAGACGCGGAACCGCAGGGACGGCACGCGGTTTGCGTATTTGGAGGCGGCCTTGCGGAAGTCCGGGTCCGGCTCTATGTCGATGTAGTAGTCCTCTTCCTCCTCTTCCTCCTCCGGTTCATCCAGGTCCTCGTCCCCGAATTCCTCCCCGTCTTCCGGCTCCTCCGGCTCCTCGCTCCTGCCATGGAACAGTCTCCCGAGGAGACCGCCCCTGGGGCGCTCCTCCTCTTCCTCCTCAAAATCTTCGGGCTCCCCGTCCTCCGGGTCCTCCGGTTCCCCGGTCGGGATCCGGCGGATCTCCTCCGCCCCCCGGCGGGCGTACCGCGCCGCCTTCTTCTCCTCCTCCGCGGGCGTCTCGGGCCCCTTGCGGTCGATGGAGTCGATGAACCGGTCGATACCCTCCCGCTTGGAGGGCCTCTTCTCCTTCTCCTCCGGCTCGTCAAACACCGAAAGGTCGATCTCCGGCGCCGTATCGTAGGCCGGTTCCACCCGCTCCCCGGCGTACTCCCGTTTCGGTCTCTTCTCTCTGTGGGGCCGCGCTGCCTCGGGCGTATGCCGCGCCTGTTCCGCCGCCGGGCGTACGGGCTCCGGCGCCTGCCGCTCCGGTTCGGGCGCGAAGCCCTCCTCCGGCCCGTCCTCCCGGGGCTCCGGGTCGGGGGCCGTCCGTTCCCGCCTGCGGCGGAAGAGCCCTCTTCCGGGCCTCTCCTCCGGCTCCTCCTTGGGCTCGGATCCCATCTCCGGTTCGGGCTTCGGCTCCGGCGCGGGCCGAGGCATGGGAGAGGCCCCCCCGGACGGCGCCGGGCGGCTGTTCATGCTTTTAAATTCCGGCGAGCTGAAGACGCTTCGGATCCCCGCCTCGCTTATGGGGTCAAGCCCGCCCCCGCGCATCCCCGGCGACGGCTGCTCCGAGGGATCCCGCGCCGTCCGGGAGGTCGCGTCCGCCCGGGGGCCCAGGGCCTCCTTGAGGATATCGTCGGTCATGCGCTGGAGCTCATCCGGCGGGGTCTTCCTGTCCCCGTCCAGATATGCGTTGCCCTTGAACTCGGCCAGGATCGACTCTAAGGATATCCCCGACATCCCCTCGTCCGTGCCGTAGTCCCCCGACAGCTCCAGGTCGTCCCATAAATTATTGTCGTTCGCCATAAGCTGATGCCTCCGATTTCTTCCCGTTCAGGGGAGAAGCCCCGCCCCGGAAAAAGATTTTTGCGGCTTAGCCTGCCTTGTATCCTTCCGTGTCTCCGGCCCCGCGCTCTCCCAAAAGGCGCGCCGGAGCGATGTCAATATTTTCCTTTTACTTTCCGACGGTCCTCTGCCGCACCGCCTCATAGAGCACGATGGCCGCGCTGGTCGAGGCGTTCAGGGAGGATATGTGCCCCTTCATGGGGATGGACAGGGCAAAATCACAGCTCTCCGCCGTGAGTTTGCGCATCCCGTCCCCCTCGGAGCCGATGACCAGCGCCACCGGTCCCGTGAGATCCGTCTCAAAGACGCTGCGCTCCGCGTCCGCCGCCGTGCCGTAGATCCACACCCCGGCGTCCTGCAGCTCCCTGATGGCGGAGGCCAGGTTGGGCACCCGCGCCACCCGCATATACTCCACCGCCCCGGCGGAGGTCTTGGACACCACCGCCGTCAGGGACGCGCTGCGCCGCTTGGGGATGATGACCCCGTGGGCCCCGGCGCACTCGCCGGTGCGGATGACGGCCCCCAGGTTGTGCCCGTCGGACACCTCGTCGCATATGACGATCAGCGGTGCCTCGCCCCGCTCCCGGGCACAGTCCAGGATGTCCCGGACCGTGCAATACTCCTTCACCGCCGCCAGCGCCACGATGCCCTGGTGCGCCCCGGTGACGCTCAGGGAGTCCAGCTTCCGCCGGTCCACCTCCACCACGACGGCCCCGGCGTCCCGCGCCATGGCCGTGAGCCTTCGGAGCCCCGCGTCCGTGTCCCCGGCGGCGATGAAGACCTTGTTGAGGGTCCTGCCCGCCTTCAGCGCCTCGCTGACCGCGTTGCGGCCCTCGATATAGCTCTCCTCGATCTCGTCCCCGTCGGAGCCGTCCCGCTCCGGGCGGCGGGGCCCGCCGCCCTGTGATTTCGGCGGCCTTTTGGGGCCCTGCCCCTGTCTTTTATTGTCCTGCCCGCGCCCTCCCGGCCCGGACCTTCTCTTCTCATCCGTCACAGGACCGCCCTCAGACTTTCCACCATGTCCAGCCTCTCCCAGGGCAGATCCACATCGGTCCTGCCGAAGTGCCCGTAAGCGGCGGTGGGCAGGTAGATGGGGGCCAGAAGCCCCAGCTTACCGATGATCTTCGCCGGGCGCAGATCAAAGAGCTCCGTCACGATCTTCGCAAGCCTGTCGTCGTCCACGCGCCCCGTGCCCATGGTGTCGATGTGGACGCTGACCGGCCGCGCCACGCCGATAGCGTAGGCGATCTCGATCTGGCACCGGGATGCCAGCCCCGAGGCCACGATGTTCTTGGCCACGTACCGGGCCATGTACGCCCCGGACCTGTCCACCTTGCTGGGGTCCTTCCCGGAAAAGCACCCGCCGCCGTGGCCGCCCACGCCGCCGTAGGTGTCCACGATGATCTTCCGGCCTGTGAGCCCCGAGTCCCCCACCGGCCCGCCGATGACGAAGATCTTCGTGTCCCGGATGATGTATTTTTCCGGGATCACGGGCTTGATCACCGTGTCCACGATGGCCTCCCGGAGCGTTCCGATGTCCACCTCCGGGCAGTGCTGGGAGGACACCACTATGGCGGGGCAGCACTCAACGTGCCCCTCGCTGTCGTATTTGACTGTCACCTGGGTCTTGCCGTCGGGCCTCAAAAAGTCCAGTACCCCGGTTTTGCGCACCCGCGCTAAGCGCCGGGAGAGCTTGTGGGCCAGGGATATGGGCGCCGGCATCAGCTCCGGCGTCTCGTCGCAGGCGTACCCGAACATCATGCCCTGGTCCCCGGCGCCCTCGTCGTCCTTGTCGTCAAAGGCGGAGTTGACGCCCATGGCGATGTCCGGCGACTGCTCGTCGATGCTGGTGATCACGGCGCAGGACTGGGCGTCAAAGCCGTACTCCGGCCTGTCGTAGCCAATCTCCTTGATGGTTTTGCGGGCGATGGCCGGGATGTCCGCGTAATGCTCCGTTGTGATCTCTCCCATCACCAGCACCATGCCGGTGGTGCAGACCGTCTCGCACGCCACGTGGGCGGCCGGGTCGTTTGCCAGTATATTGTCCAAAACCGCGTCGGAGATCTGGTCGCAGATCTTGTCGGGATGCCCCTCCGTGACCGACTCCGAGGTGAAAATCCTGCTCGCCATGTTTATCCTCCCAGTAAAAAATGTAAAATATACAGTGAATCTACTATATTGTAGCACAAAGCGCCGATAAATACCAGTTCTATTTAAAAGTTTTTGCGCCCATTTCCTCATTTTTCGCAAAAAATTCGCAAATTTCATCAATCTGCCCGCTCCTCGGCCCCTTTTTGAGCCGTCGTGAGGCGGCGTTAATAAAATGTTTCCGTTTTGCCCTATGGACTTTTTGGTAAAAGAGGGGTATAATGCCCATTGAGGTGATCTCAAGTGAAGGCCATTGACCGCGCTGTTGCAAAATTCTGCTATAAGCATCCGAATTTCGGGATTCGCAATCTGATCCTCTATATCATCGCCGGGAGCGGGCTGGTGTACCTCATCAACATGATGGACACCACGGGCACGCTCTTAAGCTACCTGTGCTTCAACCCGAGTCTCATCCTCCGGGGCCAGGTCTGGAGGCTGGTGACCTTCCTTTTCATGCCCACAAACTCCGGCATTCTGTGGGAGCTGGTGGCCCTCTACTTCTACTACTTCATCGGCACGTCTCTGGAGCGCCAGTGGGGCACCAACCGTTTCACCATCTACTACCTCTCGGGTGTGGTGCTGAACATCGTCTTCGGCTTTGCCTCCTACTACGTGATGCTTGCCACCGGGGCCAGCCGGGACCTGGTGGACCTGATGATCGGATACTCCATGAACACGGAGTATCTGAATCTGTCCATGTTCTTCGCTTTCGCCTCCATCTGGCCGGACGCCCAGGTGCTGGTGTTCTTCTTCATCCCCGCCAAAATGAAGTGGCTCGCGTGGATCGACGCGGCCTTCTTCGCCGTGGGCATCCTCACCAATATGTCCGCCTTCCCCTTCAACCTGCTGCCGCTCATCGCCATCCTCAACTTCTTCGTCTTCTGCTGGGACAACCTGACCCGGAACCTCCGGCGCGACCGGGGCTTCTCCCGCCGCCGCAGCCAGTTCAACTCCGCCATCCATCAGGCCAGGAACGAGGAGCGCGTCCAGGGCTTCCGCCACAGATGCGAGGTCTGCGGCCGCACCGACGTATCCGACCCGGACCTGGAATTCCGCTACTGCTCCAGATGCCAGGGCTACCACTGCTACTGCGTGGACCACATCAACAACCACGTCCACCACACGGAATAAGCCTTTTGAAAAAGTCCGCCTCCTTTTATAAAAGCAGGCCGAACAGGATGGGAGCCCTATAACAGACAGTATAATAACAGATTATATCACACCCCGCCCCATTTGTCAAGTAGTATTTTTGAGTATTATAAAATATTCCTAACGCCCCACAGCCATAGGCCGCGGGGCGTTTCTGTCGACGCAAAGGAATATCTGTTTTCATACTAATGTTCAATTAAAAGAAGACACCGAGCGGCGAGGATTTTTCGTGTCAAGCGAGGAAGGCGGCGCCGGGAATACTGTATGTATTTCCAAGCCATATGACGAAGCTTGACGCGAAAAAGACCGTCGCGAATGTCTTATTTTGATTGAATATTAGTATCAGTCACTCCATTTTCGATCTGGATTTCCCGGTCATGCGCAAAACGGTGAGCTCCAGGACGCAGGCGGCGGCGATATCCGCACCGATATACCTCTCCCGGTTCTCCTCCGCGTCGGCGGGGGCATATTTCAGCGCCAGCGCCCGGAGGGCGTCCCGCTTCTCTCCCCTGTCCGCAATCTCCCGGACCGTTCCGAAGGCGATGACGCTGCGGTAATCGGTGGTGTATTGCTCCGAGATCACGCGGTCCTGTGCCACCGCGCAGAAGGAGGCCCGGGGGTCGTGCCGGACGGCGTCCAGCTTATGGCCCACCCCGGCGCCGTGAAAGTATATTTTTCCATTCCGGTAAACGAAACTGAGCGGCGCCCCGTAGGGCCAGCCCCCGTCCCCGCAAAGGGACAGAACGCCGTGGGAGCCCTCCTTCAAAAGTCTCTCGCACTGTTCCCGCGTCAGCTCCCGGTCGTGCCGCCGCATGGGGCGGAAGTCCCCCGTCTCCGGATGTTCGTTCAGGTACCTGTCCGCCGCCAGCACCGTCTCCCGGTCCGACCGGTGGGTGAGCAGGACCAGCGCCTCGGGCAGTTCCGCCCACTCGATGGAGTCCACCTCCTCCGGCTGGGCCGTCACCTCCATGGACTCCGCTCTCGCCAGGAAGAACACCACGTCCTTGACGCACCCCTCGCAGGGGGAGTACTGTATGGTCCGCCGGAACCCATCCAGAAACAGGACGGACAGGGCCGTCTCCTCCCGGATCTCCCGGGCCGCCGTCTCATGCTCCGTCTCCCGCCCCTCCACGTGGCCCTTGCAGATGGAGGTGTGGCCCTTTTTCATGTGCTCTAAAAGGTAGAGCCTTCTGCCGTCCTTCACGGCGTAGACCACCGCGCCGCAGCTTTTTTCACGGATCATATCGTTCACCTCACGCGAATCTGGCAAGCGGCTTTACGCACCGCTCCAGCCCGGCCCTGTCCTCGTCGGTGAAATACCCGGTGAGGACGCTGTCCATATCCAGGACGCCCCAGATCCTCCCGTCCCCGTCCCGGAGGGGGACGACGATCTCGGAGTGGGTGGAGCAGTCGCAGGCGATGTGCCCGGCGAAGCACTCCACGTCCTCCACCACCTGGGCCCGGTCCTCCCGCCAGGCGGCGCCGCAGACGCCCGCGCCGTAGGCGATCCGGCTCACCGCCGGTCTCCCCTGGAAGGGCCCCAGCACCAGCTCATCGCCGGAAACCAGATAGAACCCGGCCCAGTTGGCCTTGGGGAAGGCGATCTTCAAAACGGAGCAGAAGTTTGCCAGCGCCGCCACCCTGTCGGTCTCATCGCCGGTGTACTCCTCCAGTTGGTGCTCCAGGAAATCGTAAAAGGCGGGCTTCGTGTTGGGATAGGCCACCTCGGTATACATGGTCCAACCTTCTTTCATATATCAACTATTGTACGGAAAAAAGGGGGCGGAAAGCCCCCTTTCTCACTGTTTCATGTGGGTATCGTAGTAATTCCGGAGCCGTGAGAAGGTGTCGGCGCTGATGTCGTGCTCGATCTTGCACGCCTCCCTGGCGGCTGTGTCGCCATCCACGCCCAGGGCCTCCAGGAGCTTTGTCAGCAGGACGTGCCGCTCATAGATGCGCTCGGCCACCTCCCGGCCCATGGCCGTCAGGTGGATGTCCCGGCGCTCGTCCACATCGATGTAGCCGTTCTCCCGCAGACGGCGCATGGCGATGGAGATGGTGGGCTTGGAGTAGCCCATCTCCCCGGCGATGTCGACGGCGCGGACGTACCCCATGCGGTTTTCCAGGATCAGTATGGTCTCCAGGTAGTCCTCCCCGGATTCATGGATCTCCATGTGCGCCCACTCCCTTCCGCATCGGATGAAATACGGACTCATACTAACTAATATCCAATTGAAAAAAGATCGTCGCGAATGTCTTATCTTGATTGGATATTAGTATCAAAAATACTTCTTGATGCCCTCGGTGGCGGCGGCCTCGTCGGCGCTGATGGTCATGGTGAACTTCACGCCCTCCCTGGCGGAGAAGGAGTCGCACCAAGCGAGAAACTCCTCGGCCTCGTTGAGGGACTCGGTCCCGGCCAGCTTGAAAAGGCCGTCCATGAAGATGTGGGTTATATCGTAATTGCCGGCCCGAAGTCCGCAGATGAAGCCCTTAAGGGCCGTGTAGCCGGTAAGCTTATAGTCGGAAAGCTTGATAAGCCGGACGGACATGGGAACGTCATACCGGAGCGCCGCGTCGCGCTCAATGCAAACCACATTGCCGTGCTCCTCATCCGCCGCTTTGTTGACAAGCTCGATGAGCCTCTTCGTTTTTCCGTGACCCTTCAGTCCCATAATGACCTTAACCATAGGGAACACTCCTTTCAGTTTTGGGGATACCCTCTCGGGTATTTCCATTTTACCATTTCCGGCGCCGCGATTCAATACGAAATTTTGCAATTTGCGAAAATTTTATATTTGGCCGGACAAATGGACATGGGAGAGCGTATTATGGCTTAGGCTCAACTATGAGCCCAGGAGGATTTGGATGAAAAGCCCAAATTGTTTTGATACAAACGAACCCTGCGGCTGCTGCGGCGGGAACATCATAAACTGCGGCGGCGCGTCCGCCCCCTGCCCCGGCCCCCGAGGCCCCCAGGGCATCCCCGGTCCCACCGGTCCCCAGGGCGTCCCCGGCCCCACCGGCCCCCAGGGCCCGCAGGGTCCCCAGGGACCCCAGGGACCGCAAGGCCCCGCCGGTCCAACAGGTGAAACCGGCCCCGTAGGCCCTCAGGGCCCCCAGGGGGCACACATATATGCGCAACCGCCGAAGCGCTTGAAAATGCTGGATAAAATCCCCCTGGCTTTATAGCCCCGGATAAGAAGCGGCGGGGAACGCGGTGAATTTATAGGGGACCTCTGAACAAATCGCCGCGCCGATCCCGGCGGGAGAGGCTCCTTATTGTCCCGCGAAGGACGTCATTTTCCCGCCCCCGTGCTCTTGATCTCGGGCCGGACAAAAGCAAAACTGTCCTGCTCCCCGCAATAGCCGCAGACGCCCATGCGGGGAGAGTTCGTGACCGGAAGCTGCATCTCGCTGCCGAACTCCTCGGAGCATTTATCGCAGAGGAACGGATCTTCCTCCGTGTAAACACGCTCCGGGTCGATCCATTTCGCCGCGGCGCCGCATTTTCCGCAGGTAAACTCCGGGGGGATGTTCCTGGCCAAAAGCCTGACGCCTCGCTTGCCCTTTTCGCGCACCGTATCTCCCGCGACCGTGATCAGACATTCCGTTGTGCTGCCAAAATCGTACTCGTGTATGAGCTTGGCCCCCACGGGGATGTCGCCCAGTTTCCTGTTCTTCCCGATCTGCGTATATCCGGGGCCAAAGAAAGCGCTCATATGCCCGCAGCATTCCAGCCAGATCCTGCGCAGAAAGGTGTCCACCACCGACAGGCTGGCAGTCACAGGCACGTCCACATACAGCCAATAATTCTTGTCATCGGCCCCCTCGATTTTCAAAAGCCGGCATGGCTGACCGCCTTCCTGAAGGGCGTGGGTCTTCATAATATGGTTTTTCATCGCCCGCTGGCCCAGCTGCGCTCCGCAAATATAACAGTTTCCCTTTTGTACAGCGCCCATTTGAATCGCTCCTCCGTTCCGATATGGCAATACATTAATTATATCTTAATTATATCAGCTTCTGTCGGGTTTTTCAACCCCCGCCGTCATCTGAAAAAGGGGAGCCGCGACCCCCGTCCCGGGTCCCCTTTGTGTGCAAATCCGTGTGCAAAACCGCCCGTGTGCATCTCCGTGTGTAAATAAACTTTACGTCACTTTCATTCGCTGACAGTTTCCGTGCAACTCGGAAAACCCTTGCAAACAAAGAAGAATCCCGAAACCATTAGGTTTCGGGATCACTTCGGTTTGGTGCGAGAGATGAGACTTGAACTCACACGTCGCATTGACACACGCACCTCAAACGTGCCTGTCTGCCTATTCCAGCACTCTCGCAAAAGCATTGTCATTATAGCAGATTATTTTTATTTGTCAACACCTATTTTCAAAAATTTTTGAAATTTCGCGAAAAAAGAAAAATCGGAAAAACTGAAAAGTTTTTCTGAAAAAGGCTTGACAAGTATATTTAAATGATGCTATAATAAGCTGATTCTCTGGCGCCGTAGAGGGCGCTCTCCACCTTTTTTTACATTTATAGTACCACAATCCGGCGGAAAATCAAGGGCTTGCTTTGATATTCAAACAACCGCGCCGGGCGTATCGCTTTTGTGTGAGAACAAACATTGACAATACATTGAAGGAGTGAAGTCAGTGCCAAAAGAAGTATGGTACGGCAAGACGCTCAGACGCAGTTTTGCCAAGACGGAGGAGATCCAGGATATGCCCAACCTCCTGGAGATCCAGAAGGATTCCTACCGCTGGTTTCTTGATACGGGCCTCCGGGAGGTCTTCAGGGACGTGGCGGCCATCACCGACTACACGGGAAATCTGGAATTGACCTTCCTGGACTTCCGCATGGATGACGAGCCCAAGTACTCCGTGGAGGAGTGCAAGGCCCGGGACGTGACCTACGCCGCGCCCATCCGGGTCAGCGTGTGTCTGCGCAACCGGGAGACCGAGGAGATCAAGGAGCAGGAGATCTTCATGGGGGACTTCCCCATCATGACCGACGGCGGCACCTTCGTCATCAACGGCGCGGAGCGCGTCATCGTCTCCCAGATCATCCGCTCCCCCGGCGTCTACTACGAACGCACCATAGACAAGACGGGCACGGCCATCTACGCCACCACGGTGATCCCCTACCGGGGCGCCTGGCTGGAGTACGAGACGGACTCCCAGGATATGTTCAACGTCCGCATCGACAAGAACCGCAAGCTGCCCATCACCTGCTTCCTGCGGGCCTGCGGCCTGCGCACGGAGGAGCCCTACACCTGGCTTTCCATGTCCGGCGGCGAGACCGGCGGCGACACCAACGAGCGCCTTTCCGCCATCTTCGGCGCCGACGAACGGATGGTGTCCACCATCGAGAAGGACTCCTGCAAGTCCCGGGAGGAGTCGCTTTTGGAGATCTACCGCAAGCTGCGCCCCGGCGATCCCCCCACTATCGATTCCGCCGAGACGCTGCTCTACAATCTGTTTTTCGACCCGCGCCGGTATGACATCTCCATCGCCGGGCGGTATAAATTCAACAAGAAACTGGCGGTGTGGCCGCGCCTTGTGGGCAAGAAGCTCTCCCGGCCCATCGCCGACCCGCTGACCGGCGAGATCGTGGCCGACGCCGGAATGGTCATCAACCGCCAGAAGGCGGAGGAGCTGGACAGGCTCGGCGTCATCGAGGCATGGATTGAGGGCGACGCCGGGCACGAGGTGAAGATCTTCTCCAACGGCATGGTGTGGCTGGACCGGTTCGTGGATTTCGATCCCGTGGCGGAGCTGGGCATCAAGGAGCGGGTCCGCTGGATCATTTTGAAGGACCTTCTGGAGAAGTACGAGGGTGAGGAGCTGAAGGAGGCCATCCGGCAGAACGTCTCCCTGCTGGTGCCCAAGTTCATCATCCCCGACGACATCTTCGCCTCCGTCAACTACCTGAACACCCTGGCCCACGGTGCCGGGAACGTGGACGACATCGACCATCTGGGCAACCGGCGTCTTCGCTCCGTGGGCGAGCTTTTGCAGAACCAGTACCGGGTGGGCTTCTCCCGCATGGAGCGGGTCATCCGCGAGCGCATGACCCTCCAGGACACGGACGTGATCACCCCCCAGTCCCTCATCAACATCCGGCCCGTGACGGCGGCCATCAAGGAGTTCTTCGGCTCCTCCCCGCTCTCCCAGTTCATGGACCAGAACAACCCCTTAGCGGAGCTCACCCACAAGCGGCGTCTCTCCGCCCTGGGCCCCGGCGGACTCTCCCGTGAGCGCGCCTCCTTCGACGTGCGCGACGTACACTACAGCCACTACGGCCGTATGTGCCCCGTGGAGACCCCCGAAGGACCCAACATCGGCCTCATCTCCTACCTTGCCTCCTACGCCAAGGTCAACGAGTACGGCTTCCTGGTTTCCCCCTACCAGAAGGTGGACAAGGCGACGGGCCGGGTCACCGACCAGGTGGACTACCTGACCGCCGACGCCGAGGACCAGTATTACGTGGCCCAGGCCAACGAGCCCCGGGACGAGACGGGGAGACTCCTCAATCAGCGTATCGTCTGCCGCCACAGGGACGAGATCATCGACGTGGACCGCCGCAGGGTGGATTACGTGGACATCTCCCCCCGCCAGATGGTCTCCATCGCCACGGCCATGATCCCCTTCCTGGAGAACGACGACGCCAACCGCGCCCTGATGGGCGCCAATATGCAGCGCCAGGCCGTGCCTCTGATGGTGACCCAGGCCCCAATCGTGGCCACGGGTATCGAGCACAAGTGCGCCATCGACTCCGCCGTGTCCATCCTGGCCGAGGGGCCGGGCACGGTCACCTATGTGGACGCCGACACCGTCACCGTCCGGTACGACGACGGGCGTATCAAGGACTACCACCTCATCAAATTCTCCCGCTCCAACCAGGGCACCTGCATCAACCAGCGGCCCGCCGTCAACGTGGGCGAGCGGGTGGACGTCAAGGACGTTCTGGCCGACGGCCCCGCCACCAAGGAGGGCGAGCTGGCCCTGGGCAAGAACATCCTGGTCGGGTTCATGACCTGGGAGGGCTACAACTACGAGGACGCCATCCTCTTAAACGAGCGCCTTGCCATGGAGGACGTGTTCACCTCCATCCACATCGAGGAGCACGAGGTGGACGCCCGCGACACCAAGCTGGGGCCCGAGGAGATCACCAGGGACATCCCCGGCGTCAGCGACGACTCTTTGAAATATCTGGATGAGCGCGGCATCATCTGCATCGGCGCCGAGGTCCACGCCGGGGATATCCTGGTGGGCAAGGTCACGCCCAAGGGCGAGACGGACCTGACCGCCGAGGAGCGGCTGCTGCGGGCCATCTTCGGTGAGAAGGCCCGGGAGGTTCGGGATACCTCTCTGAAGGTGCCCCACGGCGAGAGCGGCATCGTGGTGGACGTGAAGGTCTTCACCAGGGAGGCGGGGGACGAGCTGAACCCCTCCGTCAACCAGGTGGTCCGGGTCTACATCGCCCAGAAGAGGAAGATCTCCGTGGGCGACAAGATGGCCGGACGCCACGGAAACAAGGGCGTCGTGTCCCGCATACTCCCCAAGGAGGATATGCCCTATATGCCCGACGGCACGCCGCTGGACATCGTCCTGAACCCCCTGGGC
>CANQKZ010000009.1 GCA_947624585.1 uncultured Oscillospiraceae bacterium | reverse complement strand
ATCAAGTGCTACGAGTACATGAACCGCTACTACGTCCAGGAGGGCAACAAGCGGGTCAGCGTCCTCAAATTCTTCGGCGCCGTCAGCATCCAGGCGGAGGTCACCCGGGTCCTCCCCGAGCGGGGCGCGGGACTTGAGACAGAGATCTACTTTGAGTTTGTGGATTTTTACCGCGTCACGAAGATTAATTACCTTGAATTTTCCAAAAAGGGCGGCTACAAGGCGCTGATGAAACTCCTGGGCCGCGACCCGGAGGACTATTGGACCGAGGACGAGCGGAGGAAATTCTCCACCGTCTACCACTACTTCCGGGAGGCATTCGAGGACAAGGCCGGAAAGCCCATGCCCCCCTCCGCCGTGGGCGACGCGCTTTTGGCGTACATGAAGGTGTATTCCTATCAGGACCTGTGCGAGCAGGGACCCATGGAGCTGAAGAAATCCATTTCCAAGCTCTGGGAGGAGCTGGTCCTCCAGCAGGAGAGCGACCCGATCGAGCTGAAGCCCGCGCCGGTGGAGCCCAAGAGCGGACTTCTCTCCAAGGTGATCATCACCACCAACGCCGCCCGGGGCCTGAAGGTGGGCTTCGTCCACGACAAGGATCCGGCCACATCCGGCTGGACCTACGGCCACGAGCAGGGGCGGCAGTATGTGGACAAATTCTTTGGAGAGAAGATCGAGACGGTTTCCTATTTCAACGCCATGGACCAGGGACCCCAGGAGACCGTCGACCAGGCGGTGAAGGAGCTGTGCGACGTGATCTTCACCACCTCCCCGGTGCTGCTCCCGGCGTCCCTGCGGGCGGCGGTGGACAACCCGGACATCCTCATCATGAACTGCTCCATCAACAAGTCCCACCGCTATGTGCGGACCTATTACGCCCGGATGTACGAGGCGAAGTTCATTATCGGCGCCCTGGCCGGGGCGCTGACCGAGTCCGACCGGGTGGGCTACGTGTGCGACTACCCCATCTTCGGGCAGATCGCCGGTATCAACGCCTTTGCCCTGGGCGCCCGCATGGTCAATCCCCGGGCCCGGGTCCAGCTGGAGTGGGCCTGCGTGGGCGGACGGCACGAGGCCATGAACAGATTGCGAAAGAACGGCGTCAAGCTCATCAGCTCCATGGACAACGCCCGCCTCTATGAGCCGGGACAGACCCTGGGCCTGTCGTACATAGACGGCGAGAAGAGGAAGCTCATCGCCGCGCCCATCTGGAACTGGGGCGTCTACTACGAGGGTCTCCTGCGGCAGGTGTTCAACGGCACCCTCCAGGCGGAGTACGAGAGCTCCAGCAAGGCCATCAATTACTACTGGGGTATGTCCGCCGGGGCCGTGGACGTGACGCTCACCGACGAGGTGCCCGAGAGCACCAGACGCCTGGTGGGTTACCTGCGGGCCGGTATCTCCCGCTGGATCATCGACCCCTTCATCGGCCCCATCCACATCCAGGGCGGCGGAGCCGTGGGGGAGAAGGGCAAGCCCTTCGACATGGAGGAGATCGCCGCCATGGACTACCTGGTGGAGAATGTGGAGGGCCGCATTCCCGAGTACGAGGAGCTTTCCCCCACCGGCAAGGCCACCGTGGAGACCGTGGGCGTGGAGAAGGCAAAGAAGCCGGAGGAGAAGAAGTCGGAGGATCTGGGCGTGAAATGAAGATCCTCACCATTGCCGACGACCCGTCGCCGGTGTACTACGACTACTACCGGCCCGGAAAGCTGGATGAATTCGACCTCATCATCTCCTGCGGCGATCTGAGCCGACACTATCTGGAATTTCTCGTCACCATGGCCCACTGCCCGCTGGTGTACGTCCGGGGCAACCACGACGACGCCCTCATCCAGGACCCGCCGGAGGGCTGTGAGTGCCTGGAGGACACGATCCTGACAGTGAACGGCCTGCGCATCCTGGGCCTGGGCGGTTCCTACCGGTACAAGAAGACAGGCCAGAGTATGTATACCGAGGCCCAGATGGAGCGGCGTGTCCGCAAGCTCTGGTGGAAGCTCCGAAAGGCCGGGGGCGTGGATATCATCGTTTCCCACGCGCCCATCCGGGGCGTCAACGACTTCGACACCGTCACCCACCGGGGCTTTGAGTGCTTCCGGGAACTGGTGGAGAAGTACGAGCCCAAATATTTCATCCACGGCCACATCCACCGCAGCTACGGCGTCAACATCCCCCAGATCTCCCGCTACCGCACCACCGCCGTGGTCAACGCCTACGACCACTTCATCATCGACACGGACAAGCGGATCGAGGATTATTGAGTAAAAGTTCAAAAAACCATGCCTCCCATACTTGACAGGAGGCATGGCGCGAGGTATAATGGGGACACACGGGGGAACTGCTGGAGACGGTGGTTCCTATCGGGACGGTTTAATTAAAAAGAGTAACCGCCCGCTGTTGGGAAGCGTGGGGCGGTTACTTCTTTTTTGGCTGAGTCTGATCTACTATGTAGAGAACCAGCTTAATGATCGCTATGACGACAAGTAGGAGCTGGCAAATATCGCCAAGAGATACTGGCATGTGATCACCTCCTCCCGCGTTACGGAGGAGGCAGAAGCTCCCTCCGAAATCGGTCCCGGAGGAACGCACCGCCTTACGTCTGGCAGCCCCCGCGCACTCGATCCCATGTCCCCGGGTGCGCTTGACGTAATCTTAGCGCACGGAGCGGGAAATGTCAACAGAAAAAAGCGCCGCGCGGCGCTGTCGCACCCGAAAATCCCGGAAGCCTGCAAAGCGGGCTTCCGGGATTTGTCAAAACTACGGGCGGTCAGGCGAGGACCTTCCAGAGGTAGTAAACCACGTCGCTTCTGGGGCAGTCGCCGCCGGTGGTGTAGGCTTCGGCGGTGCCGCCGGGGATGCCAAGGCCGTTGGCCCATTTCTCCGCGTCCTCAGCCCAGCGGGCGGGATCGGTGATGCCGGTGTCGCCGGGCTTGTCCATGGCGCGCCAGAGGAAGGTGATCATGGAGCCGCGAGTCACGTGGGCGTCGGGGCTGAAAAGCGTACCCTCCGCGTTGGTGCCGTTGGTGATGTTGTTCTCGTTTGCCCAGAGGACCGCCTTGTAGTACCAGTCCGTGGGTTTTACGTCTGTGAAGGGGTTCGCCGTACTGACAGGCTCCGGCTCACCCTTGGACCGCCAGAGGAAGGTGACGGCCTGGGCGCGGTCCAGGGTGTCCAGCGGGTCGAAGGTCCCTTTGTCGGTGCCGTTGGTGATGTTGTTCTCCACTGCCCAACTGACGGCATCGGCGTAGTAGGCGTCGGGGGCAACATCGGGGAAGGCGGGCATGGTGCTGTTGTAGTGGATGGTGGCGTTGAGGAGGGGGTCGTTGAATCCACCAATTACCGATTGCTTCCACTGCTCCTTGCTGCCGGTATAATAGACATCAGTCAATTCATCACAATCATCAAAACTCATACTTTCAATTTGCGTAACGCTGGCTGGAATGGTTATGCTTTTTAGTTTTTCGCAATATGAAAATGTCTGATCATCAATTATATCAATGCCATCCGGAATGACTATGCTGGTTAAATTCTCACAACCAGAGAATGCGCAGCGGCCAATGACTGTAACACTGGCGGGAATAACTATACTGGTTAGACCATCGCATCCATCAAACGCGTATTCTCCGATTTCTGTTACACTGTCCGGAATTATTATGTTGCTCAAATAGAAACAACCGTTAAACGCATGATCTTCAATTCTTGTTACACTGTCCGGTATTACATAAGTACCGGTTTTCCTACATGGAAACATCACCAGTGTTTTTAAATCATATGTGAAAAGTACGCCGTCTACGGATTTATACGATCTGTTTCCGGAGTCAACGGTTATTTCGCCCACCGCAGATGCCCTAAGCGAATCGCTGACGATGCTCGTGACGCTACTCGGAATGAACAGATCACGCAAATTACGGCAATTATCGAAAGCCTCCTTTCCGATGGTTATGACGGTGTTGGGAATTATTACACCGTTGATTTGAGCACCATTAAATGCGCCTGACCCAATAACAGTTACGCCGTCGGGGATTGTATACGATTCACCGGGCTTTCCTGCGGGATAATTTATCAGAGTCTTTCCATCAGAAGTAAAAAGTGCGCCGTCCTTTGTGATATACGATTTATTTCCGCTGCTGACAACTATTTCTTTCAGACTTTCGCATAGAGAAAAGGCGGCTGCTCCGATGCTCGAAACGCTGTCGGGAACGGTTATGTCGATCAATCCGGAACGGTAAAACGCGCCTTCGCCAATGCTTGTAACGCTGTCAGGTATGCTCACGCTGGTCAGACTCTCGCAGTTGGAGAACGCCCAATCCTCAATTCCTGTTACCGCGACCCCTTCAATCGTACTTGGGATAATTGCGGCAGTAACGGCCTCGTCGCAATCGGTGACCGTCCCCGTGGCCTTGTCAAAATAGATATTTCCTCCTTCCACAGCATAGGCCACATCGTCCGTGTCCGCCAGCGCCGACATCGGCAACAGCGTCAGCGCCATGCAGACCGCCAAAAATAGGATTGCTAATCTTTTCTTCATACTCTTTAACCTCCTGTATTTTATGTTTCCGGTTTCCTCCGACCCCCGCAGCGCGGGGCGGCTTGGGCCGCCCGCGCAGGGTGCCGGAAACATAAAAAGCGGTGCCGAGCGTATCCTCAACACCGCTTTAGAAGGTCAAAGCATAACACAAAAAACCCATTCACCCCTTTTGCCCTCTTGAAAATGCCGGGACAAACGGGTATAATGAGCCTGTGGTACGGTTTTACCGTTGTGTTGAGTGGTCGCATCACTCGCACAGGGGCGCGGGGAGTGCGAGTCCCCGTGCCCTGCCGCCTTTTTATGTTTCCGATCTCATTTTAATCCATCTCCGCCGGAATTGCAAGAGGGTTTTATGAAAAAAGCGTCGACTCCAGCTTCCTCTGGACCCAGGCCACGATGGGGCCGCAGAAGAAGGCCACGGCCACGGTGACGATGCCGGGCATGACGCTGAGCAGGAGGCCCACCGCCATGAAGGCGATGTCCCAGAGCATCCGCACCGTGCGGAAGGAGGGGCGCCGGACGCGCTGGGCGATGATGAAGGGCACCGCGTCGTAGGGCGAGGAACCCAGCCCCGAGCACATATACGCCGCCGCGCCGAAGAGCAGACCCGCGAGGCCCGGGAGGAGCAGGATGTACCGCGTGGCGGTTGACATAAAGAAGTCCGCCGGGAGCGTCACCCGGTAGAGCCAGGTGAAAAAGTCGGATATGTACCCCAAAAAGACCATGTTGCCCACGGTGCCCCAGCCCAGGCGGCTCAGGTCGTACCGCAGGACCACCAGGAAGGTGACAAGGTGACATAACACCTGGCAGGTGCCGAAGCTTAGGTGGGTAAGCTGCGACACGCCCTGTGTCAGGCACGAGCAGGGGTCCAGCCCCAGGTCGATGGAGCGGAGCAGCGAAAGGCCGAAGCCCTGGACCAGCACGCCCACCGTCATCACGGCGAGCCGCCGCCTGAAGGGCGCGGGGCGCTGGAAGCAGCGCGGTTTTGTCTTTTCCGTGTTCATGGGAACGCCTCCTTTACCGGTGAACATTATATACCGGAACCAGGAGAAATCAAGGGCTTTCCGCGAAAAAACGCGGGTCTTTTTTACAAATCGGAAGGGGAGAAACGGAAGATGGAGGGACTTATTCTTCGTCCGGCGGGCCTCGAAGACATCCCGCGCATGGCGGAGCTCTACGATCTGGCGCGGGAGGCCATGCGCGCTTCGGGCACCGACCAGTGGCAGGACGGGTACCCCAACGCCGGGACGGCGGCGGAGGACATCGAAAGGCACATCGCCTGGGTCGCGGAGCTGGAGGGGCGGGTCGTCGCCACGGCGGCGGTGTACGCGGGACACGAGCCGACGTATGACGCGATCTATGACGGTCGCTGGCGGACCGACTGCGCGGAGTACGGCATCATCCACCGCATCGCCGTGGACCCGGCGGCCAAGCGCCGGGGGGTGGGGTCCCTCGTCATGGATCTGTGCGCGGAGCTTGCCCGCAAGTCGGGTCTTCCCTCCGCCCGGTGCGACACCCACGAGGGAAATCTCGCCATGCGGCGCGCACTGGAGCGCAACGGGTATGTGTACCGCGGCAGGATCCGTCTGGCCTCCGGGGCCTGGCGTGTGGCGTATGAGAGAATTTTATGAGATGTTTCCCCCGCCGACGGCGGGGGAAATTTTTTTAAAAAAATCTCCTTTACCCTCTTGACAACAAACCGTATTACTTGTATAATACAGTCATGGCAACCGTATTACACAAATAATACGGTTGCGCGAAGAAAGGAAGGAGGCGGGAGGACGTGGTAAGCTTCGCGGGCTTTCCCCAGGAGGGGGAGGGGCCCATTTATCTGCGGATCGTCCGCTTCATCCGAGCGGGGGTGGCGGCGGGGACCGTTGTGGACGGGGACGAGATGCCCTCCCGCCGGGTGGTGTCGGCCACGCTGGGGGTCAACCCCAACACGGTCCAGAAGGCATACCGGATGCTGGAGGAGGAGGGGCTGATGGTCTCCCGCTCCGGCGCAAAAAGCTTCGCCTCGGTGACGGAGGAGAGCGTGGCGGCGGCCCGGGCCCGTCTCCGGGCCGAGGAGGTGGGGCGGGTGGTCTCGGCCCTCAGGCGCAGCGGCATGGAGAAGGCGGAGGCGCTGGAGCTAATCTCCCGCATCTGGGATGAGGACGCGGAACATGAGGAAGGGGGAGAGGAACCTTGAAACGAAAGCTTTCCGTACCGGTGCTGTGGGTCGGCATGACCTTCCGGGGCGCCGTGTTGATTTTGTTTGTGATGCTGGCCTCGGAGCTGGTGCTGCTGGGCCTGCAAATGCCCCGGGTGTCCGCCGGGGAGATTTTGCTCTACTCCGACATGGTGGAGAGCGCGGGCGTCAAATATGTCTACCGGGCGGCCCTGGCGCTGATGTTCTTCCGGGTCTTCTACGCCTGCCGGGCAAGCTCCCTGACGGTGGGGCGGCTGTCGGTGTCGGAGGTCGCGCTGGCCCTGTGGAACGCCGCCGTGATTTTGGGGTGGTTTGCCATCCTGTACGCGGTCCAGATCCTGACCGTCCTCATCGGGTACCGCCTGTTCCTGGGGGCTGTGGACCCGGCGGCGGTCAGCGGGCAGTCGCTGATGATCGCCTGCTGTGAGAGCCCGACGCTCCACTCCCTTCTGCCGCTGATGCACCGGAAGCTCCTGGCGGTCAATGTCCTCCTGTACCTGGCTCTGGGTTTCTCCATGGCGGTGGACGTCCACTCCCTCCGCCACGGCGGGCGATTCCCCATCGTGTCCGGCCTGCTGGCGGCGAACATCGAACTTCTGGTGGGACAGGGCATCTTCGGCATCACCCTGCGGGGCGGCTGGTTCCACATCGTTTTCGCGGTGTTCGCCATCGCGGTCCAGACGTTCCGGCTCTTCCGGAGCGCGGGAGAGGAGGCGTGACGGTGAAAAAGCGGAAAATCGACTGGGAGCGGTACGCCCCCGTCGGGTCGCGGGCGGATTTTCAGGTCCGCGCCGTCCTGGTGACCCTGGTGCTGTCGGCCCTCTGGAGCCTCCGGGCGCTCTTTCGCATCGTGGACGAGTTCCGGGATCTGCGGGCGGTCCTCGACCAGGGGGCCTACACCTTCGTGGTACCCTACAGTATGTATCTGGGCTCCGCCTTCTACGGCTTCATGCTCATCTGCCTGGTGCTCCTGATGGTGGCGGTGTTCAATTACGCCTCCTTCCGCCGGGGCGCCCGGACGGACTACCTGATGCGCCGCCTGCCCGACAGGTGGGAGTACCACCGGCGGTGCCTGGCCGTGCCGATTTTCGGGATCGGGGCGTCGGTCCTCACGGGCCTTGCGCTTTGGGCGATATACCGGGCGGTGTACTGGCATCTCTTCCGTGAGGTCACCGCCGGGATGGAGGACCCCGCGCGGCTCATCATAGAGGGCGCCGTCTACCGCTGGAGGGGGCTTTGGTGATGAAAAGGAAAATGGATTGGAAACAATTGGCCCCCGAGGGCGTCAGCGCAAAAAGGGAGGCGCTGTTCACCGGCCTCGCCCTCCTGGCCTCCGCCCTCTGGAGCCTGACGGCCCCGGGCCGCATCCACGCGGACTTTGAGGCGGCGGCGCCCCAGGCGGCACGCGGGCAGATCGCGTCCCTGACGGGCTTTGAGACCCTTCTTGGACCGTCTCTCTACGGATTTTACCTTGTGGCCGCCGCCATGGTGCTCCTGGCGGTGTGGCACTACGCGAAGATGAAGGGATATAAGCCAACGCCGGGGGAGAACATACACCTGCGGGCCATGGCCGTCCCGGCCCTCGGGGTCGTATTGGCGCTGTGCCTTTCCCTGATTTTATATTTCGCCTACCGGGGCCTCTTCTCGGGCTTCCGGGGCAGACTGAACGAGCTTGCCCGGCGCGCCTGGCAGGCGAGCGGAGGTGCTTGAAATGCTTGAGCTTCAGAGCGTCACGAAACATTACGGCTGGAACAGGGCACTGGACCACGTATCCGTGTCCTTCGGTCCCGGCGAGCTGGTGGGCCTCTTCGGGGAGAACGGGGCGGGGAAGACCACCATGCTCAAATCCATGCTGAACCTCATATCTCACGACGGAAAGATTTTGCTGGACGGCGAGCCGGTTTCCCGCCGGAACATCGAGCGGCTGTCCTTCGCCACCAGCGAGCACTCCTTCTTCCCCATGCTGACCGCCGGGGACCACCGGGACTTCTACGCCGCCCACTTCCCCCGCTGGCGGGAGAAGCGCTTCCGGGCGCTGATGGATTTCTTTCAGCTCCCCAGGCTCCAGGCCCTCACCGGATTTTCCACCGGGCAGAAGAACCAGTTCGAGGTGATCCTGGCCCTCAGTCAGGGGGCGGACTACATCCTCATGGACGAGCCCTTCGCGGGGAACGACATCTTCAACCGGGAGGACTTCTACAAGGTCCTGCTGGGCATTCTGGAGCCCGAGGAGACGGTTATTTTGTCCACCCACCTTTTAGAGGAGGTGGAGAACTTCGTATCCCGCGCCGTCCTCATCCGCAAGGGGCAGATCGTGGGAGATGCCCGGATGTCGGAGCTGGAGGACCGGGGCGTGACCCTGATGGACTTTGTGCGCAAGACCTACGGCTACGAGCCGGACCGGGTGAGTAAGGCTCTTGACAAGCTCACCGGCGAGGAGGGGGAGGAGGGATCAAAATGAGGCGCCTTGCGGTATTTTCCCTGCTCCTGGCCGCCGCCCTGGCCCTCGCCGGCTGGACGGCGGCGGACCTGAAAAGCGCGGCGACTCAGGTGGAGCTCCGGGAGGAGGTGCTCTTCGGCGACAGGGCCGCGGCGGAGGGCCTGCGGGTCCTTACTCACGCGGAACTTCGGAACAGCACCGCCGGATGGGACACCGTCGTCTCCTTCATGGAGGACGGGCCGGAGGTGTCGGCGGGCTTCCACTGGGGCGTCAATGATGGCGCCTCCTACCGGGTTCTGCTGGGCGACAGCTTCTCCATGGACTTTTTGCAGACCGTGTACAACACCTACTCCCTGGGCGGCGGCCCCGACTACCAGGCCGGCGGCGCCGTGTACACCTCCGGCGGATACCGGGCCGCCACCAACCACATCCGCGATGTCATGTCCCGCACGGAGAACGGCCAGATGCGCCGGGAGGTGGTGGCCCTGGGTACTACTACGACGCCCGCCTCTGGGATATGGAGGTGAGATACGGGTACTACAACGCCTACGACTTCACCATGGCCGACTCCGCAGCCCTGGCCCGTGTCTTCCGGGTGCCTTACCCGGAGGATCTGCTGGTGGAGGTGACGGTTCAGAAGAGCCCCAACGGCAGAGACACCCGGGTAACCTCCGCCCCGATCCTGGAGTACCATGAGCCGGAGGTAGAGGCCATCGACGCGGTGGACACCTCCGGGTACATCGACAGGGACCGGGGCTGGGACGACGTGACCCCCGGTGTTCCCGGCGATGTGGGGGAGCTGGGCGTCTGGCTCTACCCCACGGCGCTGGACGGGGAGGGGAATAACCTGGTGGAGTACCGGGACGGCCCCGGCGTCTACTTCATCCCCCGCAGAGACGGCGACAGGGACAGCACCCTTTGGCGGGAGCTGAATCTGAACCGCATTGCCCTCTTCTACCCCACGGAGGCGCGACCCGTCGACCTCCGCCTGTCCTCCGACGAGACTGTGGTACTGCTGGTCACAGCGTCGGACGGCGTCTGGACCCTCACGGCCCTGGACGCGGAGACGGGCAGGGAGGTGGAAAGGGTTGAGCTCTTCGCCAGCGGGGAGGACAGGATGATTTTAAAGCTTGAGCGCGACGGAATGATTCTGGGGGGCGACGGGGAAGGGAACGTGTTCGTGGCCGAGGCCGGGAACGGCGGCCTTTCACGGGTCTTCACAACGCGCCTCGCGGGCCTTGGGCTGGACGCCGGGGGCCTTGCGGATTTCAGCGACGGGCAGAGCGATTTCGCCTTCGACGGGGAACGTCTGGCCCTGGCCAACGCCGATTCCGGCGAGGTTCTGGTGGCCGACGCCTCCGGCCTCCTGTACGCCGCCCGCGTGGACCAGAGCATCCTCTGGAACGGCCGCGACCCCGCCTGGTCCATCATAGGCTACGGCGGCTCCGCCCAGGCGGAATACGGCTCCGACCGCCCCGTCGAGCTGAGCTTTGATACTAAGGAACCTCTGAACAAATCACCGCACCGATCTTGACGGCATATTTTCCGCCATATTTCGTCAAAAAATTTGAAATACACAAACTATTCCCTGCGCCGCTTTCCTCGTGTGGCGCGAAAAAAACTCGCCGCTCGGTGCCTCATCTTATTGTATGAACGACGTTACCGCCTCCGGCCGGAAACCGGGGGCGGCATTTTTTTGAATCCCTTCGGTAACGTTTCCGCTTGCTGATGTCAAAATTGCACAAAAGAGGCGAGATTAATTTGACCAATCTTACAAAATTGCCAAAAATACATAAAAACAGCTTGCAATCCTCTGGCGAATAGGGTATTATGGCTCTATAGGGAATGGAAACGTTTTCAAAAGTGTGAAAGGGCGCGGCCGCTATTTTGCGGGGGCTGCGCCCAAATGGCGATCCGGCGCTTTACAAATCGAAAGAAATAGGATAAAATAGAGAAACGGCTTTTTCAGCCGGAAATGTGAGACATTTTGAGGGAGAGATCGATTTGACTATCAAGGACATAGCCCGTGAATCCGGATACGGCGTGACGACGGTGTCGCGGGTCCTGAATAACCAACCGAACGTCTCCGAGGAGGCAAAAGAGAGGATCCTCGCGGTGGTGAACCGCACCGGGTTCCGCCTCAATTCCAACGCCAAGCGCCTGAAGCAGCAGTCCAACTCCGGCATCGCCGTGGTGGTGAAGGGCACGAAAAATATGCTGTTTTCCGGCATCGTGGAGCGGACCCAGCGGCTTTTGGAGGGCACGGGGTACGCCTGCCTCATCCATTACGTGGACGAATCTGCCAACGAGGTGTCGGAGGCCGTCCGCATCTGCGCGGAGCTGAGGCCCCAGGGCGTCATGTTCCTGGGCGGGGACATTGAAAATTTCCAGCGGCACTTCTCCGAGGTCCCGGTACCCGGCGTGCTGATGACGGGCTCCGCCTACAAGCTGGGGTTCGATACGCTCTCCAGCGTCACGGTGGACGACTCCTTCGCCGCCGAGTGCGCCATAGAGCACCTTCTGAGCCTGGGACACCGGAGGATCGGCATCCTGGGCGGCTACACCGACGACAAGGACAACCCGGCGGGCCTGCGCTACCGGGGGTGCCTTCGGGCCTTTGAGCGCCACCGGGTCGATTTCGACGAGAAGCGCCAGATGGTCACCTGCCGCTACAGCTTCGCCGACAGCGGCAAGGCCATGGAGCGCCTTTTGGACAATATGCCGGACGTGACCGCCGTCTTCGCCACCTCCGACGTGATGGCCATCGGCGCCATCAGGGCCATCCGGGACAGGGGACTGCGGGTGCCGGAGGACGTGTCCGTGGTGGGCTTCGACGGCATAGAGCTGGGCGACTTCCTGACGCCGCGTCTCGCCACCGTCCGCCAGGACGGGGAGGCCATCGCCAGCAGGAGCGTGAAGCTTCTCCTGGACGCCATCCGGGGCGGCAGCTCCGCCGTCCACGAGATCGTCCCCTTCCGCTTCACCCCCGGCGAGTCCGCCGCCCGGCTCCGGGCGTGAGGAAAATCGCCAAGACAGCAAAAAATGAGGAGGTCATTCTCTTGAGAAAAAGCGGTATTCTGATGCCCGTGGCATCGCTTCCCAACAGATACGGCATCGGCAGCTTCGGCCGGGAGGCATACGAATTTGTGGATATGCTGGCGGGAGCGGGCGTGAAGATCTGGCAGATCCTGCCTCTCAACCCCCTGGGCTACGGCAACTCCCCCTACCAGCCCCTCAGCTCCTTCGCCGGGGACGAGAGCTACATAGATTTGGAGCTTTTGAAAAAGGACGGACTTCTGGACGAGGTCCCCGCCCCCTTCACCCCCGAGAGGCCCGACAAGATCGAGTACGACGCCGCGCGCAAGTACAAGGAGCCCTGGCTCCGCCGCGCCTATGAGAGATTCGGGGGCGGGGAGGAGTATGAGGAGTTCCTCAAATACGACTGGGTGACCCCCTACGCCGTCTTCGTGGCGCTGAAGACCCAGAACGGTCTGCGCTCCTGGGTGGAGTGGCCGAAGGAGCAGCAGAACTGGATTTTGGATAAAAAATACGACATCTCCCACCTGAAGGACGAGATCGGCTACCGCCTCTTCGCCCAGTTTGAGTTTTACCGCCAATGGATGGCGCTGAAGAGATACGCCGGGGAGAAGGGCGTCCAGATCATGGGGGACATCCCCTTCTATGTGGGTCTGGACTCCCTGGACGTGTGGAGCTCCCGGGACGAGTTTCTCATCAACGGCGACGGGGAGCCCTCCTTCATCGCCGGAGTGCCGCCCGACTACTTCAACGCCGACGGTCAGCGCTGGGGCAACCCCATCTACGACTGGGACACCCTGAAAAAGACGAATTACCGCTTCTGGATCGACCGCCTGCGGTATTCCTCCGTCCTCTACGACATCCTCCGCATCGACCACTTCCGGGCCTTTGACACATACTGGAAGGTCCCTGCCTCCTGCCCCACGGCGAGAGAGGGGGAGTGGATCGAGGCGCCGGGCTATGAACTGTTCGACGAGGTGTACCGGCAGATGCCGGACATCCACATCGTGGCCGAGGACCTGGGGGATCTGCGGCCCGAGGTGCTGAAGCTCCGGGACCACTACGGCCTTATGGGCATGAACGTGGTGGAGTTCACCATGCCGGACAACATTCCTATCCGGGAGAAGCAGATCGTCTACACCGGCACCCACGACAACCAAACCGTCACCGGCTGGTACCGGGAGCGGTCCAAGGCGGAGCGGAAAAAGCTCCTGGCGGTCCTTGCCCAATACGGCGCGCCCCACACGCCCGTCTCCAAAAAGTTCGTAAGCCACATCATGGCAAGCCCCGCCGCCGTGGCCATCGCGCCGCTCGCCGACATCCTGGGCCTTGACGACCGGGCGCGGCTCAACACGCCGGGCACCGTGGGAAGCCCCAACTGGGAGTGGCGGCTTGATTCCTTCGCGCCCTTCAAACGCCGCCTGCCCTGGCTCCGGGCGCTTTTGGCGGAGACAAAGAGGAATTGAATATGACAAACTGGATAAACGGCATTTATTCAGACGGCACGGGGGAGTTTGTAAGCTCCCCTTCGCCGTATTTGGGCGAGACCGTCACCGTCCGTCTGCGCCTTTTGACCGACGCCCCGGCGCGGCACGTCTATCTGCGGTCCTTCCACAACGGCATCCAGCGCTTCCGGGAGATGCGCAAGGCCGAGACCGCCCACGGCCTCGCCTACTACGAGGCCCCCCTCACGGTGAACGAGCCCCGGGTCCACTACCACTTCTGCGTCGTCGCAGACGGGGCGGTCCTCTATTATACCCAGCGGGGCGTCACCCCCTACGTGCCGGACAACACGTATGACTTCACGCTTCTCACCGGCTACGTCCAGCCCGCCTGGGTGAAGGACGCGGTGTTCTACCAGATCTTCCCCGAGCGCTTTTGCAACGGGGACCCCTCCAACGACGTGCGGACGGGGGAGTATTCCGTTGACGGCCGCCCCTGCCTCCACCGGGATTGGAGCGACCCGGTGCTGGACTACAACGCGGGCCGGTGCATGGACTTCTACGGCGGCGACCTTAGAGGGATCCGGGAGAAGCTGCCCTACCTCAAAAAACTGGGCGTCACCGCGCTCTACTTAAACCCCATCTTTGAGGCTCCCTCCGTCCACAAATATGACTGCGTGGACTATTTCCATGTGGACCCCCATCTGGGCGGCGACGCGGCCCTGGCGGAGCTGACGGCGGCGGCCCATGAGATGGGGATGCGGGTGATCCTGGACATCTCCATCAACCACACCGGCTCCGACCACCGCTGGTTCAACAAAGACGGCGTGTTCTTCCCCAAATCCGAGGGGGCCTACAACAACCCCATGAGTCCCGAGCGGGGGTATTATTTCTTCGGGGAGGGGAACGCTTACCACGGCTGGTTCGGCAACGCCCGCCTACCCACCCTCAACTACACCTCCGAGGCTCTGCGGGACCGGATCTACCGCGCCCCGGATTCCGTCCTGCGCAAGTGGCTGAAGCCCCCCTACAGCATCGACGGCTGGCGCTTCGACGTGGCCGACACCTTCGCCCGCCACGACGATACCCAGCTTGCCCACGAGCTGTGGCCGGAGATCCGCCGGGCCATCCGGCGGGAGAACCCGCAAGCCTACATCCTGGCGGAGGACTGGGGCGACTGCGCCGAGTATCTCCGGGGCGACGAGTGGGATTCGCCCATGAACTACTTCGGCTGCGCCAGGGTGATCCGGGAATTTCTGGGCCAGGGGGACATCCACATCCAGATGCCCGCCATGAAAGCGGCCCACCGCCGGATGACCGGCGAGGACGTTGAGGCCCGTGTCACCCAGCATCTGGCAAAGCTGCCCTGGGTCATCCAGGAAAATCAGTTCAACCTCATCGACAGCCACGACGCCCCGCGTCTCCACAACGACAGGAGCCTCCCGGAGAGCGCCTTCCGGGCCGCCCTCATCTTCCAGTTCCTGCTCCCCGGCGCCGCCAGCATCTACTACGGCGACGAGGCGGAGATCGGCGGCACCCTGGGCACCAACGAGGGCTGCCGCTGGCCCATGCCCTGGGATAAGGACATCGAGGGGACGGAGCATTACCGCCTCTGCCACACCCTGTGCGCCCTGAAATCGGAGCGCCCCGCTTTGAGACGCGGCGGCTTCCGGTTCCTCTGTGCCCACGGCCCCGCCTTCGCTATGGCCCGGTTCACCGGGGAGGAATCCTTCGTGGCGGTCCTGTCCAACAGCCCGGACCCCGTGGCCCTGGACCTGCCCCTGTCCCTCATCGGCGCCGCGATGCCGGAGGACGGGACGGACGTCTTCGGGACCCTGGTGGATTTCACACACGCCCCCGGCGGCGCTATCCTCACGCTCCCGCCCCACGCCGCCCTGCTCTTCGACTGCCCCGCGGTGTGACAAAAACGCTCCGGCGTCATAAAATGGAACAGGCGCCCCGGCGGGACGCCAAAACCATTGGAGCAGATGACCCATGCACACCTACACAGTGCGGCGCGGCGAGAGCGCCCGGTCTGTCGCGGAGAAATTCAGCGTCCCCGAGGCCGCCCTTCTGCGGGAGAACCACGCTCCCTTCTACGAGGGCCAGCGGGTGACCGTCCCGGTGTCCGTCCTGAACATCGCCCCCCTTCCGCCCTCCGTCCTCATGCGCTGCTACCAGATCCCCGGCACGGCGATCCTGGAGCGCCCCGACCGCGTCAATATCCTGTTTTGAAAATTGCTTTTTCAAATCTGAGGGACCTCCGGGTCCCTTTTGTTTTGAAAAAATCAGAAAGAATATCTTGACAATCTTCCGGGAAGTGTGGTAAAATGCACATCCTTTTCGCATTTTTTACGGAGAGAGGGCGTTTCATCCCGCGCGGGAGGGGCACGTTGCCGCCCGCGCGGCGTCGGATGGGACGCCTCCCGCCCGCCTTAAGGCCACGAAGGTTCCCAATGCCTTCCTCTGTCCTGACCGCGGCGGAGTTCGAAAAAAGGAGCGAAAAATATGATCGAAATGGAAGGCGTCAGTAAAACATACCGGGTCCGGCGGCGGGAGGCGGGCCTGGGGAACGCGGTCAAAAGCCTCTTCTCCCGGGAATATACCGAGATCCCGGCCCTGCGGGACGTGACCTTCGCGATCCCCGACGGACAGATCGTGGGCTACATCGGACCCAACGGGGCGGGGAAGTCCACCACCGTCAAGATCCTCTCGGGCATCCTCCGGCCCGACTGCGGAGTGTGCCGGGTCAACGGCCTGGTGCCCTGGGAGGACCGGAAGCGCCACGTAGCGCGTCTCGGCGTGGTGTTCGGACAGCGCAGCCAGCTCTGGTGGGACGTGCCGGTCATCGACTCCCTGGAGCTGCTCCGGGACATCTACCGGGTGCCGGAGGGGCGGTACCGGGAGAATCTGGACCGGCTCACGGAGCTTCTTGACCTTGCGGATCTGCTGAGGACCCCCGCCCGGATGCTCTCCCTGGGCCAGCGGATGCGGTGCGAGATCGCGGCGGCGCTGCTCCACTCGCCGGAGGTGCTTTTTCTGGACGAGCCCACCATTGGCCTCGACGCCGTGAGCAAGCTGAAGGTCCGGGAGTTCATTTTGGAGCAGAACCGCCTTTGCGGCACCACGGTGATTCTCACCACCCACGACATGCAGGACGTGGACGCCCTGTGCTCCCGTGTCCTGCTCATCGGCAAGGGGCGGCTCCTCCTGGACGGCACCACGGCGGAGATCCGCGCCATGGCGGGGGAGAACCTCTCCACTGAGGAGTCCGTAGCGGACCTGTACCGGCGGTTCGGGATTTGAGGCGAGCGGTATGAAAAAATATCTTTCCTTCTTCAAAATGCGCCTGATCGCGAGCCTCCAGTACCGGGCGGCGGCCCTGGCGGGGCTGTCCACACAGTTTGTCTGGGGCGGCATGGAAGTGCTGCTCTACCGCGCTCTGTGGAGCGCCCACCCGGAGCGGTTTCCCATGGGCGCGGAGGCCCTGGCCGCCTACATATGGCTCCAGCAGGCGTTCCTGACCTTCTTCGCCCTCTGGCAGTGGGACCGGGAGCTGGCGGAGTCCGTGCGCAACGGCACGGTGGCCTACGAGCTGACGCGGCCCACGGACCTGTACGGTATGTGGTTCGCCAAATCCCTGGCCCAGCGGGTGAGCCGGGGACTTCTCCGGTGCGCCCCGGTGATTTTGCTGGGCGCCCTGATCCCGGCCCCTTGGGGCCTCCGCCTGCGGGTCTCCCCGGCGGCTTTCGGACTCTTCCTGCTTTCCACGGCGCTGATGCTCCTGGTGGTGTGCTCCATGTCCATGCTCACTTACGCCCTGTGCTTCTTTGTTACGGACCACCGGGGGATCGTCACGGTGCTGACGCCCCTGGCGGACTTCCTGGGCGGCGCCATCGTGCCCCTGCCGTTCCTGCCGGAGGGGCTTCGGCGATTCGCGGAGCTCACCCCCTTCGGCGCCATGCAGAATGTTCCCCTGCGGGTCTTCGGCGGGGATCTGGCGGGCGCCGCCGCCCTCCGGGCCGTGGGACTGCAGGTCTTCTGGGCGGCGGCCATGACGGCGGCGGGGTACGCCCTCATGCGCGCCGGTCTGCGCCGGACCGTTATCGCGGGAGGTTGACTGTATGAAATTGTATTTTCACTATATGTCCCTCCACGTAAGAAGCCGCATGGCCTACAAGGCGTCCTTCCTCATGGAGTGTCTGGGCCAAATGCTCATCGGCCTGGAGCTCATTCTGGGCGTGTATTTCATCACGGAGCGGTTCGGCTCCGTGGGCGGGTACACCCTCCGGGAGTGCGCCCTGTGCTGCGGGACGGTGCTGATGGCCTCCTCCCTCGCCGAGTGCTTCGGCCGGGGGTTCGACCACTTCTCTTACGTGCTCTCCTCGGCCCGGTTCGACCGTCTCCTGGTCCAGCCGAGGCCGCTGGTGCTTCAGGTCCTGTGTACGGAGCTGAGACTCAACCTGGTCCCCCGCGTCGCGGAGGCGGCGGTGATGATCGCCTGGGGGGCCGGGTCGGTGCGGTGGACCGCCGGAAAAGCCGCCGTCCTGGTCCTCATGGTCCTGGGCGGCACGTCGGTCTTCTTCGGCCTCTTCCTCCTGAGCGCGGCCATGTGCTTTTACACTCTGGAGAGTCTGGAGGTCATGAACATCTTCACCGACGGCGCCCGTGAGTACGGCAAGTACCCCTTCGGCGTCTATGGCAGGGGAGTGCTGTGGCTCCTGACGCTTATTGTTCCGCTGGCCCTCTGCCAGCATTGGCCCCTCCGGTACCTCCTGGACCGGGGACCCGCCGTTTTTGGCCTTCTGCCCCTCCTCGCCCCGCTCTTCCTCATCCCCTGTACCCTCGCCTGGCGCCACGGCGTCCGCCACTACCGCTCCACCGGCTCGTAACGCGGCTCCCGCGCCCAAATACAAAATCTTCCCCGAAACGGCGCCGATGGGACAGCCGCGAGGGGAAGATTTTTTGTGGGGATTGTATAATACTGATATTCATACTAATATCCAATCAAAACAAGACATTCACGACGGTCTTTTTCGGGTCATGCTTCGTCACGCGGCTTGGAAATACATTCAGTATTCCCGGCGCCGCCTTCCTCGCCTGACACGAAAAAACCTCATCGCTCGGTGTCTCATTTTAATTGAATATTCGTATAAAATAAAATCGGAATTACCCGAGGATCCCCCGGAGGACGCCGGTGATCACGCGCAGACCCTCCTCCAATTGGGCGCGGGGACAGGCGATGTTGAGACGCGCGAACCGGTCGTCGCCGTACCGATAGCCGTCGTTCAGGATCGCTCCGGCGCGGTTCAGCTCCTCACAGACCCTCCGGGAGTCTAGCCCGGTCCGGGAGATATCCAGCCACATGAGATAGGTCCCCTCCAGCGGCGAGATGCCCGCCTCCGGCAGCTTTTCGGCGAAGGTGTCACGGACCAGCCGGGCGTTCCTGGCTATGTATGCGTTTTGCTCGTCGCACCAGGCCGCCCCGTGGCGGTAGGCCGCCTCGCAGGCGATCCAGCCCAGGTTGTTGGGGCCCTCCATGTGGCGGGTCTCCTTCCAGGCGGAGAGCTTCCGGCGCAGATCGGCGTTGGGGATGATGTCGTTGGAGCACTTGAGCCCCGCGATGTTGAAGGTCTTGCTGGGGGCCGTGAGGACGATGACGTTGTCCGGCGTCCCGGCGTTCCCGGCTGTGAAGTGGGTGAAGCCCGGAGCAATCAGGTCCCAGTGGATCTCGTCAGATACCAGCAGCGCCCCGTGGTCCCGGCACATACCGGCCACGCGCCTGACCTCGTCCTCGGTCCACACCCGGCCCACCGGATTGTGGGGGGAGCAGAGGATCATGAGCCGCACGCCGCTGGCAAGGTCCCGCTCCAAATCCTCAAAATCCATGCTGTAGCGCAGATTTTCGCCGCACCGGAGCCGGTTCTCCACCAGCGTCCGGCCGGAGGTCTTCACCACATTTCCAAAGGGGTCGTAGACCGGCGTCTGGATGAGCACCTTGTCCCCCGGGGCGGTGAAGCACCGGACGATGTTGGAAAGCTCCGAGACAATGCCGATGGAGGGCAGGATCCAGTTCGTGTCGATCTCCCACCCGTGGCGGGCGCGGATCCATCCGGCAACGGCCTCCCTGTACCCCTCGGTCGGGACGGTGTAGCCGAAGATACAGCGGGCGGCCGCGTCCCGCAGGGCCTCCGTCACCTCCGGCGGGGACATATAGTCGGAGTCGGCCACCCAGAAGGGGAGGGCGGAGGCGTTTCCAAAGGCGGAAGAGCGGATATCCCATTTGATCGCCCCGGTTCCCGCGCGGGGGGCGGGGGTATCGAAATCGTACATAGCGGCACCTCTTTTGTTTTTTTGTAAAGTATAGCACCTTTTTGGGGGGATGTAAAGGTTGAAACGGCGCGGACCGGTTTTTTGCTGCCGGGGGAATCGTTTTCTTATAATATGCCGAAAATATCCGGGGACTCCGTGCGGAGGAATGGCGGGAAGAACCGGTGGAAAAGGGCTGCGCGCCGGAGGGGCTGAAGCCCGTGATGGGAACCATCTTGGTTAAAAACCCGGTATTCATAGGTATCTCCTTCCGCCGCATAGGAAATCCTGACCGCGTAAAAGTTTCCGTCATAGATTTGCTGCATAGTATTTCTTTGCCATTCAGTAAAAGATTAACAGCTTGACTACTCTAATAGCCAATAATCATTTTTGTTGAACCGTCAAATACGGACAGTCTTGCAAAATCGTCAAGGAAAATTACCGGGGCGTTGAGAAGTGTGAAATAATAAAGAGCGACGCGCGTTTTTTTCGAAAAATATGGTCAGGTTGGGCGGGTGAGGGGGATTGTTTGGAGGTTCCTACCGAGAAAACAATCAACGACTGTAAGGCATAGAGCTGACCGGAAAAGGGTACAGCAAAGCAAACTCCCCAGGCGGTGGCGGAATGCGAGTTTGATTATAGTAATCCGATGAAATAATGACGCAAGTTCGGCGCGCCAATGAGCGCATGGCTTCGTCGTCGTTCTTGATGGGCGCCAGCCCACCTGTGTCCTCCTCGCCCTGTGCTCATTGTCATCGCCTTCTTTTGCACCATTATTTCGTCGGATTGCTATAAGCGGATAATGGGCGCCCAGGTTCCCTCCTCGGGTCGAAGCTTGCCGCTCCTCTTCTTCACCGTCGGAAACGCGGCCTCCAGTCAACTCCCGACCTACTCCAACCAGGACAACGGTGTGGCCTACCCCGCCAGCCTCGCGGTCCCCGAACTCACCAACTGGGTGAGCGGTGTTGAGCCCGCCGTCATCCAACAGGAGGGCCCGGGGGGACCCGGTGGGTTCCGGGATCCCTCCTCGTACGCCCGAGAGGAGATATATTTGAAAATCACCGCAAAGAATCTCAATTTCCCACTTGCAATTTACTCCGGGACAGTGTATAATAAAATCAATGTGTGCCGGTGTGTTGGAATTGATAGACGAGGCGAATTCAAAGTCTTGTTCGCCCAATCGCCAGCGCATAGCAAAAGGCTTGAAAACAGGGTCTTGCGCAATTGAAGGAAGTTGTTGATTCGGTGACAAAATAATCGCGTCCCCATACTCAAAAGAGAACATCAGTGATATCGGAATTCTCTGACAAAACCGTGCGGATGACCTTCAAAGCCTATGACGCGGGCGGCCTAGACGCGATTAAGCCAAAAAAGCGTGGGCGCAAGGTGGGAGAAAAAAGCATTTCGCGCCTGAACAGAGGAATATTCCAGCAGCTGGCAGATTACGACCCGGAGCGGTTGCAGATCAAAGGGTGCCTGTGGAATCGTGGTCGTGTGAGGGAACAGATTCGCCGCCAATGTGGGATAGTACGCCCGTTTGTACGGTGGGAGAGTACCTGAGGCGTGGGATTTGACTGTGCGGAGACGGCAAAGCGGAATGCGAACCGGAAGCCCAATCAGGTGGGGGCGTGGCTGAGGGAGGAATTTCCCGCCACATATGTCGAGGCAAAAGCAGAAAATGCTGAGATCTACTGGGGAAACATGACGACTGTTCAAAATACGGCGACTACGCGCGCATGTATGCCCTGAAAGGGCATCTTCCCGTAGTGAAAGCCGGGCGATGGAGATGCATATCAACATGATCGGCGCCATCAGAAATCAGGGCAAGTTTCATTTGGGAGAGGCTCATCCCGTTCATGGGAGCGATCTAATGACTGCCAACGGGGGGAAAACGTTGACTTATTCTGGATAATCTGAGGGCGCATTACTGCAAGAAGGTCGCGCAACGGGCTGAGGAGCAAAAGGGTCAGGTGCGAATTTTCCATTGGCCATCCTGTTCGCCGGAATACATCCCCGATGAATAGGTTAATAATGGCTTGAACCAGAATCTCGTTTCCAAGCCTATGGTCAAGAATGAGGAAGAGTTGAAAGCAAATGTTTCTGGCTTTATGTATGATTCCCGACCGTTCCAAGACCTACTTCGACCTCCCTGTTATGCAACCATATAAGCTGGAACGATGGGATTATTTATAGCAATCCCACTAATTCCTGACACACCCTGAGGACGAGAACCAACCAACGCAACCCGATGGTCGGACCCGGGAAAACGCTTCCTCGATTCCTTGCGGCAGTAAGGCGCGCGACCTGTTTTTCATTTCGCGAAGTATCGACTTGATCTTCGACCACATCTTCTCAATCGGATTTAGATTCGGACTGTACGCCGGCAGGTACAGGAGCTTGATCCCGGCATTCTGAAACAATTCCGTAACCTCCTTGAGTCGTGTAAGCCGTCTTGCCGTTGAACCTCACAGATGACAGTATCGTGGTACTTTGGGGAGTGCTCCGAGGTACGTGGTGCACAGACCTCTCCCCTCCGCGAGTACGCCCGTAGAGGCGGCTCATGTCCGTATTTACGCTGTTTTCATCCAGATATACTAACTTTTTCGGGTCACATTGACTAATCGTCTCTGTCCAGTCTTCTCATGCCGCCCTGACATCGAAGACGGTCACGCTCGGATGCGTAAAATTTCTTTTTGTAGACATAGCCTTGTTTGATGACGGCCTTGCGTACCGTTTCGTTGCAGATGGGCAGCTTCAGATCGTCAATGATACCGTCGATCGTTATGTCGGGTTTCGATTTGACAAGTTCGTCGATGCCGTGCAGATTTTCCTCTGTCGGGGTCCGCTTCCTGCCGCGCTGGCTTGTCTTCAGGATTACGATGCCCGTTTCGCGCATTTGTTCTATCAAACGATACACTGTACGCCTGCTGACACGGCAGCATTTTGCCACATTGCCAGCGTCGTGTGTTTCTTCGTATGCCTTCACCAACAGGTTCCTCGCTTCATTGTGCAACATTTTTATCACCGCCCGACTTTATTGTATCACTGTTGTCATGTGTCGGGATTATGTGGGATTGCTATAGTTTTCGGAGTAATAAAATACAATATGCCGGTGTGGCGGAATTGGCAGACGCACCGCACTCAAAATGCGGCGGATCACTCCGTGCCGGTTCGAGTCCGGCCACCGGCACCAGACCAATATAATCCGAACCCGTTTCCTGTGGGAGATGGGTTCGGATTGTTGTTTTACTTTGATCGTTACGAGGATATTCATTTCCGTAACGGTGTGAGGAAACAGCCGACATCCAAACCAAGGGGACCACGGAAGAAAAAGAAAAATTCATAAATGCAAAAGAGTGGGATGTCCTATTACCGATGGTATCCCACTCTTTTGTGCATTCATTCTGTTTTGGCCTCCTGCTTCTTCGCCTCCCGCTGCTTTTTCCATTCGGCAAACTCCCGCTGGCCCTCCTCGCTGTCATAGAAAGCGAGAATATCCGGCAGGATACAGCGGGCAATCGCTTCAATTTTATGTTGCGGAATGTTCGTGCGGTTGATCAGCTTCTTATGTCTTCCCAATGCCGACCTCCTTGTCTCTTTTGTTTATTTTTCACTCGCTGTTATGTCCTCCTTTCAAAGCTGCTTCCTGCAATATTCTTTAATGGCCGCCCATATCTGCTTCTGCCCTTCTCGGATTTCAGCAATATCTTCGGCGAAAACATTGCCACTTCTTTCAATACGGCGGCAAATGCTGTTGATAGCGGCTGAGAGTCTGTTTACAACCCCGGTCAGCTTTTTCGCCTCGGTGTAGTCCACGTTGATGATGTAACCGTCGATCAGCATCTTGCGGGCATACGCCCCGAAGTTGCACGTCCCAATCTCCGCCATTTTAATCTTGATGATCTGCGCCTCCTGCTCGGTCAGGCAGATTTCCTTACGGATGGGTCTTACCCTGTTTGCCATGTTCGATTCCTCCTTTGGCTAGCAATAGGTTTTCAGGTGAGAGGGTATTTCCTTGCTATACAATAGACATCTCCGTGCCATTTTGGTATATGACATTGAAAATATCCCTCTATAAGACAACGGACATTTTTTCGCCAAAATGCACCCCTCTAAATTGTAAAATTTTTGTGAACGGCAAGTTCCCTCTCACTTTACAACGGACAATTTCTCAACAAATGAGGGGGCACTGAGAAAAGAAAATTTGAAAACAGTAACATCATTCGTTTTGAAAAACCGAGGATGCCGCTGTTGCGTGAATACGTTTTAGGAAGAATAGCAAGCAAATCCGCTGTCCGTACACAGCGGAAAAATGACCATCCTCCACGCTGCGGAGAACGGTCATTTTTGTTCGTGGGATAGTCCCACACCCTTATAAAAATCTAAAAATGCTCTTGCTTTTATTCGCAGTATCGAGTACAATGTATTATGTAGAATTGTATCGAAAAGGAGCGCAGGATGATGAAATACCTATCCATTCGACAGACGGCGGAACGCTGGGGCATCTCCACCCGGCGCATCCAGATTCTTTGCGCTCAGGGACGTGTTCCCGGGGCGATAAGAATTGATTATTCATGGGCAATTCCTGATGACGAGCCAAAGCCGAGGGACGCGAGAATTAAGAGTGGGAAATATATTAAGTCTGGAGACGCAAACAATGATAGATGAGTTTCAATCACTAAACGCTCAGAGTAATGAGCGATCTTTAGAAATCGCAAAAATACTGATCAAGGCAGCAAAAGAGACTCACGCGGTTATTTCAAGATCCGAAGCAAGATGCACCGCTGCCCGGAGCAGTATGGCGACACACGATAAGGAGACTATGTGGCGAACGCTTCAGGAATACATCGGTTACTACGCCGGTTTTATTAACAGTATGACTATGTTGACCGGGATCGGGCTTCAGCGGGTCAACAGGGAATTCTACGACCGGGTTACTGCGGTTGATATAGAGCATCAACTGCAAATCATGATCGGATTTGTATATGCCAAAGAAGCCCTGGACAGTGTATTCAAAGAAACATATAAGCAATGTGTGAAAAAGCTTTTGAAACAAAGCAAACTGTTCGATGACAATGAGCTGAGGCGTCTGCTCATATAAGCCCACGGATATACCGTGTACGCCCCAAAGGGCGCACTACTCCCTCGGCCTAATCGAGATAGGTCTTCTTGTGTCAAGTAGGAACTAAAAAAATTTTGAAATTTTTTGCGAAAAGTCCACGGTTGCTATCTTGCCCCGTGGACTTCTGCAATCATTTCACGAAAGGGTCCTTGAACTTCCATTCAATTTCCACCCGTTCATCAGGGTAAACGTAGATCGCCTTAATAAAGGCGTGTGCCAGCTCGTAGGTGATCTGGCGGGATTTCTGAAAGTCGCGGCAAGCGGCATCCAGCCGGTCATCGGAACAGGTGCGCTCAGAATCGAGCTGCTCCATCCGGCTTTCTGCCTCCCGCTGGGCTTCCTCATTCTCTGCCAGCTTCTTGTCAACGTCAGCTTTGAATTTAAGATACTCCGGCTTGGAAATGTCGCCGTTGGTATATTTCTCATACCAGCGGAGCTTGGAGCCTTTGAGCTGTTCAGCCTGTGTCTGCAATTTCCGAAGCTGGGTCATGCAGTCACTAATCGCATCTTTACGCAAGGCGCTGACTTTCCTGTTCTGGACGTTCTCTTTCTCTGCCAGCGATATGAACTGTTGGATCGCGTTGTAGGCCACCTGTTCCAGTCCCGCTTCCTCATATCGTTCATGGACGGCGCACTCGGTATTCCTGTCCCGTGTTGAATGGGTGCATGAATAGATATATTTGCCGGTACTTGCCACAAGCCGACGTGTCATAGTGCGCTTGCAATTCCCGCAGCATACAAGACCACGGAGCGGATACGGTCAAGACGAACGTGAATATGCTCGTTCTTTATTCTGATAAGGGAATCGACCGGGCCAGATACAGTCTGAAAGCTTGGAACTGCTCCGGCGAGATCAAGGAGATGACCTTTGAGGAGTTTCTTGACAGTTCAGTACCTGAACAGGTCGTTCAGTTCCTGGATGAAATCATCAAGAAGAGAAAAGAGCGCACCAGGGAGGATCGCAGGTGATTTTTGGAAGTGCTGTCGGTGGGAGCGAATGGAGGAAGAATTTTGAAAAGGCTTAAAGAACGCATAAAGGATTGCATCGGAAATTTTGTGCTTGCCATAGTCAAAATACTTAAGCCGAATGATACAACGGTAATATATGCCGGACCGCTTATGGGAGATGCCCTGTACAGTATGGCTTTTTTGGAAGAATACAGGCGCATGGAACCGCAGAAAAAAATCGTGGTATGGACGTCGCTGAAACTGACCGGAATTGTCTCCACCTATAAAGGCTACGACAAGCTCATTACCATTCGCTCGACCACTCTCAGGAAGCTCCTGTGGCAAATGTGGAATTCAGATACGAGCCTGCACCAAAGGATGGTGGAAAACGGTCTGTTGAACGAGTTCATGTTCAGAGGCGTGTATCCGTCTGACAATGAACTGTCAATATTGAGAGACCGCATATTTCATGTAGGCCCGCAGGCGAAGATATCCTACCACCGCCTTGCCCAAAAAAAGTCAAGTCCATACCGGATTTTTATGAAAAATGTGATAAGATCATCGTCCTGAATCCCTATTCCAGCACGACACATTTACCGGTCGGAATTATGCGGTCATTTGAAAGGCTATCCGATTGGTTGGAAAATTATGGCGGGGATGGGTATACAGTCTATACAAATGTACAGAAGGATCAGTCCCCTGTCCGAGGTACGCGGGAGCTTCGCTGCGACTTAGCCGAATTTCTTGAGATCGCAAGCCACATTCCATTTATTATCTCGGTGCGTAGCGGATTGCTGGATCTTGCGGTCACAACGAATGTGAATATGTTTGTCCTTTATTCGGAAGGAGCAATCAACCCGGAGAGCTTTGGCTTGGCAGCATGGCAATGCAAAGGGATAATTCGGGAATTAACATTCTCCGAGTTTGCGGATGATTTGGAATTTAAAAATGTTGATGAGTTTATACAAAGCATCAGAGGATAATGAGATATGAATGTTTTCAAGATACTTAAAAACATTCTTTGCCGCATAGGAAGAAGGATAAAAATAACGTGGGTATTTCATCGTTTGACCCCTGAACGGATTCGAAGGCTCCAGATCAGTGTCAATGAAACTATCGACCGGTATCGGTCGGAGAATCGGGTTTTTGTTTACACAGGACGCGCACTTGGCGATGTTACATATATGATGGCTTTTGTTGAAGAATATAAACGGCAAAATCCGGAAAAATCGATCGTCGTATTGGCCGGCTCTCAATTGATGGAAAAAATTGCGGGAACATTCACAGGATATGACCGAATAATTCTCCTGACCAGGCGCCAGAACAACAAACTAATAAACGCGCTATATTTTATTGATTCAGAGATCACCTATTCTCTCGCGGAAAAACAGTTCTTCAGACTTCCGGCATTGTATGAATATTATACCATCCGGGAGTTTTTTGAGGACACCAATCACCTGAAAATCTCCGAATTTCTGAAAGAGACTACATCGGCGGATGCGGTTGGCTGAAGGAGTTCGCATCCTTGAGACACGGCCGGGAGTATTACAGGAGGATTTATGGAGAGATGACCACGGATAAGGTAATAAATGGAAGCAGGGGGGTACGATCTTCCCGTAATCAGACGATCGATATCATAAAGCTTATTGCGGCGTTCTTTGTTATACTCCTTCATTTTCCCCTCCCGGGAATGACAGGACAGTGCGCGGTTAGATTATCAAATTTTGCCGTACCGTTTTTCTTCATGTGTTCCGGGTACTTTTGCTATGGCTCGTACAACAAATCGAGGATAATACGTAAAACCTTACACATCGTGGGGGTTGCCGCGCTGGGGATACTGCTTTATGGGATCTATGGGATCGTCACATCAGGCTTTTCCGCCCTTATTGCTCAATTTACTGTGAAGAATATCCTTAAGTGGGCTTTGTTCAATGTCCCGTTTATTGGGTTTTATCATATGTGGTTTTTATATGCGCTGATTTATGCGTATCTGGTATGGCTGCTGATCGGAAAATACAACTGGGTCAATAAAGCTTTGCCTGTTGCGATAAGTTTGATATGTTTTCGGGTGCTTATTTATGAAATCGTTCCGCTCTTTACCGATAAAGAGATTTTGCCGATCTCGCTTGGCCGAAGCGCTTGGCTTGTGGGGATCCCGTTCTTCCTCGTGGGACATTCGATCGGCGCCAGACATGATGCGGTGGAAAGAATAAAAATATGGACGCTTATCATTGTGTCGTTATTGGGCGCGGTGATTTCTCTGACTTCCGGGTTTTCCGTCGGTGTTTGGTTTACTGCGGTCTGCCTCTTTATTCTTGCGGTCAAAAAACCTGCGCACAACGCTGCGCGGATTAGTCAGTTGAGTAAAAAACATTGCATGGTTTTATATATTCTCCACCCGTTAGTTGGAGATATCTTTATCCGATACAACATTTTATGTACCGGCATAGGACGCTGGTTTATGCCGGGAGCGATCATTCTGATCTGTTTGCTGATTTCAGCTTTTACAACCGGCATAGTCAGAAAAAGTATTTTCCTCCGGGAAAGCGGAAAACAGAAGTCAATGCAGCGGTAAGAACTTAGGATGTTTGCTGAACGCGCAGGCCCGGAAACAGTTGAATAAGTAGGAAAGAAAGTGATCTCTCAATGTTGATTTTTGTCACCGGCGCCGCCGGTCAGCTCGGCTTCGACGTGATGCGGGAGCTCGCTCGCCGCCCACATACCGCGGTCGCCAGCGACCTTGCGGAGCGGAGCGCGGAACATGAAAACTACATACCCCTCGACATCACCGATGCCGGGGCGGTGGAGCGGGCGCTTACCGAGCTCCGGCCCGACGCGGTGATCCACTGCGCCGCGTGGACGGCGGTGGACGCGGCGGAGGACAACCAGGCGGCCGTGCGGCGGATCAACGTGGACGGCACGGCGAATCTGGCGCGGTCCTGCCGGAGAGTCGGGGCGAAGGTGGTCTACATCAGCACCGACTACGTCTTTGACGGCGGCGGTACCGAACCCTGGCGGCCTGACTGCGCGGATTTCGCGCCACTCAACGTCTACGGCAAAAGCAAGCTGGACGGCGAGCGGGCCGTGACGGCGGAGTTGGAGCGGTTCTTCATCGTCCGCACCTCCTGGGTTTTCGGCGCCCACGGAAACAACTTCGTCAAAACCGCGCTCCGCGCCGGACGGACCCACGACTCCGTCCGCATGGTCAACGACCAGATCGGCGCCCCCACCTACACCCCGGACCTGGCGCACCTCCTGTGCGATATGGTTGAGACCGACAAATACGGAATCTACCACGCTACCAACGAGGGCGGTCACATAAGCTGGTACGACTTCACCTGCGAGATCTACCGCCAGGCGGGGCTGTCCACCGAGGAGATCCCGGTTACGACGGAGGAATACGGGCTGTCCAAGGCAAAGCGGCCGCTCAACAGCCGGTTGGACACACGGAAGCTATCGGAGAGCGGCTTTACCCCACTGCCACCGTGGCAGGACGCGCTGGGGAGATATTTGAGGGAAACGAAGGAGGTAAACATCCATGGATCCGTTGATCAGCATCATTGTTCCTGTCTATAAGACCGAACCGTACATTCGCCGATGCCTGGATTCCTTACGGAAACAGACATACAATAATATTGAGATAGTTCTGGTAGATGACGGATCCCCGGACAATGCTCCGAAAATTTGCGATGCCTATTGCAAAGCAGATTCTCGCTTTAGAGTTATCCATAAGGTAAATGGCGGATTAAGCAGCGCAAGGAATTGTGGGCTTTCAGCTTCATCTGGAGAATTTATAACTTTTGTCGATTCAGATGACTATGTGAAGGAAAATTATGTGGAGTATTTGTATGGCCTCCTGCGTCATAGCAATTGTCTCATTGGAACAGCGGGACACTTTGTGGTTAGAAATGATAAAAATGTTTTGGGTGGCGAAAACGAAATAATCCGGGAGGATGTTAAGACAATTCCGTTTTCGTCGTATCGTTTCAATGAAAAATACTCACAGATATGTGTTTGGAGTATGATATTTTCCAGAAAATTGGTGCAGGATTCTCCACTTACATTTTATGTTGATATGATTCGCTGCGATGATTTTACATTTTTGGCAGAACTTATGAGAAGAGCCGGAAAAGTTGTTTCATCGAACATTCCAATCTATTATTATACTTTGGAAAACCCAAATGCGCTAACGAAATCTCCGAGAGCAGACAAGTTAGTGACGACTTTTTCCGTTTGGCTTCCGAGAATGCGCCAGATTTTATACAAAGAATACAAAGAAACATTCCGTTCAGTCTATGATTGGGTGCCTGTGAACTATGTTGCTATGATGAATGCTTGCTGTGACAGTGGGGTGTTGAGAGGAAAAGTATTTTGGAAAGCGAAAAGCCTGCTTTGGCGAGACTGTTATACTTTGTTGAAATTCGGGGGGGTCAGATAAAAACTATTATAAACTGCGGTTTTTGTTGTGTATGTTCAGCACGGGCATATATTCGATAATACGAAATAGATATAAGAGGGTGAAAAAGTAATGATCCCCAAAATACTTCATTACTGCTGGTTTGGCCGCGGCGAGAAGTCGGAGCTTTTGAGCGCGTGTATCGCCAGTTGGGCGAAACTGGAAAAATGCGGCTATACGATCCGCGAATGGAATGAAGACAACTGCGATATCAATGAAAACAAGTTCGTCAAGCGGATGTATGATGAAAATAAGTATGCGTTTGTCAGCGATTACTTCCGACTGCGTGCCCTGACAGAGTATGGAGGGGTGTATCTCGATACGGATGTATGGGTGTACAAGCCGTTTGACGATCTTCTCTCCTGCGATTTGTTTTTAGGATACATATATGATTGCGCACTTGGAACGGCGGTAATAGGCGCGTCGAAAGGGAACACACTCGTCTCGGATCTGCTGCGGTGTTATGACGACATAGACGAAAACGGAGATGTGGTGAATAACGGTTTAGTGACCGAGTATTTTTACCGAAATGTACAAGAGTTCCGTCTGAATGGCAGGAGACAAAGCCTTACGTCATCCTGTGATGAGACAATAGAAATTTACCCCAAGGAAGAATTTGAAGCCGGACGGGTGATAGGCTGCTCACATACGCTCCACTTTGCTGACGGCAGCTGGGGCAGCCACGAAAAAAAGACTCCCTCAAAAATAAAGGTTATTGCGGCAAGACTTCCTGTTAACGTCATGTCGATTCAGCAGCACCGTAAAGCGAATGCGTATATGAAGCGTGCCGGAAGATTTCAGCGATGGTTTTATGAGGAGAATTTGGGACAATGAAAATGAAAGATGGCTTGGAAAAAATTGCATTTCTCCCTTCGCTATATATCCCGCACTATGTTACTCGATTTTTTGAAAGATTCAAGTATGTGAATGACCCCGCCTGTCGAATCAAGATGGAATGGTTTTCTATTCAAAAATACAGGAATTCCCTTGTTCACAAGCTGAGGAAGAAATATCACAAAGATATAGTTGAAATAAAAGACGAAATTGACAGGCAATATACCAATGTAATACACAGACACGACAAAACAATTTGGATTTGTTGGCTCCAGGGAATGGAAAACGCGCCGGAACTTGTCAATAGGTGTGTCGAGTCCATATATAAACATTTTGAAAAAGATTGGACCATTGTCGTAATAACTGAAGACAATTTAAAGAGTTACATCGAGCTGCCGGAATACATACTCACAAAGTATCACGCCGGAATCATAACGCAGGCGTTCTTTTCGGACTTGATAAGGCTCGGATTATTAAATACGTATGGCGGTACTTGGGTCGACGCAACAATTTTGTGTACTTCAAACAATGTTCCTGATTACATGATGAACAGCGAATTGTTTTTCTTTCAGGGAGCTGAACTTGAAAGGAACGTGTGGGCGACAGCCTTTGAAAGTTACTTTATTACGGCGGCGTCTAATAATCGGATTCTGCTGTTGACTGAAAAATTGATATTAAGACATCTGAATAATGTTAATATTTTGCTGGATTATCATTTATTTTACGATTTTCTTCAAATTGCTATAAATGAGTACCCTGAAGAATTCAGAAAAGTTGTTCCGTGCCCGAGGGGGATCACGGTGATGCTGGCACATGGAATGTTTGAACAATATGACGAAGAAAAATACAAAAATTTGATTTCGTTTTCGCCGTTCCATAAGCTTTCGCACAAAGCAAGGTATGACGAAGGAAGTATCCTTGATTGGATAATAAAAGGAAAAAACTCCACATAAATAAGAAATGGACAGAAGCCGGAAGTGCGATTTTGACACAGCTGTTATATTGTAACATTGCAGAAAGTGAGAGATCAAAATGCCCCCAACCATCACCCCCGCCCCCATCCCGGGGCTTTACATCATCGACCCCGTGGTCCACGCAGACGCACGCGGGTACTTCGCGGAGACCTACAACAAGCGCGACCTCTCAGCGGCGGGGCTCGACGCGGAGTTTGTGCAGGACAACCAGAGTATGTCCGTCCGGGGCGTGCTGCGGGGGCTGCATTTTCAGAAAAAGTACCCCCAGGGGAAGCTGGTACGGGTGATCCGGGGGTCGGTGTTTGACGTGGCGGTTGACCTGCGGCCGGGGAGCGGGACTTATGGGCGGTGGTTCGGGTTGGAGCTGTCGGCGGAGAATTTCCGGCAGTTCTACATCAGCCCCGGCTTTGCCCACGGGTTCCTGGTGACCGGCGACGTGGCGGTGTTCTGCTACAAATGTACCGACTTCTACCACCCAGGCGACGAGGGCGGCGTCGCCTGGAACGACCCGGCCATCGGCATTGCCTGGCCCGGCGTGGCGGGGGAGTACAGGGGCTGCGCCTCCGGAGCGGGATACACCCTTGCGGACGGGACGCCGCTCATCCTGAGTGAAAAGGACCAACGCTGGGGTCTCTGTCCGCGCTTTCAGATCCTGGAAAAGAGGTAGACAAAAATTGACATTGAAAAAGAAAAGGGCTCTCCTGGTGGCGCTGATCGTCCTCACGGTGGTGTTCATCTGGGGAAATTCTCTCATGCCCAGTTCAATATCCCACAAGGTCAGCGGATTTGTGATGAAGCTCATCGGCCTGGAGAGGGAGACGGGTGGATTCGGCGAGAAGGTGGTCCGCAAGATGGGCCATTTTGTGGAGTTTTTTGCCCTGGGCGCAGAGCTGACGCTGTTTCTGTGGCTCTGGGAGGCCAGCCGGATCTGGAGGACCATCATCCTGGCCTGCTGCACCATGTTTTTCCCCATCATCGACGAGACGTTGCAGGGCTTCAACGACAGACATTCGCTGATCCGCGACGTGTGGATCGACATGACGGGCTTCGTCCTGGGCTGCGCGTTGATGCTGGTGCTCCAGGCGATTTTCCGAAGGCTCCGGGAGAGGGTCCTGAGAAGAAAAGAGGGAGAGCGTGGAGACCGGAAGGGATGAGAGGAGGTCCTGCCCCGTGACGGATTTCCACACCCACATCCTCCCGCGCATGGACGACGGCAGCGACAGCCCCGGGACGACCCGGGCCATGCTGGACGAGATGGCCGCCCAGGGCATCCGCCGCGTCGCGGCGACGCCCCACTTCTACCCCATGCGCGAGGACCTGCCCCGGTTCCTGGAGCGCCGGGCAAAAGCCATGGACCGGCTTCTCGCCGTCCGCGACCCCTCCCGCCACCCGGAGATCCTGCCGGGGGCGGAGACGGCGTATTACCGGGGGATCTCAGGTTCCGCCAGACTTCCGGCGCTGTGCCTGACGGGGACGCGGCTCCTGCTTCTGGAAATGCCCTTCTGCCGCTGGCCCCGTGAGGCCGTGGAGGAGGTGGCCGTCCTGGAGCGGACCTCCGGCGTCAAACCGGTTCTGGCCCACATCGAGCGGTACATCGCCCGCCAGCGCCGGGGGATCGTGGCGTATCTGCGGGAGAGCGGCGTGCTCTTCCAGGCCAACGCAACGTTTTTCCTGGAAGCCCGCACCCGGAAACAGGCTCTGCGGATGATGTGTAACGGTCAGATCCAATTTCTTGGCTCCGACTGCCACGACATGACAGATCGCCGACCGGACCTGGGCCCGGCGCTGGAGCTGATCGGTGCCGCCGGAATAGATATCGGCCCGGTCACGGAGGCGGAGATACAGTTCCTGGGCCCCTCCGACGGAGACCGGCGGGAGTAAATCAATTTGCCCGCTTCCCATCACCTCATCACGCCCCACGGCCGGACGGAGCGCTCCGTCCGGCCGCACGGGGACGGACAGGCGGCGTATGATATTTAATACTAATATTCAATCAAAACAAGACATTCGCGATGGTCTTTTTCAGGTCATGCTTCGTCACGCGGCTTGGAAATACATACAGTATTCCCGGCGCCGCCTTCCTCGCCTGACACGAAAAATCCTCATCGCTAGGTGTCTCATTTTAATAGAATATTAGGGAACCTCTGAATAAATCGAAGTGCCGAGATTGACGAGCAGATTTTTCGCCAGATGAAGGCAAAAATTGCAGACATACTTTGTGTATTTCAAAATTTTTTGACAAAATATGGCGGAAAATCTGCCGTCAAGATCGGTGCGGCGATTTGTTCAGAGGTTCCTTAGTATAAAGAAAAAAGTTCCGCGCCCCACGGGCGCAGACGGAGGCGAAACAAATGAAAGTAAAAAAGGCCGTGATCCCCGCCGCCGGGCTGGGGACTAGAATGCTTCCGGCAACCAAGACGGTCCCCAAAGAGATGCTCCCCCTGGTGGACAAGCCGGTATTGCAGTACATCATCGAAGAGGCGGTGGATTCCGGGATCGAGGACATCCTCATCGTCACGAACCGTGCCAAGACCGCCATGGACGATTACTTCGACTACTACCCGGAGCTGGAGCACCGCCTGTGGAGGTCCGGCAAGGCGGAGCAGGCCCGTGAGCTCCGGTCCGTGGCGGACATGGCCAACTTCTTCTACGTCCGCCAGCGGGAGACAAAGGGCCTGGGCCACGCCATCGCCCGCGCCCGCCGCTTTGTGGGGGACGAGCCCTTCGCCGTCCTTCTGGGCGACGACATCATGATGTCCGAAACGCCGGTACTCCGGCAGCTCATGGACGCCGCCGAGCGGTATGACTGCTCCTGCGTGGGCGGCCAATACGTGTCCGACGAGGCCATCGGCGCCTATTCCTCCACAAAGATCGTCCCCCTAAAGGGCCGGGTCTACGAGGTGCTGGACATCAACGAGAAGCCGTCTCCGGAAGAAAAGCTGTCCAACTTCGCCGTCATGGGCCGGTACGTGCTGACCCCGGACATCTTCGACATCCTGGACGCCACGCCGCCGGGCCGCAACGGCGAGATCCAGCTCACCGACGGCCTCGCGTCCCTCTGCCGCCAAAAGCGCATGGTGGCCGTGGATTACGACGCCCGCCGCTACGACACCGGCAATCTTCGCGGCTTCCTGGAGGCCACCGTCGACTTCGCCCTCCGCCGCGAGGACATCGGCCCCTGGTTCCGGGAGCTCATCGCGGATCGGGCGGGGAGATAGAGGATCGCCGCCCGGAGAGGAAACAGGTATGTTCAGCAAAATAAAGAAATCCTTATATCAGTTTGTCAAGGCGTTAGCGCGCAGAACCGTGGTGCCCGTCGCATCGAGAAGAATAGAAAAAAAGATCAGGGACGGTAAGGACCCGGATACGATGGTATTTCTGAGTTATTTCGGGATTGGAGATCTTCTGTATTGTCTGTCTTTTCTGAAAGAAATCAAACGTGTGAATCCGGGAAAGAAAATCGCCGTTGTGACGCTCGAAAAATACAGGAACATCGTAGAATCCTTCGATGCCTATGACCGAACGGAATATATTCCCAATTGCGGGGGGGGGGGTAATATCTTCCTTTGGTTTCAGCTCAGGAGCCTTAAGGCGCACCTTGTACACGCGAGAGAATTGTTCGATGATGGGATTATCATTGAACCTTTCAGCGTATTAGCGCTTACAGACAATATTCTTGAAAAGAAAATAGATTATATGACGGCAAAGCGCGGGTTGTTCGGCCTGAGCGACGACGCGCCCATTCAATACCACGCCTTGAAGTCCGCTCCGGTGAAGAGCATACCGGATTTTGAATCAAACTGTGCCCGCACCGTGGTCCTGAACCCCTACTCCAACTCCGCAACTCTGAGTGCGGCGGGAGAGGCGTTTTTTGAGGAAGTGTGCAGACTCCTGAAAAGCAGGGCTTACACCGTATATACCAATGCAGTGAAGGACCAGAGACCGGTTGCCGGAAGCTTGGTGCTCCGCTGTTCCCTGGAGGAGATGCTGGGCATCGCGGAAAGAATCCCTCTCGTGGTATCTTTGCGGAGCGGACTTCTGGACCTGTTAGTGCCAACCGGAGTGAATATGTTTGTGATCTACAATAGATTGTGGCATTACATTCCCGCCAACATGAAAGGCTGGAACTGCCCCGGAAAAGTCAGGGAAATCTATTATGAGGAAAAGCCGGAGGACACGGAGCGTCTTATGACGGAATTCAAGCGGTATCTTGACGAGCTGGGAATGTGACCCGACCGCCGAAAGGCCGAGCCGGAGATGGGGAGGGAGAACTGTGAAAAAATGGAAGATCGTCACGCTGTACGCACTTGGCGCGGTGACAGCCGCCGCCGTGGGCGCGGCCATATGGCAGCGGGACAACATCAAGGCGGTGTACACCGTCATGACCAGCGACTCGGAGACCATCGTCAGGGAGCTGGAGGAGCGGCGGGAGCAGCACCGGCAGGAGCTGGAGGACCGGGCGAAGATCGACGTGGCCCCGCCCACCTCCCGGCAGACGAACGACGTGCTCTCCGGCAGCGCCACCCCCCGGGAGATTAAGGATGAGCTTGGCATCTCGGAGCTTTTGGAGAAGGGCAAGGCCGCCGGGATCATCCCTGGAGACTCCACCGCTCCGCCCGGAGAGGGGGAGGGCGGGACGGACAGCCCCGGGACCCCGGAGCCCCCCGATGAGGATACCGCCCCGGAGCCTGACGCCCGGGGGCAGACCGCCGCTCAGCCGGACGCCGGTCCTCAGCCGGAGACCGGTCCTCAGCCGGAGACCGGTCCTCAGCCGGAGACCGGTCCTCAGCCGGAGACCGGTCCTCAGCCGGAGACCGGCCCTCAAACGGACGCCCCGGAGGACACGGGACCCCCGGACGCCCCGCCCGTCGGGGATCCTCCCCCCGGTGAGACGCCTCCCAGCGTCCCCGCCCCGGAGACCGGCGCCCCCGCGCCGTCCGGTACGCCCGCCGACACGCCCCAACCCCCGGAGAACGGGGACGCCTCCGGGGATACATCGGCTGCTCCAAAGCCCCCGGACACCTCCTCCCGGCCCGCCCCGGAGGACCCGCCGGAGCTGACGGCCGAGGAGCTTGTCAACATATGCGTGGCGGAGCTCTACAGCTGTCAGGTGGACATCATGGACACCCTGCGCGTCCTGAAGGAGGAGGCCCGGAGCCAGTGGCGCTCCCTCCCGGCCAGCGACCGGACCGCCGCCCGGAAGCGTGAGATAGGCCTCGCGGGCCTGGACCGGTGCTACGGGCTCGAGGTTGAGACGGACAACAAGGTCCTGGAGATCCTGAACCGCTACAGGCCGCTTTTAGAGGCCCGGGGCGCGGACACGTCCATCCTGGACGTGCTGTGGGAGCAGTATGTGGATGAGAAATCTGCCGAGAAAGCCTACTATCTCGACAAATATATGAAATGACGGAGGAGAACAGCATGAAAAAAACAGCAAGTCGTTTTTTGACCCTGATCCTGGCGCTGTGCCTGGCCGTGTCGGTGATGCCGCCTGCCCTGGCGCGGGATGTGGACCTGCCGGACCTTCGGCAGGAATTTGAATTGGGCCTGGAGCTGCAATACGGCTCCGACGGGATGTATCAGGCACGATACACCGGCACTATGGAGATTGGCAACCAGTTTGCCGAGGCCGTGGCCGTCTATCACGACAAGGAAAATGTGCTCAACGACCTTCTCTTCACCTGCTGGCTGAAGGGCGACCTCATCGACCTGATGGACGGCACCGAGGACCTGATTTTCACCTTCGACAACCCCCGAAACGTGTTCCTTCCCGCTGAAGGCTACATCACCGGGGACGATGTCCTCACCGCGCGGTTTGTGGAGGAGGATGACGGCAACGCCGTGAAGGTCCAGTTCAGACTGAACCCCGACAAGGACACCGCTTGGAAGACCGCCCCGGCGGAGACGGTCAAGGAGGAACTCCGGACCCCGGTGACCGTCACATCCGATTGGCTTCCTGTCCCGGCGGACAAGGTGGTGGCGTTGGTCCTGGAAAAGGGACCGATCACCACCGTCGGAAGTGTGGATATTTCCAGACAGAGCGGCAGAGGCGTCCCCCTCTACGGCGAGGGCACGGTCAAAGACGCCGCGTATGTGGAGGTCCCCACCAATGTCCCGTTGGGAACGCTCACCCTTGACATCAGAAGGGACCCCGAGTCCGTGGGGACGGTGAGCACGGTTACCGTCACCATACCCGGTTATGAGGATCCGATTACGGTGGAAGATGCCGGCGACGGCCGCTGGACCTGTAAGATTTCCAATCTCCCCTACGGCGCCTACAACGTCACCGTCGCTGTCACCTTGGCGGAGGGCGGCGAAATCAAGTGCGAGAAGGAATGCGTGGTGGATGGGCCTGAGGTCACCGTACCGGTGATGCTGCCCGCCACGTTCCTCAACACCGAGGTGGAAGGCAATGTCGCCGTGGACAATCTGGAGAGCGCCATTCCGGACAGCGAGAAGACCCTTCCCACTGAGAATCAGGTCACTGTCGTGGACGTGAAGCTTGAGGCGACTCCTCTGGACGTCGATTCCACGGATCTTCTTGAAGACGGGACCTCGATCGCCGATGCGGTTGAGGATATCAATGAGGCCGGAGCCGGGTATAGCCTGGACGGTGACAAATTTGTAGACTTTGTCAACGTGGTCATCACCGAACATATAGAGGAATGGGAGAAAGACAGCTCCGGTATGTGGCGGCAAAGAGATGAGGAGGATAATACGATCACCAACACCCCCGGCCTCATCACCATGAGATTCCCCATCTCCGCCGCCCTCCGCGCCGCCATTGCCGACGCTGACGGGGCCAGGGGGGAGGGCGACCCCGAGGTCACCGCCCAGAACATCCTGGCCTTCCGCCGCCACGGGCGGGACATTCAGCCCATGCGCAAGGTTTCCCCCTTCGAAGGCCCCGGGGCGAATTACGAGTGCTACTACATAAGCACCCTGGGCAATGAGGACGGCGTCGGCGCCGAATACATCACTGTCAAGGCCAACCGCTTCTCCGTGTACGCCTTCGGCGTCTCCACGATGTCCGTGGACGAGTACACGCCGGAGTCCTACTACCGCGTCACCTTTGAGACAAACGGCGGCGCGGGCGTCACCGCAAGGAGCGTCGTGCGCGGCTCCACCCTCAGGCTGGAGAACATCGTCCCTCGGAGGGATGGATGGATCTTCACCGGCTGGTACACGGATCCCGAGCTTACGACCCGCGTCACCTCCGTCAAGCCCGACAAAAACATGACGCTTTACGCCGGTTGGCAGAAGGACATGGCCGACCCGAAGGATACCGGCGTGGCGCTCCTCCTCAACACCGACAGTCATTTCAGCTACGTCCAGGGCGTCCCCGGCGGCCTCTTCGCGCCCACGGCAAACATCACCCGCAAGGAGGCGGCCCAGATGTTCTATAACCTCCTGCGGGACCAGACCCCCGTAGCGCCGGAATTCAGCGACGTGCCCGCAAACGAGTGGTATGCGGACGCGGGTGGGGACGCTTGCCGACCTCGGTATCCTCCAGGGCACCGGCGGGGACAAATTCGAGCCCGACCGCCCCATCACCAGGGCCGAGTTCACCACCATCGCCATGCGATTTGCCAGCCGGAATCCCGGAGGGGAGAACATCTTCCCCGACCTTGAGGAGGGCAGCTGGTACTACGACCACGTGGTGGGCGCCGTCATCTACGGCTGGATCGTGGGCAAGGACAACGGCACCTTCGACCCCACCGGCCTTCTCTCCAGAGCCGAGGCCGTCACCATCATCAACCGTATGCTCCGCCGCTTCGGCGACCGGAACTACATCGACAGCCACGCCGACGAGATCGTCACCTTCCCCGACGCCCTCTCCACCTACTGGGCCTACTACGACATCGAGGAGGCGTCCAACACCCACAAATTCACAAGAGACGTGAGCGTCGAGACCTGGGTCAAGTGAGGACGCGGCTGGCCGCATATTTGAAAGACAGATGAAAAAGGCGAAAGATTTCCGGTCCACCGGAGATCTTTCGCCACGCGGATGTTTATGAAAGATCGTGTTTATATGAATATGGAGCAGGTTTCAGTGATTATCCCGGTCTACAACGCGGAAAAGTATTTGAGACGGTGCCTGGATTCGCTTCGGGATCAAACCTGGCGGAATATAGAGGTTTTGATGATCGACGACGGATCGACGGACCGCAGCTTGAGCATTTGCTGCCGTTATGCGGAGAAGGACAGCCGTTTCAACGTGATCCGCAAGCAAAACGGCGGCGCAAGCAGCGCGAGGAATGTCTACATCAAAAATACCGGGGGGTATATTACGTTTGTGGACGCGGATGACTGGCTGCCGCGCAACGCCATCGAGACCCTCCTGAAAAAGCGGCGGGAAACGGACGCCGATTTTGTGAGCGGCAATATTATGCAGATTTTCCTTCTCAGATCTTCTGTGCTTCATTTATTTGACGAGGCCGCGTTTGACAAAACGGACGCCCGGGCTTTTGATAAATTCTTCACATCGCATTTTACCGCATATGCATCTTCGGGTCATTTGTATAAAACGAAAACTATTCGGGATGCAGGACTGACGCAAAGAACAGATGCTGTATGCGGGGAGGACGCGCTTTTCAACTATCAATATTTGCAGCATTGCAGCCGCATCGCGACAACGAGTGAAGTCGTCTATTATTATAACCGTTTCAATTCGGGTTCTGTTACCAAAAACTACTGTCCGGGCAGAAACAGGGATGATTTATTGTGGATCACTGAGCGAAGAAAGCTGTACCCGGATAAGCTGACGGCGGCGCAGCAATATAAAGAGGACGATCAGCTGCTCTGCCTTTATTCTAATCTATGTCAGGACTATACATTTTTCCTTCCAAAAGAATCAGCCGTTGAAATGCTACGGCAAACACACATGATGTATCGCCCGCTTTTGGAAAGCGTGGGAACATATGACGGAGCTGCCGTTCAGTCCGAGTTCATTCAATCCTGGTTGGACTACCGGCATTTTTTAGAGAACGCCGATTATGAAGGGTTGTATGATTACTTCAGCGGTCGCAAGAATTACCGTCAGGTCGAAAGGCGCCATCCGTTGGCAAGAAAAATGTTGACGTGGCTACGCAATTTTCAACTGTTTCAATTAAAAATCGGATACCGATAATTTCGGGGAAAGATCATGTACACATTCAGGGACCTGAGAAAAGCGTCAAAAAACAGAGGTGGGCGGCCCGGAGGCGCGGGCCGCTGTGCTTGGGAACCGCGCGACCCAGTTTCTGGCGATGGCCGTCCGGGGCCGCGCCGCGCTGGAGGGGCTGAACGTCAGGGTCTACGACGCGGACTACAGCCAGATCGACGCCCAGCTCCTGGACCGGGGGTCGGAGGTCTACGCCTTCCAGACAGACCGGCGGCCGACGGTGCCGGAGATACGGCGGGAGGGAAAAAAGGCGTGAAATCTTGGGAGAAACAGGGTTCCAACGGTCGCACAGGTGAACCGGTGGAGGTCCCCGCGATAGAGAGCGCTTACCGGGCAAATCTACCATGTTTTGCAGCGCCACGGGTGGAGGAAGGTCATGCCGAGGAGCAGACACCCGAGAAAGGCAAGAGAGGAGGTCATCGCGGCGGAGGAGCTATCCGCAAAAAAGACTGTGCGTCTGATACCCCAGGACGGGGCGGGCTTCGGACGGATCAACAAGTCAAAGTATTGCCGGTGCGAAAAAGGCGCGAGACCGTCGGCCCCTTGCCATCACATCCGGGAATACCGATACGCTTACGGCGCGGTGGAACCGTTGACCGGAGGATCGAGCTTTCTCGTTCCATGCTGCGACGGCGCCGCCTGGCACAAGTCCAAAATACTTCAAGCTTCCGAGAACATACGTGTGTTTTTCCTCTCTCCTTACACGCCGGAGGTGGATCCAATCGACCGGCTTTGCGATGTGTGCCTGCTGAGGTGGTCCGTAGTATCACCGGACACAAATGTGTGTTGTCCTGTTTTAATTAGAATTCAGTGTGAGACGCGAAAAAGGGCGAAAATCAATGACTTGACAAGAAATAGGGCAGATGATACACTACAGGGAAAGGGCCTTTGGACAAATCGCCGCGCCGGTTTTGGCGGCGCTTTGATTTACCTGGAGGTTCCTGAATCGGGTCCGGCGGGGACGCCGGGCTTTTTGACGTGGAGCAGGTGATTGGAATGGGGTTTGACGAAGCTTTTGTGAGAAGGTACTTCAACGCCTCGGATTATGAAAGAGGAAGACAGTACTTTCGGGCGGGACGGGTGAAGGATCTGAAAGAGGAAGTGGACGGCAAAAAGACTGTCTACACCTGTCAGGTCCAGGGGACACGGGTCTATGACGTGACCTTTTCCCTGACGGAAAAGGACGGCAAAATGAAAGCGGATATGGACTGCACCTGTCCCAGATTCCGCGACCGGGGCAGCTGCAAGCACCTGGCGGCGGCGATGCTGGCGGCGGCGTGGGAGAGGGAGGACCGAAGCCGGAAGCTTATGGAGTACGCGTTCATGGATATCCCGAAGAAGACCCCCGATACGGCGGCGCGGTCCGGGAAGGAGAAGCGGGGGCGGACAGATCCGAACCGATCCTCGGCCACCGACTCCGCCGCCAGGGGGATCCTGAACGCCTACCTGGACGCGGAGAAGTCCGCGCCCGCCCCCAGGGCCCGCCTGGAGCCGAGGCTTTATCCGGAACTTAACCAGGGGGAGTACCCCATGCTCTCCCTCAGCGTGGGCGAGAGCCGGATGTACGTGGTGAAGGACGTGGAGGAATTCCTCAACAATGTGGCAAACAAAAAAACGGTGCCCTACGGAAAGAATCTGACGCTGTACCACGGGATCGAAAATTTCGACGCGCCCTCCCGGGAGCTCATCGAGCTTTTGATGGACTGCTCGGGGAAGTTCCGCCCTGTCACCGCTCAGAGTACATATTATATTTACAATTATAATAATTACAACTATTTGTATTCCAGCGCCGGCGTATACGGCAAGAAATCCCAGGTGAAGCTGACGGACGCCTATTTTGACAGGCTGTTCGACGTGCTCCGGCGCTTCCCCAACATGACGGGAAACGGGACGGATCGGGGCTGCCCCCTCCTGGAGGAGGGAGATCCCTCCGTGACCGTGACCCTGACGCCCAAAAAGGAGGGGGCAAGACTCCAAATCAAGACGCCGGAGGAGATCGTCTTTTTCGGCAGCCGACAGTACCTCTACGCCAGTATCGGCAGCAGGATCCTGCGGTGCGGCGGAGCGTTCCGGGAGCGGGTGTTTCCGCTCCTGCGGGAGAGGACGCCGTCTCTGTCTATCTCCGAGGAGGATATGCCCGCCTTCTGCGGCTACGTCCTGCCAAAGCTCCGGGGACTGGTGACGCTGGAGGACCCGAAGGAGATCACGGAGAAGTACCTGCCCGACGAGTGCGTGCCGCTGTTCCGCTTTGACCTGGACGACGAGGGTGCCCTGACGCTGGATGTGCGTTTCCGCTACAATGAGACGGAGACGGCGTCCGGCCGGACGCCGGTGGGGAAGGCCGGACCGAAAAGGGATCTGCCCGCCGAGCGGAACGCCATGGAATTTGCCCGGCAGGCCCTCCCGGAGGAGGACGGGGAAGGGCACTTCCGCCTTACCGGAGACGACCAGGTGTACGACTTCATGACATCGGGCATGGAGGGCTTCTTCGAGCGCGGGGAGGTGTTCGTATCCGACCGCTTGCGGGGGAGGAACATCCGCCCGAAGCCCGCCGCCGTAGGGGTGTCCGTCAGCGGCGGCACACTGCTCCTGGACCTGGACACCGGGGATTTTCCCGTGTCCGAGCTGGAGGCGCTCTACCAGAGCCTCACAAAGAAACGCCGGTACCACAGACTCCGGGATGGGCGGTATCTGACGCTGGACGGCTCCAGCTATGAGACGCTGGCGGAGATGGCCCATATGCTGAGGCTGACGGACCGGGAGCTGAAAAGCGGCCATGTGGAGCTGCCCGTATACCGGGGCCTCTACATCGACAACGTCCTTTCGGAGCGGGAGGACGTACACTTTGACCGGGACGCCCGGTTCCGGGCCATGGTGCGGGAGTTCAAGTCCCTCTCCGAGAGCGACTACGCGGTGCCCGAGGAGATGGCGGGCGTCCTGCGCCCCTACCAGAAGCTAGGATTCCAGTGGCTGAAAACGCTGGAGAGCTGCGGCTTCGGCGGGATCCTGGCCGACGAGATGGGGCTCGGGAAGACGCTCCAGATGATCGCCTTCTTCCTGACGGCCCGCAGGGAGACCAAGGGTCTGTCCAATCTGGTGGTCTGCCCCGCGTCCCTGATCCTCAACTGGATGGATGAGATCGGCAGGTTTGCCCCCGGCCTTTCGGCGGTCGCCGTCATGGGGACGGCGGCGGAGCGAAAGCGGATACTGGAAAACGCCGAGGGCGCGGACGTGATCGTCACCTCCTACGAGCTCCTGCGGCAGGATATCGAGCTCTACGCCGAGAGGGAGTTTTACTGCTGTGCCCTGGACGAGGGACAGCACATCAAAAACGCCTCCACCCTGGTGTCCAAGGCGGTGAAGCGCATCCGATGCCGCCAGAGGTTCATCATGACCGGCACGCCCATGGAGAACAGGCTCAGCGAGCTTTGGAACCTGTTTGACTTCCTCATGCCCGGGTACCTTTACTCCCACAGCGCCTTTGTGGAGAAGCTGGAGAAGCCCGCCGTCAAGAGCGGGGACGCCGCCGCGCTGGAGAAGCTCCGGCGGCTGGTCCAGCCCTTTATGCTCCGAAGAGTCAAAAAGGATGTCCTCCGGGAGTTGCCGCCGGTCATCGAGCACGTCCGGCGTGTGGCATTGACCGAGGAGGAGAGAAAGGTATACCTGGCCACGGCGGCGCAGATCCGCTCGTCCCTGGACGGGGGCGGAAAGCTCCAGGTGCTGGCGGCGCTGACAAGACTGCGGCAGATCTGCTGCGATCCGGCGCTGTGCTTTGAAAATTATGAAGGCGCGTCCAGCAAGCTGGAGGCGTGTCTGGAGCTGTGCGCCGGGATGACCGAGAATGGGCACCAGATCCTGCTGTTTTCCCAGTTCACCTCCATGCTGGACCGGATCCGGCCGAGGCTGGAGGCCATGGGCATCACCAGCTTCACCCTCCAGGGCTCCACGCCCAAGGAGACCCGGGCGGAGCTGGTCCGGCGGTTCAATGCCGGCGGCGCCCAGGTGTTCCTGATCTCCCTGAAGGCGGGCGGTACGGGACTCAACCTGACCGCCGCCGACGTGGTCATCCACTATGATCCCTGGTGGAACGTGGCCGCCCAGGACCAGGCCACGGGTCGCGCCCACCGCATCGGCCAGACCGCCAATGTCCAGGTCTACAAGCTCATCGCTCAGAACACCGTGGAGGAGCGGATCCTCACCCTCCAGGAGAAAAAAGCGGAGCTGATGTCCGCCGTGGCCTCCGACGCTCAGGGAGACATCCTGTCCATGTCCCGAGAGGACCTGCTGGAGCTCCTGGGATGACAAAATCCGGGGACGGCAAAAGCATTTACTTTTCCCCGGTTTCATGCTGCTATGCCAACCGAGGTGACAGTCGGCATGGAAAAGCTTCACACGCTATTCGCGGAGTGGATGCGCGGGGTGGTGGAGTACGTCAAGGGCGTCGTTGCCATCGACGGCAAGCAGGCTCGCAGGACCGGCGGCGGAGATCAAAAGCCCTTGCACGTGGTGAGCGCGTTCGCCACCGAGGCGCGGCTGGTGCTGGGGCAGCTCGCGTGCGAGGAAAAGAGCAATGAGATCACGGCCATGCCTAAGCTCCTTGATATGTTGGAGGTGAAAGGATGCATCGTGACGGTAGACGCCATGGGGACACAGACGAAGATAGCGAAGAAGATACGGGATAAGGGCGCGGACTACATTCTGGTGCTGAAAACGAACCAAGCGGTGCTGTATACGGGAGAGAGCGGTGGGCAGACCTTGCCGGGATAGGGCACATAAGGAGCGAAGTAAAACAGGGAGAGAAGTCACGCGCAGCGACAGCTGCTTCATCTACAGCTGCAAAAACAGGACAGCGTCGGAGCTCCTGACGGCGAAACGGAGCCATTGGGGGATAGAGAACGGGCTGCATTGGGTGCTGGATATGCAATTCCGTGAGGATGAAAGCCGGGCAAGGCGGGACCATTCGGCGGAAAACATGAACATTCTAAGGCAAATAGCGTTCAATATTCTGAAAACCGACACCACCACAAAGGGCGGGATCACCGACAAGCAGTACAGATGCGCCCTCGATCCATCCTATCTCGATACCGTACTCTC
>CANQKZ010000008.1 GCA_947624585.1 uncultured Oscillospiraceae bacterium | reverse complement strand
GGATAGATAGGCCCGGCGGACCCATTGACCGATTTGCCGCCCGTAGGGAGGGTTGCACCAGACGACGCCCTCCCAAGGCTGGGAAAGCCCGTCCTCCTCCGGGATATAGTAGACGGGGCACTTGGCGTTTTCCGGCAGGGCGCACGCATCTAAGGTGAAGTGAAATTCCGCGTCGAGGTTATCGAAGAACGCCTGCGGTGTTTCCCACAGGTCTGTGGCGCTGGAGAAAAGCCCTCTATTGACAGGCATTTGATTCCTCCTTGTATGTATGAAATTCCTGTTTCATCGCTTGTCCACCACGGTCAGGGAGGCGAAGAAATCGTCGAGGGCGGGGTTGGGGGCGATGAGACTGTCCGGGCCGTCAGTGTCGAATAGGACCGTGTCATAGTTCGCCCTAAAATATTGCGAGGAGATGACCCTTTCAAAATATCTCCTGGTCATGATCTCTAAAAGGCAACCGCGCACTTTGTTGGCCAGAATATATACAGTCTCCTCGAAGCCTTGGATCGTAGGTGTAAACTTTTCAAAAATAAACTCATCGCGCAACGCTGCTTGGAGCGTCTCAAAAAACTCTGTCATGCGGGAGACGGATTCAAAGACCACAGCGCTCTGGTAGCCCTCCCTGGAGCTGCACTTACGAATTGCGTCAGACAGAGTCTCGCCGTTTAAAGGCTCCTCAAAGTGTTTCATGCGGTCACCTCCTAGACGGCCCGGTTGTATTCGACCAGGCGGAAATAGACGCCGTCACGGGAAAAGCGGCGGCAATAGATGAGGTCCCCCTCATGGATGGGGGATTTGTCGTAGATGGACTTTAGCAGAGTGAAGCGGCTCTCCTTGCCGCTGCCAACGGACTTGGTGAAGACGCTGTAAGCCCAGGTCTTGCCGTCCGCTTTGCGGCGGAGGGGGCGCAGGCCCGTGATGTAGAGCTTGCGACGGTCGCGCTCCTCCCCGGAGACGTAGCCAACATAACCCATCACGTCGTAGAAGTTGCGGATCTTCACGGTGTCGCTCAAGTCCTCCATGTGGAGGGCGCGGATGGCATCCTCCGTTTCCCGGAGGATGCTGGGCACGTCCAGGAGGGTGTAGCTCTTGGCCTCGCCGCCGGACTTGGTGGTGCCCACGGCGTATTTTTGGATGATGGGCTCCAGGGGAGAACCGGCTACGGCGGACTTTTTGATCTGCTTGGCCGCGCCGTGGTTGTATAGGCCGGTGAACAGGTCCGTCATCCGTAGAAGCTCCCGTTGGTTGCCAAAATCCGAGAAGAAGTCGATCTTGATGAGGATATCCAGCTGGCGGGAGTTGAGGGAGGTGCGTGTCTCAATGCCTGAGAGGAGGTCCATGAAGCTCGTGTAGGTCTTCTGGCGGGCCAGGGTATAGAGCTCGTCGGCGATCTGGGCGTTCATAAACTTGACCGAGGTGAGGCCCTTGGCGATGACGTTCCTCTCCCGGTCGCAGATATAGCCGCTTCTGGACAGGCCGAACTTCGGGGGCGTCACGCGGATGCCCACCTTGTTGGCGTAGGAGGTGATGGCGGCGGTCTTGTCCATGTTGTCGCCGAAGATATTGAGGGCGGCGGTCAAAAACTCCAGGGGATGGTAGTACCGGAGATACCCGCAGACGTAACCCAGGATAGAATACGGCTCCGAGTGGTTCCAGGAAAAGCCGTAGGCGGAGGCGTCGTCGATGATCTTGATGAAGGGCTTGATGACCTCGGCGCACCGCTCGGGGGTGATGTCGTAGTGGGCCGGAGCGTACTCAATGAAGCGCCGCTCTATCTCCGGCAGAAGCTCGGCGGTACCCTTTTTCTTGGCGACGGCCCGGCGGACGTTGTCGGATTCGGCGTCCGTGTAGCCGCAGAATTTTACAAGAAACCGCATGATCGTCTCCTGCATGGCGATACGGCCCGCCTCGGGGGCCAGAAAATCATTGAGTTCCTTGAAACCGTTGTCGTAAAACTCGCCCTTGGCCACGTTGTCCCGGAAGCTGGCACAGCTGGGCCGGATGAGGCCGTTGCCGAAGGTCAGCCACTTCTCCATGGAGAAGTTCGGGATCTTCTCGCGGACGATGGAGATTGTCTCATCGGACATGAACTTTTTTATGTATGCCTGGGCGGAATCGGATTCCCACTGGAAGATGAGGGTGGTGTCGTCGCGGATGCTTTTCCACACGGCCTCGTCCTCCAGGTCCACATTGTCCGGCGTGAGGCGCTCGATCCCCAGCATTTTGCAGGTCTCGTTGACCACGCCGATGTTGTCGAGACCGAGGATGTCGAGTTTCACGTACATCAGGTCGTCCAGCTCCTTCATGTTGATCATGGAGACCGGGTAGTCGGAGGTGGAGACGGTGCAAAGGCCGATGGTCTCGTCGATGGGGAGGTCGCTGATGAGGACGCCGCTGGGGTGGGTGCCGATGCTGACGATGGTGCCGCTGACGATGTCCACCAGCTCAAAAACCGCCGGGTAGAGCTTACGAGCCTGGTCCTCGTTGGCCTCCGCCAGGGCGCTGATTTTGTCCGAGAGCTCCAGATAATTGACTTTGGGGTCGTCCTTATAGAGGGAGCGGCATACGTCCCGGACGGCGCCCTTGGTGGCGATAGTGTTGAAGGTGATGATCTCCGCCGAGCTTATGTTTGGGAGGTCCATCTTGTCCCGGAGGAGAAATTCCTTGACCCGGTCCCGGTCGTGGCCGGAGTAATCGGTGTCGATGTCGGCGTTGGTGACGCGGGAGGGGTTCATGAAGCGGAAAAAGTTGAGGCCGAAGCGGAGACTGTCCATTTGGGTGATGCCCAGGAGGTAGGCGATCATGCTTCCGGAGACGGAACCGCGGCCGTAGCCGCATTGGATGCCCTGTTTACGCTCCCACTCCCGGAGGTAGGTCTGAAGGAGCATGAAGTCGATGGACTTCGTGGCCTTGTAAACCTCCATTTCGCTGTCGATGGCCTTTGTGAGCTCCTCCATGGTGTGGTTTTTAAGGGCGTAGGGGTGGGTTTTGACGGCGGCGTCGATCTTCTCCCGGAAGGTGCGCTCTGGGTCAGCGTAGATATGGGGGTATTTGGTGCCCCGGTCCAGGGTGAAGGGCTCCACCAGGTCCGCCAGGACGTTGGTGTTGGCGATGGCCTCCATCCAGGCGGCCTCCGGGAGGGAGTTTTGGCGGCGGTAAGCTTCCACGAGCTCCGGATAGGTCTTGAATTTCAGGTCCCACTGTTCCTCACCGTCAAAATGGATGCCCTTGGCCGCCTGAAGGACGCTCCTGCCGCGCTCGTGCTCGGCGTTCAGGACGTGGGTGTCCGTACCGGTGATCAGGGGGACGCCGTATTGCCGGCTGAGCTTGAGCATTTTCTGGTTGTAGGCCGCCTGTTTAGGGTCCATGTGGTGGCCGATCTCGAAAAAGCACCTCGTCTTATTCCCGGACATGAACTCCAGGAAGTCCTTTTGCGCCTTTTCATCCCCCTTGCCGAAAACCCCGCCCACACAGGCGGTGGTGAAGAGGATGTTGTCCGACGTGTGGAAGAGCTCGTCGAAAGAGATACGCGGGACATAGTAAAAGTGGTTGTCCTTTCGGTCAAAGCTCCGGCTCACCAGGCGGTTGAGCTCCAGAAAACCGGCGTAGTTCCTGGCAATCAGGACGCAGTGGTAGTTATCCCGGACCTTTTCCTCCAGCGTGGCCGTGAGATAGGCTTCCACGGCGTGGATGTACTTCATGCCGGCTGCCTCTATAGCGGTTTTCTTGTGCCACCACTCAAAAAGGGAGCCGTGCTCACTGAAAGCAAGGGCTTTCATGCCGCACGCGGCGGCCGCGTCTATGTATTCCTTGTACTTGGTGATGCTGTCGATGTTGGTGACGCCGTTGCTCAGGTCGCTGTGGAGATGGTAGACGGTGTATTGACCTTCTACTGCCATACGAGCCTCCTTTCATATAGTTTTTGGAAGACATCGCGCCCCTTGTCTACGGGGCTGTCCTTGGCGTCCAGAAGGTTCTCAGTGTCGAAGAGGTATTCAACGCCCACAAACTGCTTTAAGCGCTGAATGTTCCGGTCCTGGCGGATGTCGATCTCCTTATCCAGGGCAAAAACCACCCGGACGCCGAGCTGGGCTAAGAGGAGCATCTGATGGGGATTCAGATGGGAGGTCAAAAGGGCGCCTGTGTTGCCGATCCCCCAGGTGTCGGCCAGGAGGACGGACTTGGCGCCCTCGAAGAGGATGATCTCGCCCTTTCGGAGAATCTCCTCGCGGTTTTCCGCCAGCCCGTAGATGGCTTTCATCTCGCCCCAGGGGTAGAAGTAGGTGTATTTTCGGAGTTTTTTCTCCTTCCAGTCCGGGTCGAGAGTCCGGCCGCCCACGTTGACGATCTTCCCGTCCGGGGAACGGATGGGGTAGACGAGGCGGTCGGAAAAGCGGTCGTAACGGACCTGAAATTTCTCCAGGGAGGCCGGGGAAATGCCCTCGGCCTCCCAGACCGCCAGCTTTTCCGGCGCGCGTTCAAATTGCTCCATGTGATCGTCCGGCAGGGGCTTTGTTTTTCCCTTGGGCGGCCCCTTGGAGGGGGCTTGAAAGCGCCGCGCCACCTCAAAGGCGGCCATGCGGCGGGGACGGACGACCTTTTCCGTCACGCCGGCGTAGGAGCGGAGCTTGTCCACCGCCTCGGCGGGACCGCACTTGAAAAAGTGGCGGACGAAGGTGAAGACGTTGCCGCCGACGCCGGAGGCGAAGTCAAAAAAGCTGTTCGTCTCCCGGCGAACGGAGAAGGAGGGCGTTTTTTCCTCCTTAAGAGGGGAGAGCGCCCAGTATTCCCCGTTCTTTTCGGTGAAATCTGTGAACTGAGAGATGTAGTCGAGGATGTCGATGGAGTCGATGAGAGTGGAAAGGTCGATTTCACCGGTGGACATGGACGAGCTCCTTTTCTATTACGGGTCCAGGGTGATGAAGGGGGTGGCGTCGCCGGTGACGGTGGGGAGCTGGCCGTTCCATTGCTCGTATTTGATCTTTTCGATGAACTCGGGCGTCAGGGAGGCGGCGATCTCACGGTTGGCTTCGGCCTCTGCCTCCGCCTTGATGCGGGTGACCTCGGCGTCCGCCTCCGCCTTGATGCGGGCGGCCTCCGCCTCCGCTTCGGCAATGGCGATCTTGGCCTCCGCCTCGATCTTGGCGGCCTCCTGCTGCTTCTGGGCCGCGATAAGGGCGACCTCCTTGTCGCGCTCGGCCTCAATTTTGGCGGTCTCGGCGGCGATGACCGTCTCGGCCTGCTTATACTGGGCGTCGATCTTTTGCTGGATGGCGGCGCGAGTGGTCTCGTCGGGGTTTATGTCGATGAGGGTGGCGTTCTCGATGATAATGCCGTAGGGCGCGAATTTGGAGGCCAAATACTCGGTGAGCTCCGTGTTCAGATCTACGCGCTTCTCGGCCAGCATTTCCTCCACGGGATAGCGGGCGGTGACCTCCTTTGTCCAAGAGATGATATTGGGCTTGATGAAGGAGACGAGGATGTCCTTGCCGGACTGGCCCTTGAAGCGGACGAAGGTCTCAGAGACGCAGTCCGCGTCGTAACGGTAGGTGAAGGTCAGATCCACCGTGAGGCCCTTGCCGTCCGAGCTGGGGACCTCGAAGCTGTCGTTGTCGGGGCTGTCGCCGTTTTTACCGGCGGTCAGATAGCTCTGCTCGATGCCGATGGAATACTCCGTGACATGCTTTGTGGGGGAAATCATGTGCCAGCCCTGGGTCAGCACCTTGTCCTCGATGCCGCCGTTCATGTTGTAGACCACGCCCACATAGCCGGCGGGGATGCGCTCGGTACACATGAGACCGAGGATCAGGGCCAAAATGGCGATCACAATGGTGGCAATCAGGCCGATCATACCTTTTCTCATAATGAAACTCTCCTTTTATTCTTTAGAATCGTTATCGCTGGGGCCGTCCGCCTCGTCATCCTCGTGGACGGCGTCTTGAGCGGCGGTGAACATGTCCTTGAAAAACCCGCCGATCTTCTTATAGTAAGGGGCGAGGGACAGGACCGTCAGGGCGGCGCAGAGGATGAGAAGGATGTAAAACGCGGGCACAAATAATCACCTCCTTTTTATGTAAGATAGGGGCTGGGGAGGGAATAGTCCCAGCGGGCGCCGCCTCGGTAGGCGTTGCGGAAATAATTGTGCTTGCCGTCCCCGGAGTAGTAGAGGTAATCGGAGGGGAGGACGCGGCCGGGGCCGGCATAGCCCAACTTTTCCATGTTCCACCGCTCCAGGACATCGCGGGCGAGCCAAAGAAGCTCCTGTGTGGCCGGAAACCATGACCGGTAATAGAACCGATTCGGTTTCAAAAGCGCCTCTTTAATGGAGCTTACGCGTAAGGTGGGCTCGTCCACGTGGTTGCAGACCGTCCAGGCTACGCAGGCCTGTTCTGTAAGGCTCTTGACGCTTCCGGCCTCGCCATATATGGTCTTTGCCAGCATGACGACCTCATCCTCGGTAAAGCACGGATAGAGCCGCGCCTGGCACCGCCACCACTCCTCCTGGAGCGCCAGGATGGCGGGGTCATCCTCCGGGATACCAAGCGCACGCAGAAGCTCCGCCGCCGCGTGTACTTCGTCCTGACGTGCGCGCAAAGCGCTTCCATCGCCGCCGGTCTCCGTTCCGGCGGAAACCGGGTCGAGCAAAGCGGCGGATAGGAAAAGAGTGAGTAAGAACGAAAATATTTTTTTTATGGTGTCACCTCCTTAAAAGGGCGAGTCGGGGATGTGCTGTTTGGCCTCTTCGTAGAGGATGTGGTTGCCGTCGAAGCGGAGGTCTATGTATTCGCCCTCAGACATCTGCATCCCGTTGCGGTTGTAGACCACACGGAGCTTCTTGTTGCCGCACTCGGGACCGTCGGCGGCTACCTCGTCGGCGGTCTTGTCGGTGATCATGGCGATGGTGGAGGCGTTGCGGGCAATTTTGGCGCTGTCAGCCAGCTTTCCGGCGGCGGTGGCCTGAGCCGCGCCGATCCCGGCGATGTTCATGTCCCCGCAGATTTGGTTCTTGACCATCAGTTTTGTGTTTGGCAAACCGTTGACTTTCCTTTTCTGAGCTTCTGTGTCAAGGCGCGTTCTACGTCCCAACCAGATGCCACAAGGCGTCTATGGAGGGTTTTATATGGTATGCCGACGGCCCTAGACCAGTCTGCAAGCGTCATGCTTTGACCGCCGTATTCGACGAAACGGTTGCTTCGCTTGTTGTTTGCCTGAGTGAAGTCGTTGACCCACCGGCAATTCTCAGGATAATACCCGGACTCATTGTCGATCCGATCTATTGTTAGCTGGTCAGAATATCCAGAAGATTCAGCCCATGCCAGAAAAGGCTCAAATTTTCTCCACTCGTCGCAAACCGTTATGCCACGCCCACCGTAATTGTGGTAGGCCGGATTGTTCGGATTGGTGCATCGGTTAACCATGTTGGCCCAAATTCTATAAATCCTTGTGCTTGTGTGACCGTGCGTTATCTCTCGACCCCTTTGGCATCCGCATGACTTTTGGCGCCCGGACGTAAGGTACTCTTTGAGGACCGCTGTTTCTTTGCCGCAAGAACATTTGCATAAGTACCGTTTGTGTTTTCCCCCGGTCGGTGTTACGTAATCTTCCAGTCTCTCTACAACAGAGAGATGGTCGAAGACTTTTCCAATCATTTCGTCTTCCATATATAACCTCCTTTCACGGTATTCCGGCGTTACCCGGCGCCCTGCGTATGCAGCTCCTGTTTTCACAGGAGATCAGACCATATCATCAATGCTCATTGTTTCGGGCGCACTTGCGCCCTACTCCCCGTAGGGATGGTCGTTGGACCCTGCCCTGTTCGGGCCTTGGCTGCTGATTGCCCAATCCGCGCAATCTTTAAACCATCACGGCCAGGCTTATTTCATCCTCACGTTGTGGTTTGCGCGGCTCTTAGGGGTTTCCAGCAATTAAATGAGTTTTACGTGGACACGGCGTCTATCCACAAATCGGCCGAGCTCTTGATAGCTGTCGAAGGCGTCGCCTTCGCCCCGACCCTTGAAATAATCCACGATGAGGACGTCGAGGCCCTGGGTGTGGTAGACCTTTTTGACGGCGGCGTAGATGCTCTGGGGGTCGAAGAGGGGGATGTAGATGTGGGTGAAGCGGCGGGTCTTGAGCCAGGCAATGGCCGCCTGGATACGGCGCTCGCCCTCCTCGTCGTACCGGCCGGAGACAAGAGCCTTGTATTCGATGCCGGTGAGGTGGGCGAGGATGCGGGCTGTAAAAAGGCGGGTGTTGAGTTCACTGTCCAGATACAAAACCGCCTGGTCGCGCTTTAGGAGATCCACGGCGCAGTTTAAAAGCATCATGCTCTTGCCCTGCTTCTGCTCCGCGCCGAAGATGAAAAGCTCGCCGCGCTCGATGGTGGCGTACTCGTTGAGCGCCGGGAATTTAAAGGGGATGCCGGCGTAGCCCTCGGCCTGGCGGCTCTTGATGAGGGCGTAGCAGTCGTCCACCACGTCCTTGAACTGGGGGATATCCACGACGCTGGAGTAGCTGACCAGCACGTCGTCCAGGAGCTTGCTGACGCGGCTCTCCACGTCCTTCTGGGAGGCGTCCATGCAGACGTCCTCACACTCCCGGAGGCGCCGGTAGAGGTCCCGGCGCATGGCGGCCTCCAGGACGTTGGAGACCAGGAGCCTATACTCCTCCACCGAGTGGCGGCAGATGCTGTCGCTCACCTCCATGAGGGTATAGAGGGAGTCCACGCTCAGGCGGTCGGAAACCCGCCGTGTGGCGGGGCTTTTCCCCAAAACCTCCATGATGTTGTAGGGGTCCACCGTCTTGACGCCGCTTCTGGCAAGCTCGCAGATGGCGGCGTAGATACAGCGGTTGTCCTCGTCAAAGAAGTGATTGGGGAGAAGATTTTCTGAGTAGAACGAAAACTCGGGGTGCTTTACGAGGGTGGCGATGATGCCGGACTCACTCTCTACGCGGGCAAAATTTTCTTCAGCTCGCAAGCTTTGAGCCTCCTTTCCTTCTATTTAATTAAATTAAAGTATTCACAGTCGGCGGCGTACTCGCACAGGAAGTTGCATTTGAACCACTCCGGGCGCGGCGGAAAGTCGCGCTCGTGAGAGGCGCGGTCTACGCAGGAGAAAAACCAGGATTTGGCCCGGTCAAAGGCGGAGGGGTCGAATGGCTCCGTAATCAGGGACCCCGTGCGAAAACAGTTGAGGCACAGCGTTTTTGGCTTTTCCCCGAAGGTCTGCTCCACAGCCGGGGCATAAAGATAGAGCTGGCGAAAATAGGCGTCCAGCTCCAGGTCGTTTTTGGTGGGGGCTGCCCGGCGGCTCCGGGGGCGGAGGGCACGGGATTTGTGGTCCACCAGCGCCAATGAGCCGTCCTCCCCGCGCCCTAAAAAATCCAGAAAACCGCGCATGGGTAGGCCGTCCAGCGTATAGCGGACCTCCACCTCCGTTCCGATGGGGCGGAAGGGGAAGGGTTTGAAGCCGGAGACGTAGGAAAGACCGTCCTTAAAGTATGTCTCAAAAACCTTTTCGCTGGGTGGGGTTCCGCGGACCTCCTCCCGAAAACGGGTGAGGTAGGCAAGGCGCAGGTCCGGCTTAGCCTCCGGCGGGCTTTTGTACCAGGAGTCCAAAAGCCCATGGAGGAAGTGGCCGTAGGAGGCAAAAAAAGTGTCCCGGGGCGCCTCGGGAGGGGACTTTATGTATCTCAAAAACCACCGGTAGGGGCAGTCCTCGAAGGAGCGGGCCCGGGAGTAGCTCCAGACCATACCGCGCGGATCGTCAACAGGACATTTGTCCATCGGTTATGCCTGCGTATGGCCGCTATTAAAAGGGGAGGTGGCCGTCGTCGGCGTCTCCGCTGTCCACGTCCGGCTGGGGAGGTTCGTAGAGGCCGGCGTTATTGCCGGCGGGGGCGTCGGAGAGGTCGAAGGAAAAGAGCTTGTAGTTGACGTAGGTGGTCTTGCTGTCCCTATCGTACTTGGTGGACACGTCCACGTCGCCCAGCTTGATGCGGTCACCCTTGGAGAGCTTCGCGGCCTTAGCGGCGTTGGCGGTGCCAATGGCGAGGACAAAGCCGGAAAAATCCTCCTCAAACTCGCCGGTCTTCTTGTTCTTCCGGCTGACAGAGAGCCGGAGCTTGGTGCTTGTGTCGCTCATGGGGGACACGTCCCAGATCTTGGCATACGCGCCTGTTCTGAAACCCATAGAGATCACTCCTTCACTTTATATTTATCCCGGAAATCCGACATGAGCCTGGAGGCCACGGCGGATTGAGAGATCGTGAAATAGTCGCCGTTCTTCACATACCCGGTGATGAACTTCTTGACCTCCTCCTTGGCTTCCGGATGCGCGGCGAGATGGGAGCGGACCAGGACGTCAAAATCGCGGATGATGGCCTCGGCAACCAGGGCGTCCTCCGCTGCCTCGGCCTTTTTCTGCTTGTCGCGGAACTTGTCCGGGTCGTCGTCGGAGGTGGCGACGTTGAAATACTTCAGGAGGAAGTAGCGGCTTGAGTAGGTGAGGCCGGAGCCGAAGGCCTGGGAGGCGTCCCCCTGTTGGCCGACCATGACCCAGGGAACCACGACGCGCTCCTCCGGGTTGTCGTTGTTGATCCAGGTCCAGGTCATCTCGGACTTGACGATGACCTCGTTAATTTCTTCTGTGTAAGGCTTGCCGGTCTTGTCTACGCGGGTCTTGGTGTAGGAGATGGGGTTCACCTCGGTGGTGCCGGCGCTGATCGAGGGGACGAGGGAGAGGTGAAAGCGCCGCATGTACACCGTGACCTTGGCCAGAATCTCGTCCTCCGGGACGTAGGTAAAGTTGAAGCCCTTTTTTGTTTTGCGCATGACCTCCACCTGCTTGCGGATCTCCGCGAGCTTCTGGTAGATGTTCATGCCGGGTGTTGAATCGGACATAGAAAACCTCCTAAAATTTCTTTGATAGAACCAAACTTGGGGAAAAATTCGCCTATCGAGCATTTTTTCCGGCGGCATGTACGTCGGAAACCCCTCAGTCACGGCCTTCGGCCGTGCCAGCTCGTCTCCGGCCTAAGAGCCGCCCCTGCGGGGCGGTTGGCCTTCGACACGCGCCCGCAGGCGTGTACGGAGGCTTTTCGCACGTTTCCTTTGGCAGAAAAAGGCCGTTGGCCTTTTTCTGCCAGTTTCGTTTCGACTAATATAATTGCCTTGACACCGCGGGAAAAATCTGCTATACTCGCATCACAGGACATAGCAAACCCCATAAAAAACCCGCGCGGAAGACCGCGCGGTGAGAGAGGAGAGCGAATATGGAAAACCGGGATGAGAAAAAGCGGGAGATGCGGATCGGCGAGGTGTACCTGATGCGGTTTGAGGGCATCGGGAGTGAGCAGAACGGGGTGAGGCCTGGGGTCGTTTTCCAGAACAACATCGGGAACGCACACAGCCCGAACATTGTGGCTCTGCCGCTGACGAGCGCTGTAAAAAAGGTCGGGCAGCCGACCCATGTGCTGGTGCGGGCCTGCGATTCCGGGCTTTTGAAGGACAGTGTGGTCCTGTGTGAAAACCCGGAGTGTATGTCCAAGGAGCGGGTGATGGGGTATCTGACGACTCTGCCTGACGCCTATATGCGGAAGGTCGCCGAGGCAAGCGTCCTTGCCAGCTGTGCTATCGCGTATCTGGATTTGGAAATGCTGGTGGCGGTTTGGAAAAAGGCGGCCGCTATGGCGGCCAAGGCGGCGTGAGGGACCTCTATGTACAACGAAGAGCTTAAAAAAAGGTTCATCCGGGAGTATACGCGCAGTGACACCGTAGCCAAACGTGCCAGGCAGACGTTCAACAGCCTGGAGTCCTATGAGGAAAGCTGGGGTGCGGACCTATGTACCAGGAACGCGGAGGAGCTGGCCCCCGTTATAGAGACCGTGACGGGGTACAGATCGTACAGCCGGCTGGCGGTAATCGGACTTTTGCGCCGCTACGTGGGGTGGTGCATCGCTAACCGCGTGCCGGGAGCCTGCCAGGGGATGCTGGAGGTGATGCCCTCGGGGCTTGAAAACGTGCGGACCAGGATGGTGACGGGACCGGTGCATCTCCAGAAGACTCTGAATCAGATCTTTGAGCCGGAGGAAGACGGGACGGTGGACAACCTCTACCGGTGCTTTTATTGGATGGGCTTTGCCGGGATGGACGAGGATGAGGCGGTGAAGGTGCAATCGGCGGAGGTGGATTTCCAAAACCAGCGTATCCTGCACGAGGGGGAGAGCTACCCGCTGTATCGGGAGGCTATCCCGGCCTTTCAGATGGCGGCCTGCTTGCCCACCATCGTGTACCGGCACCCAAATTATAAGGATGTGGTAAAAGACAGGACACCTGGGGACCTGCTCCTGCGGGGATTCAAGGGAGACGTGCGGGTCCTGGGACTCAGAAGGGCATTGTCCCTGAAAAACGCCGTCGCTGTTGAGGAGGGGCGAACGGATATGCACATGAGTTATCAGCGAGTGGAAATGTCGGGGCTCTTTTACAGGACATATGAGAACGAAAGAGCCGGGCTGCCCGTGGATTTCTCCGAACAGGCTGACCGGCAGGTCGCCAAGGGAAAGGCGGAGGGGCTTTATTCGACGACCCGGGACAGGACGGTAAAAATGAAATTTGAGCGCCAATATATGGAGGACTACAGGCGGTGGAAGCTGGCCTTTATGATGCTATGAGGATATAGGGGCGCTTTTTGGCGGCAGCCTCGGGGAAATCGCACAGGACGCGAAAGACTGTACCGAGGACGGAGGAATCCTCATCGACTTCCACGGAGCGGACGTGGGAGAACCAGAGCATATCTCCGTCTTTGCGCTTCAAAACCACCAGGTTCGGCTGTTCGGAGACGGCGACGGTCGAAAAGGATAGAGAAAACCGGCAGGGGCCGCTTTGGAAGGGTTGATCCTCCGACAGATAGGAGATTTTGGACAGGCGGCGCCCGGATAAGTAGGAGCGAAACTCACCGAGGGACAGACGTGTTTTCATATCGCAGGCGACCTCCTTAATAGTGGGTTAAACAATACTTTAAAATCGAGTATGCATCTATGATAATACAGCATCATAGCTTTGTCAAGAGAAAATAGAAAGTTTTTTTGAATATAAAAAAGTAGTTGCCGATACTTTACTTTTGACAGAATGATAAGCGGGCCGCCCCGGATAGGCGGCCCGCTGGGTTTTGTTTTAGATGATCCGCCAGTAAAGAGTGGGATATCTGCCCTCGTATTTCTTACCGGCGCTACACAATGTGCATTGGACACCGTGACGACGGAGCTCCTGCTCTGTCCAGCGTAGAATCGCCGCATTATGCGGCGATTCTGAACCGGAGATGCCTGGATTAGTTGGATAGTCGTCAAAGCTAAGCCGTTTGAATACGCCCATTCGAGCGTCCTGTTCCGGGACTTTCCCGTGGAAGGCAAGCATGATCCTGAGAACACTTTCCCTTGAGGCACAGAGCACCTTCATGAGGTATTCCCGGCGGCTGTGATAATAGCTGGGTGTGGGGCCAAGGTTGGCAAAAAGCTCCTTCTCCGGAGTGGAGTCTACGATTCCCTCGGCAACAGGACGGATCTTTTCCCAAAGCTCCGGGCGGTCTGACGGATTGTCCATCATGGAATTGTACTGTTTTTCAAGGTCGTAGTCGGTGACGGAGTGAATCCATGGGATCTCCACCTTGTTGCGGGCGATGCCGTCCTCCTCCTTCTTTTGCTTATACGCCGCGTCGTCCACCTTTTTGCCGATGGCTTTGGCGCTGTAAAAGCCGGTGCCGAGAAGGGCAAGGAAAAAATCAAGCATGGGTTGTCTCCTTTAACATTTTTTATTCCAGGGCCGCCAGGATACAGGTCATGGCTTCGTCCAGCTTTTCGGACGCTTCGGTGAGGCTGTCCACGGCGCGTTCCATTTTTTCGTATCGTTCGGTGCCCTGGAGATTTTCCGGGTAATTTTCCAGGCAGTCGGACTCCCGGTCGCAGACGCGCTCCACCGTGAAGGCGGCGGAGGAGAGGACGCGGGAGACCTCCCGGAGAGTTTTGCGCCGTTCGTTATCCATCCCGGTCAGCCCACAATCCTTCTATGAAAAACTCGGTGAGCAGGTCGCCGCCGGATTGGGAGAAACGAAAGGCGTCCGAGGCGGAGACCAGGGGGAAAAACACGGCGGATGGGCCGGGCTCGACGATGAGCTCGTCGCTGCAAACGGCAAAAACCAGGGTGCGGGTCTCCTCGTCCACGGACACGTCCACGGTCTTGGCCTCCACACAGCGGGCGTAGTCGTCCACCATGGCGCAGATCCGGCTGAGAAGGCCGAGGCGCTGGGCGTTCAGGACGACGGAGGGGCCGAACGCGGCGGAGGCTTCATTGACGAGGTCGGCGGTGTCCTTATACCAGGCTATGTCTTTCATGGCGCCTCCTTACTGGATGGGTGTGGTCAGGTCGTTGAAGCAGAAGCTCATGCGGACCCGGCCGTTGGTGAGCGGGTAGACCTCAAAATTATCCGCGAGCTTCGCGGCCTTCAAAAACCACTTGGAGCCGCGGACCCAGATCATTTTCCCCTCCAGGGTGATGGAGCCGGTGGACGGGAAGGGCTTGTTGAGCTCATAGGTGAGATGAAGCCCGCGAACGTCCTGGGTGAGGGCGCGCAGGATCCTGTAGGCTTCGTTCATTTGGCTGTATCGCTCCGGGTCCACTACGGAGGGACGGCTCTCGTCAAGCGCGATCTGCTCGCAGAGGGCATCCAGAAGCTCCTCCATGCGGTCGTCGGAGAGACAGCCCTTGTCGGCGGCATCGCTCAAGAAATCAACTCCTTTTTATAGGTTGTTTTTGCCTATTTTATCACGGCGGAGGGCGGTTTTCAAGCCGTTCCGCCGCCGCTTTGATAGATAATTTCGTTACACGTCGTCAAGCGCCTCCTGTACGCGATATTTTTCCTTGAGCTCCGGCGGCGTGCGGGCGCGGCCGAGCTTTGAAAAACCGCCCGGGGCCGCCTCATATAGGAAGTATACGTCCCGCGCGGGGCGGCTGGTGATGAAAAACCGCGGACGGCCGGTGCGGTCCAGGAGGCGCTCCCAGACGGGCTCGTTCTTTGGAAGATCCATGGGCAGGCTCCTTTCAAAATGCGGCCGCGAGATGATTTGGCTGCATACCTACAGCCCATCAAGGGGGCCGAAAAGCGTTGCGGCACAGGCGGTCGAGGCGGAGATTTTTTTCCAACAGGGCCCGTTTAAGGGGCGATGAGGGAGAGGAAGTCGGACTCGGGGGCGGGAGAAAAATCGGCGTCATCCTCTATCACGTAGGCGATTGTGAAAGAGTTCCAAGCCCAGCCGCGCCAGCTGTTCCTATCATTGCAATCCTCCAGCATCTTGACGAAGTCATTACCGACCCCACTGACCGTCATAACACTGCCCAGCCATTTATCCATTTTCCCATCCGGATTCTGCCTCGCTGATCCGTCGGCGGGCCAGCGGTCTACGATGCGGACGCGGTCGCCGGGGTTGAGAGTGCTGATATCTACCATGGCGGTCACTCCTTTTCTGTTTGTCTGTCGTAGGCCGCGGCGCCGTGGAGGATTTCGCTGAAGGTGCGTGGGGCATAGTCCATCCAGGGCATCATGACGCCCACGTTGATCATCGTACAGGGACGCATATAGAGGTCACGCATGAGGCGGGCGGAGTGCTCGGTCATCTTCCACTCAAAGGAGTTGTGGACATGGCCGTAGAAGTGGAACCAGCTAGGGAGGGTGTGGTTATTAAAGCAGGGAATAGGGTAGTGGCACAGGACGATGTGGCGGCCATCGTCCTCGACCTCCAGGTAGTCGCAGATTTTCAAAAACCGCCGGGAGAAGTCGTCGCCCACCCGGTCGTGGTTGCCGCGCACAAGGACCTTGCGGCCGTGCAGGGCGTCCAGGATGGGAATGGCGTCCCGCTGGCCGCACCAGAACATATCGCCGAGGATATAGACGAAATCGTCGGGGGAGACGGCGCGATTCCAGCGGTCCACAAGGGCCGCGTTCATCTCGTCTACCGTCCGGAAGGGCCGGTCGTCGTAGGCGAGGATATTGGCGTGGCCGTAGTGCCAGTCGGCGAGGTAGAAGGTTTTGGGCATAGGGAGCCTCCGTTCTCTTAATTTTGGGGTCCCCGCGCAATCGGAGATTGCGTGGGGAGAGGACGAGCGAACACAGCGCCTGAGCCGCCGCGCTTGCGCGGCGGGGAGGTTAAGCGTGTTCCGCGAGGACGTCAGTGTTCGTTGAAAACCACCTGCTGGCCGGGGGTTAGGGTCCAACAGCCGCCGTCGGTGACGGCGCACTCGGCGCAGTTGCCGCCGCAGGGGAGGGCATCGGAGCGGGCGGTGGTGGCGCCGTCCCGGTAGCGGACGTGGGCCTCCGGGAAGGCATAGGGGTTGTCCATTTGGAGGCCCTTCCAGGCGCTGAAGATGATGTGGAGATTGGGCGGGATCTCGCAGAGGCCGGTCTTCACGGCGGCGTTGACGATGGCGAACTTTTTGGTGAAGCAGAGGATTTGGCAGTGGGGGTTACGGCGGGCGACCTCCACCATACGGAGAAAGTAAGGGGCGTCAGGGATGTCGCCGGAGACGTGGAATCTGAAAAACCGCGACATCATGACCGCGCCTTCCACCTCGCGCCAATATGTATCGGGGTCTGCGCGGAGGAGCTCCAGGTTATTTTTGTAGGCGTTGGCCACGGAGGGGCGCAGGCGCTCCAGCTTCCGGGCGTAGCATTTTTGGCGGCAGGCGCAGTCCGTGCGGCAGGTGAGGACAGAGGGGAGGGAGACGCTGGGGATGGCGCCGAGCTTGGAGTTGCCGGGGGAGATGCTGACTTTGGGCAAGAGATCACCACCTTATGGAGGAAAAGATAAAAAAACCACGGAGGAGACGCCGTGGTCACGCGGGCTTGGATTTGGCTTCCTGTTTCTTCTTTTCGCGGTATTCTAAGTACCGGCGGGTGTAGTCGTAGGCGGGACCAAAAACCGCCAGGGCGGCGGCGTAGAGCTTGGGCTCGTGGGCTTTTATAACCGATAGTTCGTCCTCAAACCGTTTTCCAAACGGGCAGCCGACGCATCCTGTGCGGACAAGGCCGTACTCTGTGTAGCAACGGCTGTGGACAACGCCGTAGTGGGCGCAGTACTCCGCCCGGTCGGAGTCGCGAAACCACCAAATGGGGCGGAAGTTGTCGATGTGATGGCCCTCGGAGAAGCAATTCTTGAAAGCAGTCGCACGTGCACCGCCCTCTGCCTTACGAACGCCCATACACTTGAGATCATAGCCGCCGGCCTTTTCGAATTGTTTGCTGGCTTCCTTTTTGGCGTACTGGCAGCACTTGGAGGAGACCTTAAAAGTTGGGTGGTTGGCTATCATAAATTCCTTTAGATATGGAGCGCGTTCGATAACATATTGCGTTGTTTTCCCGAAAACCTGATCGCCGCCCATTCTATTGCACCACCAGTTGATCGCGCTTTTACATTTTGGATATTTTTCAACGAGCTCCTTGTAAGGGAGATCATCCCATTGAAACGTGTGTGATTGAAAACGGTTTATGTACTCCGAAACAAACTTGCTCCAAAAAGGAACGCCAAACTCCTTGACGGACTGAGGGATGGATTTCTGGGGCTTCTCCCGGAGGATCTTGATGTTGTACTTCTTCTCCAGGTCGTCCAGGTGCTCCAGGGTGGCGTGGTACTCAAGGCCGGTGTTGAAGAAGACAAAGTCCGTCTTGCCGCGGGCGCCGCACCGGAGGAGCATGTCCAGCATCACATCACTGTCCGCCCCCCCCGATACGGAACACATGATCTTCTGATGGTGAGAAACCACGTCCACGCACTTTTCCAAGGCGTTCTGAATCACGAAGTTGTCCGGCGCGTCCTGAAGAAGGGCGTCGATGTCGATGGGCATAAAATCACCTCGAAAACAAAAATGAAAAACCCGCGGGGAGCCGCGGGCGTCAGTTATTTTAAGCGCGAAGAAGGGCGAGCAGGTCCTCCTCCGGGGCGGGGGAGAAGGGCTCGTTGGGGGAGGATATGATGCAGTCGATCATATGGCCTGTGTACGCCCAGCGCTGCCTGGGGTTTTCCGTACACAAGATGGCGACGGGCTCATCAAACACACTTTCGGTGTCAACGGAAATGACCTCACCGATACTGCCGCGCAGATCTTCCATTTGGTTTATATGTACATCGTGCGATTCTGGCCAACGGTCCACGATCTTGACGAGCATACCGGGGGAGAGTGCTTCTATATCAACCATGTGGTCACCTCTTTCTGTCAGGCACTTGCCAGAAGGGAGAGAAAATCCGCCTCGGAGGCGGGGACGATTAGAGTGTCTTCAACGATGTAGTCCAGCATTCCCGGATCCCACACCCAACAGGTTTCCTCCATCCTTGCGATATTTTTTTCTAGTACGTTGACCGTCATAATTTTTCCAAGCCATTGTTCCATATCCGGGACGGGATTGGCGTACCGGTATGAGCCAAACGGTTTAAATTTGTCAACGATTTTGACGCGGTCGCCGGGGTGAAGATTTTTGATGGGAACCATGACGGACCTCCTTTTTAGTCTGGTGAAGAATGCCCTTCAGAAAACGCCCACCCCCTGCCCCCTCCCAAAGGGAGGGGCTAAAAGAGGGGCCTCCCGTAGGGAGCATTGACGGGGAGATGAAAAACCACGGAGAGACGCCTATGAAAGTCAGGTTTCATAGGGGTTCTCCGTAATACTAATATCTATTTAAAAGGAGACACCGAGCGGCGAGGATTTTTCGTGTCAGGCAAGGAAGACGCCGCAGGGAATACTGTATGTATTCCCAAGGCGGCTGACGCAGCATGACGCGAAAAAGACCGTCGCGAATGGCTTGTTTTAATTAGATATTAGTATAAGACGGCTTGAAGTGCTTGGCGGAGACGTAGAGCCACTGGCCGTTGTGGTAGATCAAAAACGCGGGGTAGCCGTGGGAGTCTGTGCGGATGTGATAGATCCGCTTGGGGCTGTTCGTTTCGTCGTAGATGAGAGTGAGGTCAGACATAGGGCGCCTCCTTTCCGATTTTCGCAAGCTCCTCCGCCAGGGCTTGGCGGTAGTAGTCGTGGATGGGGTGGTGGCCATCGCGCTCCTCCTCGATGTCTACCCAGGAGCGCTCCGTAAGGCAGATGACGCCGCGATTGCGGACGTTGTCGTGGGCGGCGACGGAAACTATATAGGGGTAGTAGGGGACGCAGTCGGCCAGGCACGTCAGGCGCAGGGGCGTCCGGGAGCTGCCGACGTAGACGTCACAGCGGAGGATGTGGTCGAGGCCGTGGATGGCGATCTCGTCGCAGAAGTCGCACTTTCCGGAAAATTTGCTCATATGGCGCCCTTTCTAGGGGAAATCCAGAGATCGGGGCGCGGCATGGGCAGGAGCTTGTGGAGGTTTTTGGCGTGGAGGGACGCGATCTTCTTGTCCACCTCCGGGTCGCCGCTGGCGCCGGAGCGGATATAGGCGTCCAGTTGGGCATAAGTGAAGCCCAGGTTGTCCTCGTCCGTCTTGCCGCACAGGCCGTCGGAAGGGGGCTTGTCCACAAGGCGGGCGGGGAGGCCGAGGACGTGGCCGAGCTCCACGACCTCGTGGACCGTGAGGGTGGCCAAGGGGGCAAAATCCCCGGCGCTGTCGCCGAACTTGGTGGAATAGCCCACGTAATCCTCGGAGAGGTTACAGGTGTTGGCGACGCGGCCGCCCTGGGAGAGGGACTGGGCCACGGCGTAGAGGGTGGCCATGCGGACACGGGCTGGGAGGTTTATTTTCGTCTGCTCGGTTACCGCACCGAGGCCGTGGCGGACGGAGCGGCAGAGAAGGGCGCACGCCTCGCCGATGTCGATCTCCGTGTAGGGGATGCCGAGATGCTTCACCAGGAGGTAGCTGTCGGCAATATCCGGCTGGTCCCCCTGAGGCATCAAAACCCCAAAAACCCGCTTGGGGCCGAGGGCTTCGGCGCAGAGGGCTGCGGTGACACTGGAGTCCTTGCCGCCGGAGATGCCGACGACGGCGAAGCACTGGGGGCCGTTTTCCTTGAAGTAGGAGCGTATCCATTGGACGATCCGGTCTTTTGTTTCGTTCATGTCAGACATTGGTTCCTCCTTAAACTCAAAAACCGCCATGGTGGAGATTCTCGCGGACCTCGGCCAGGGTATAGTGGCGGATGAATTTACCGTTGGCGAAGACGGGGCGCAGCTCGTTGCCGCTCTTCATGGATTCCCGCCAGGTGAGGCCGTCCTCGTAGGCATAGCCGGTTTCCGTCTTAAAAACCCGGCAGCAGCCGCGCTGGGACTTCTTGAAGTGGGCGCTGTCGGTCTTGGGGTCTTTGTAGATCATGATGGGGCGGCCGGTCTCGTCCTCGGCGTAGGTGGCCTTGACGGCGATGCCGAAGGTGTCGCGGGTATAGGGGGCGTAGGCAACACGCTGCCGGGGGTACGGGGCGTCAACGTCCTCATACCATTCCTCCAGGCACTGCATGGAGAAGGAACCGACGCCTAGGGAGACGTTGTTGACGGCAAAGCCGTTCTTCTCCAGAATGGCGTAGATCGCCTCGCAGCGCTGGGGCGTGATGCTGTCGCCGTAGAGGGCCTTGACGTGGGGGTCCAGAACTTTATAGCCCTTGCTGTTCACCGTGCCGCCGAAAATCTCCCAGAGGTCAAAAACCGTCTGGGTGACGACCTCCACCGGGTCGCCGCTGTCGCCGCGAATGGAGAGGCACCCGTCGTGGGCGAGGATCTCGTCCTTGAGGCGAGGCAAAATTTCCCGCACCAGACGCCAGTAATCGTAGCTGTCGCCGACCATGGAGAAGCTCTGGTGGGGGTAGATTTCCGTGAGCAGGCGGCGGATGTGAATCTCCTCGTCGCCGTCCACGGCGAAGTTGGAGCACATGACGCTGTGCTCCGTGGAGAGGGCGCCGTAGGCCACGGGCTCTTTTGTGCAGTCGCAGTCGTAGTGCTTTTCAAGCCACAAAATTGCCGGGACGGTGGCGGTGTTGAGGAAGCTCAGGCAGAAGGCGGCGGAGCTTTTGGTGGCGGACTCCACGCTCTCCTGGCCACGCATGGAAAAATCGCCCAAAAGGCGCGCCCGGGATACGGTGTCGTCGCAGGTGCGCTGGGCGTACTCGTTGACGATCTGGCGATAGCGCCAGCCAACCTCGGCGGAAACCTGGGTGTGCCACATGGTGGCGGAGAGCATGGTCTCGATGGTGTTCACCAGCCACACAAACTGGGGGTGGGTGTTGGAGATCTCGATCTGCGGGACGTGGATGTCGGTGCGGACGCCCTCCGGGACGGCGCGGATGAGGAGGGGGAGGTAGCCGAGCTCATGGAGGGCCCGGACGCGGGCCTCGCCCACGCCGTCCGTGCCGATGGTGGCGTTGAGGACACGCTTATACTCGGAAACCACGACCTCCACATCGCGGCTGAAAAACCACCGGTTAAAGGCGTCTATCAGGTAGTCCTGGATGAACGCCTGGAGGCCGAACATGGTGACCTTGTCCGTGTCGGCGAGGCGGGACATGCGGGGCGTGTAGTAGGAGACCATCTTTGTGAGGCCCTGTGGGTACTGGGCGGCGTGGGCCGTCTTGTAGAAATCGAGACACAGGAGAGGGTTGTAGTCAATCATCGTCGTTCACCTCGAAAACCGTGATGTTGTCGTGCGTGCCACGGAAGATGCTGTTGGTGGTGAAAACCCGGTCGATGAGGCCGTCGGTCAGAACGGAGCCCTGGAAAATCGTGTTTTCACAGTGGGTGACGTAGAGATAAATATGGTTGGCGCCGGCCGCTTTCAGGGCCTTTGCGGTGAAGGTGAAGGTGCCGCCGTGGGAACAGATGTCGTCTACGATGAGCACGTCACGGCCTTTCACTTTCTCCGGGGTGGTGATCTCCAGACGCTCGATCCTGCCGGTGCGCCAGTCCCGGTGCTTGATGCCGAAGACGTATTCGCGCTCAAAAAGCCCGGAATAGCGCTTGGCGGCGCCCTCGTCCGGGTAACAAAAAACCAGCCCGTCGGAGGCCGGGATCTCGTCTAAGGCTTTTTGGATGTAAGGCTCTGGTGTGTCGATCTTCACGCGGTCGATGAGGGCGGCGGAGACGTTGGAGTGGGGGTCCAAGACCCGCACACGGTCAAGCTTGAGGGCGTTCAAAAACTCCGCGAACCACTTGAGGGTGAAGACCTCGTCGGGGGATTTGACCCGGTCCATCCGGGCGTTGGGGATGTAAGGGAGGTCTAAACCGATGTATGCCATATTGATCTTGCTGCGGAGGTGGCGGACCAGGTGCCAGACCGTCATGCACTCGGCGTCGCTGTCGTATAGCCAGCGGATAATGAAAAACCCCACGCCCGCGTCGTTCACATCAAAGCGGAGAAGGGGTGTACCGTCGGGGAAGGAGGACACTGCGACGGGCTTGTCGTTGAGAAAAACCACGGGTCACGCCTCCTCATTGATGATTTTTATTTGGCACATCTCCATGGCGCGCAGGGCGTTGCGGTGGCTTTCCGGGGTGACGCCGGCGCAGCAGGAGGCGTCCACGGTGATGGGGACCTCCGGCAAAACCGCCTTGAGCAGCAGGGCGTTGGAAATGACGCAGATGTCGGTGCAGAGGCCGACGAGCTCGATGCTGCTGATGAAGCTGCCGGCGTGCAGGTCCGCCAAATGATTGCAGAGCTCAACGGAGCCGAAGGTTGGCTTGTCAAAAACCACCGGGTCATCAGAGAGGGAGGAGAACAGCGCGTCACTGATCTCGTGCGCAATGTCCCAGCCATCGGAGTACTTCACACAGTGCGCCACAGGGAGGTTCCGCCCCTCCTGGGTTTCGAGATATTCCTTGTAGTGGGTGTCCCTCGTGACGGCTATAAAATCACCGTCAAATTCCCGGATTTTTTGGGCCACACGGGGGACGATGGCCCGGGCCTCCGGGGTGCCGAGGGCGCCGGTGATGAAATCGTTTTGCATGTCTACGACGACGAGAACTTTCATGGGTCACGCTCCTTTGATTGAAATATGAAAAACCGCCTAGGGGGGGGGGAAATGGTCATGGGCGATTTTTGTGGATAAGCACGGAACGGAGGGTATCACTGACGATGGCGGAGGCGCGGAAGCCGTCCGCTCTAGCACAGTTGCAGAGGCCATAACCACCATCCTCGGCGGTGATAAAGAGTTTGTCCTCCTGTCTGCAATAGGGCTTGAGCCCATTCCAAACGGACAGGATGTCTTTTGCCGTCATAACGCCCCACCCCTTGGTCGTGAGGACCTTCGCAAGAAAAGTGGGCTCGCCGAGATGGGTAGTATACGAGAGATCAATAAATATTTTCAAGTCATCAGCTCCTTTCTCTCAGTCTCCAAATCTCGACCTGGCGGACCTTGCCCTCCAGCTCGTCCAGAATGATGCCGTAGACGGTGTCCCAGTCGCCGCCGGCGAGGCCGCAGGCAAATTTGTAGGGGAGGCGGACCACGGCCTGGGGGAAGCGGGCGGCGAGGGTGGAAAACGCCCGGCGGAGAGCCGTGTAGTCTGTGTGACAGCGGTCACGGCCGTACTTGTCCTGGCCGAAGACGTTGACCACCGCAAAGCCGGCCTCCTGAAGGAGCGGGATGACCTGAATCTGGCCAAGAAGGTCACGGGGCTTGCCGCCGAACAGGGCGTTGGCGGCACACTTTTTGCGGTAGGACTCAAAAACCACGGGGTAGCGCTCACGGATCTGGAGGGCCAGGCCGTGGCCCATGACGCCGCGGCAGTTGACCTGGTGGCAGACGAGGGTGGGCGGGGAACCGGGCGGGGCAGGGGTCAGGATGTCGCCGGGGATCTCCTTTATCATCCGGGCGCACCTCCATCTTTTTCTTTCTCCCGCAAAACCCGCGGGTAGTATGTACGGTTTTCCATGCGGCTCTCGGCGCGGCGGGTTTTTCCGAGGGCCTCCCGGAGGAGGTTCATCATATTGCGGCCTTTGTCGCTGTTGAGAAACTGCACCAACGGCTCCAGTATCTCACAGGTGTCCTTGTGGGCGCGGCGGAGCTGGCGGCATTTTGTGATTTTGGTGGCGACTTTGGCCCGTTCGGAGTAGTCGAGCCCATCCAGCTCCAGCTTATGAAGGTAGTCCTGGGTGAGCTCATCCATACGGTGGACCTGGTCGCCGCTCCAGGCGTAGTCCTTGACGGCGGCATCCATCAGCTCACACACGGCGCTGATGTTTTGGGAAAACGGGGGAATTGTGGGCGGTTTCTTGGGCATGGGGTCACCTCCAGGTTCATGTAAAATAACGGGGCTCAAGGCGCCTCGGAGTTTGTTGCATTTTCTGCGCCAGTGTGCTATAATAAGCCAAAAATCAGCAGATGAGCCCTCCGGATAATCGAACTGTCGGCGACACATTATCATGGCCGACATAGTTCGGTAGAAAGGAGGAGCCCAATATGGGTATTGAGCATTTAACTTAGCTTTTGATTGGTGTTATTGCCAATCTTATAGTTAAAATAATTGAATGTCTTTTCGAAAATCTCAATATTTAAGGCTGATTTTCCCGGCTCTGCTTTGGCAGAGCCGGTTTTTTGCGTCAAATCACACTTTCATATCGCGCAATTTTATGAAAAGAGCTTTGAGAGCGGGAGTCGTGCTCTCTGCGGACAAAGCGGACAGTTCCTCGGCGGTCATTTCTTGGAGGAGATTCGGCTCACCGGCCCGAATCAGGATGTCGCGCAAGGTCAAATGCTCCTCGCCAAATTCTCCGGCACGGTATCGACGGAGGATGTCGAGGTATTTCTCTAAATTTGACATTCAGATGTCACTCCTTGTTCTGCCTTGCGATAGGCAGTCCCGCGGGCTTCCTCGTTTGCGTCGTTGATGGATGGAACGTAGACCTCCGCACCGCATTTGACGCAGTGGGCGGACTGGTGGACGTAGGTGAAAGTGATGCCATATACGGTGATTTCACGATGAACTGGATCAACGGTTACGTATTCCGTGTACTCACGGCACTCGGGGCAAAAGGCTGTTTGCTGTGCATCCATTGCCCATGACTGGATGATTTCTTCTTTTGTAAACGCCCAGCCTTTCCCGTATGTTTGAGGTGTGTACTCGTTATAGTCTGGACCGGGATAACCCCAGATCCAAATAAAAGACGAGCCGTCCTTCGCCCAACATATATCGGAGGTCTTGACCTCAACGATCTGTTCCTCAAGCGGACTGTACTTGCTGAGATATGGGGAATACATTAGGGAATAAAACTTTTCATGGGACATGACAGAATTATAAAAATCGTTCATAAAACATGGCCCTCCTCTTTTATAAAACCCAAACAATTAAACTAACAAGACTCAAAAATAGGCAAAGTCTCTTTGTTAATTTCAATCATTTTGTTAGTTTGTTTGCACCGTTTAAAACCCAACTTTCGTCTTCATCGGTATTGCCATTCTGGTCCGCCGCCTCTGTCATGGTGCTTGCAACAAACCCATGCGTCCTGGTACAAGATTCGCAATCTCCATCACAATATGCCCATGTACCACCGCAGGGCTGAATACGTTTACAAATCTCGTTCATGTAGCCTCCATCCATTACATGCATAATCGAGACAAACCACCTCGCGTATTGCGTCGGCAAGTTCCTTTGTGTCATCGGGGAACTTGTCCATGCCGAGCCAATTCAGCATTTTTTTATCAACGTGGACCATCACATCGACGGCGTAAGGTTCAAACTTCCCAATGTACCCTTTATCCTTGTTGACTTGAGTAAAGCTATCGACCTGTTCGGCTACAATTCCACTTGTGCCTATCATGTCGGATTTACTGAGATAAGCAGGCACGACATTACAATACTTGGAAAGAATGTCTACCACCACCGCCCCGATATTGCGTGCATCAACATAGACGGTATCGTCCTTTGTCAGACTTCTGAGGAGTTTCATGCACGCCTCCTCTATGCTATTGCCGTGTACTATGCCGTACTTTTCGCCAGTGACACGCAGATTGGTGCCTTTGCCGGATACTGTTTCAACAAAAACGGTCAATTTTTATTCCCTTCCTCACAGTGAAACTAAACTTTTGTACTGTTCTGTGCTTCTTGGAACAGAGCGGGCAGGGGGATGACCGCCTCGTCCTGCCATCGGCTGTTCTGAAAAACCGACACGCGGAGATTTCCGGTAGCGGGGTCGTAGTCGATTTGAAGCTCGTCGCCGAATCCGAGAGCGGACAGGTCAACGGGACCGGAGGTTATAGGGATATAGCGGGGGTTGGGCATGGCGGCCTCCTTTTGAAACTCGGCCCTTATCCTGCCAGGTCGAAGTATTTATCCGCAATCTGCGGGGCTTGAGATAAAAAGCTTTCCATGTCGCGCCAGGCGGAGCCTTTTGTGCCGCCGTCGGCGAGAAAGGATTGATAGTCACGCTTGTACTTGTTGTAGCCGGAGTTCATGCCCTTGCAGATGCAATACTCTCGGAACGTAAACTTCTTAAAGATGCTCGGCTGGTTGCACCAGCCGGCGATTCTTGTGTAGATCCCGGCGTAAGGACTTGTATAGGCTTTCTCAAACCGCATGATGTAGGGGAGCGCCCCGTAGTGGGCAAGGATTTTGACGCGCTCGAAGGTGTCCTGGATGTCCCGCAGCCAAAAGGCGTTGTCGTAAACTCCGCCTCTGTCGTAACCGCAGAGGACGTAGAACTTGAAGTGCTTTTTGGTTGTGGGATACAGCTCCCGTATGCGTTTGAGCTTAGCCTCAATTACCGGCCTGTCCGCTATGTTGTCAAAGGCGAAGATGTAATCCCCGTCATAAGGCCAGCTCATCAACTCGTGGATCTTGTCGTCCGTAAGAAGCCGCTCGTCAAGGCCCTGCTTGAACTGAAAGCGTTTCCCTGTCTCCTTGACCTCCGAAATCAGGCCGCGCCAATCGGGGCAGGCGAAGAAGTTATCGTCCAAAAAGCAGAGCTTAGGCCGGGACGGGTCCATAAACTCATATACGGAGGCGTGGCGTGAACAGCTCTTGTAGTTCTGGTTGACGCAGAAGGAGCACTGACGGAAACAGCCGCGAGTCAAAAACCCTATGGAGTAATCGAGATAGTATGTATAGTCCTTGCGTGTACCGCCATTGTGGAGCTTGTCCTCTACCCAGCTATCATATAAATGGTAGTCGGGCATAATGTGCTCGACCTCGGCGAGGAGAGGGGCGGCCTTGTCATAGTAGAAGCCGGTGCCGCCGATCGTGACGTTTTCCCGTTCGATTACTCCGTCCGGGACCTGCGTGTCGGTGAAAACCTTGGACAGATACACCTTATCGAAACGGTCCAAACCGCTGTAATCCTGGCACAATTCAACCGAATCGCCCTTTGACTTGTGTGACGCGCTGATCTTCATACAGGCCAGATTGGGAAACCGGTGCTTCGGCCTGCCGATCAGATCCGCGTCGATGATGCCTATTCTCAGACCGAATCACACCCCCTCACGAAACTCGACTTTGATTTGTTTCCTGTCAGACATCAAGCTGCCCATCTACTAATCGGAAATTATCAGATTCCATTGCTACAGAGCCAATTCTGGAAACTTCCATAGTAGTTTTCAGGCGGCAAACAGGACTGTCTTTTAGCCGAGTGATTTCGCCTTTGTACTTATCGATTTCCTCTGTAGATAGGGAACTTGTGTTTGCATCTTTAAAGAATCTTTTCACAAAATTTTACCTTCATCGTGCGGGTACATATAATCAACACGTTTGCCGGTTGCTTTAGCGTAGGCGATTTCAGAGGCCGTGCTTGCTCCTATGTCATCATCTTTATTGATGATGATGATGGAGTCTGACATGTCGATTTTCCGCTTGTGCATATCGTCCAGCATTTCTTTAACTTCAGGCGTTATCTCTTGCCCGTACTTCCCGTCGGCGTGGCCGAAAAGTCCCACGGAAATGACGATGTTCCCCTGTGAGGTCAAAAACTCCTGCGCTTTAAGGAAGTCATCCTTGAACTTCGTGCTTCCACATAAAGTGACGACTTCATATTCGCCAACCATGGCATCACCCCTCATAAAACTTTACTTTGATCTGCCAACGCAGATGCAATCATAGGCGTGGACAGAAGGAAATAAATCAATGGAAAGCATTCCTATGGGTTTTGCGCCGCTCTCACCGACAATGTATCTGACCGTTTCAAGTGACGGAGGTTCAATCTCCTCGTCTGGCTTTCTATCCCACAGGATGACCATGTCCACACATCTGCCGCAATTACCGGTAATATATTTCGCGCCCACCAATTCGCAAAGCTGTAATTCTGCAGTTGTCAGGTTAGTGTTATTTTTCTCCATGATAAAACCACGCCTTCGTTGTTTTTATACTCCCTGATGACTTACCTCATCTACGCAGATGGGCAAGACCTTGCCGTCGGATATGGTATAACGCAGGATGCGAACCGCAAGCTTTCTTGACAGGGCGTTTCGCATGGCGTTTGCCGTTCCGCCGCGGCGGTTCGGGTCGCGCCAGGAATCGTCGTTGTGAGGCCAGAGCGCAAGGCAAAGCGACGCGTCTGAGGCCATCATGTCGTTCCTGCATAGCAGGAGCTTTGCCGAAGCGTGGTAGTTTTCGGGATCTTTTTCGGACGTATACTCCACAGCGCTTGCGTGAGACATCATCATGTTATACTCCAGCCGCCCGAAAACCCCCTCCGGCGACCACGGAGATGCCTGGCCTGGAAAGGGGAGGTACAGGATGTTTTCGATGGGCTCGCCCCTATGCCGGCGGCGGACCTTTTCTACGGCCCAAAACGCGAGATGGTCAAAGCCCTGCGCCCCGCCGCTGATGAACCTCGTGTACTGTGGGTATAAGCCGCTGCCTATATACTCGGTGAGAAACTCTACAAGGTCGGTATAGCCACGGCGATTATACCCGACAAGGTCCTTGGGGCGCCTCCCCGTGAAAAAGACAGTCTTGCCGGTAGTCTCATCCATAGGAACTGCCTCCTTTCTCCTACATACCGCAAAATCCAGCGGTCATCTTTTGACGCGTGATTTCTCCTGACCGCTCACTGATTTCGCGCCTCCCAGCGGTCGGCGGCGGACCTCAGGCGGGAGCGCATGGAGCGGCGCATGAGGAACAGCGGCTCAAAGCCGTGCTCGATGGGGACGGACCGGTTTGCCCAGACCGACCAGCCGCACCAGAATCTGTCCATGACGCGCTGAAAAATCCCGGAGTACCTGTACCTCCAGTGCCTGACGCGATGATATAGGACGGAGAATTCGTTGCCGTTTTCTGAGATATATTTGATTTCTTTCGGTTTCATTTCTAAGCTCCTTATAAAAGGCCAGCGGCGGGACTTGAACCCGCGACAGGCATTTGCGGTGCCGCTCTACCGGCTGAGCTGCGTTGGCGTGGATAGCGTTACACAAAACCCCGTGGACTTTGAAAAATCCACGGGGCTGATTGTTGACAGGGCGCAGCAAGTATGCGTCCGCAAACGAATACCCCGATTAACGAAACTGCGCCCTGAGGTCTGGCGCGCTTCATTCATTGCCGTTACACGCGCCCTTGAGCTCGTCGCTCGATGGTCGGCTCTATCGGGTGAAATCCGTCCGGCTTTCACGGATGGCACGTCTGCCAGCTTCGCCTCCAGTGGGATTCGAACCCACACTCAGAGCGCACGGCTCCAGCACTTCCGGTATGCTATGGTGGCTTATCATCTGGACAGCCGTTTACGGCTCAGCGTATAGAAGCCAGGTTTCCATTTGGTCCAGAAAATCAGGCTTTTTGTCGAGGAAGGGGCCCAGGGAAGAGGCGTCTGTGAACTTGACGGCGTAACCGTCGTCGGTGTAATGCTGGACGCTCATAAAGAGAAGGGCGGCGTTGGTGGAGAAAACCTGGCGTGGACCGGCGGAGTCCTTGATATAGCCGCTGTACCAACCGGCACCACTTTGCGGGATGACGTAGAGAGTTTTTTCATCCAATTGAAAAACCGCCTCCTTTAATTTATACACAACCATCCCGCGACGAGGACGGACAAAGAGACAGCGAGAGCGAGAACACAGATAAGAACGGACGACAGCTTGGCGCAGCCGCAAATCCATGCGACAAAAAAGATAACCACGCCCAAAGCTGAACCGACGCAAACAAGAATCATTATAATCATGATAAAGATGAACAGCACGATGAGCACAAAGTCAAGGATCCTGGTATCACGTTTTTCGACTCGGTACAGTATATCATCTATAAATTTCATTGCTGCCTCCTGCCTGTTGTGGATGGTTTCTCGCTGGATGAGCGGACGGTTTGGAACATGGTTCGGATATCCGGTTCCAGGGGGTAACGGGTGGTGGAGGTGGAGCTGGCGGCGTATTCGCCTCTGACGGCGTCGATGTACATGGTATACTGGCCGTCGTCGCCCATGTAGAATCTCTCCCACTGTTCATCCGTCATCAGGCTTTTAACATCGAGCTGACGGATGGCAAGATTGTCGAAGCTCACGGCTTTGAACCAATGGTCACGGAGGATTTCGGGGAGAACATCCTTGAGGGCGTCTACATAGGAATTGATCGTGCCGCCAAGGATGTTATACAGTGTACTTCCGCGCCGGAAGGGCTTGTAGCCAAGAACGAGGAGCTTGAGAACATGGCCGGCGAGAGACTGGAGGTCATCGGGGTCAACGATTCCGGCAATGACATGAAGAACGGCGTTGGGAAATTCCTGCATGGCTTTTCTCAAAGCTTCTTCTCTGCCGTTCGTCACGTAGGAGACGCCAAGCCCGTAAATAAGCTTGCGGTCCGTGAGGTCGTGGAGGAGCGGGAGATTTTCCAGAAAGTGCTTCTGGTTGACGGTGATGTTGGGGATGAGATTTAAGGACTTGAGCTTCTCCAAAAACGGGACCAGGTCCGGGTGGGACAGGGGGTTGCCGCCGCCGATTGCAATCTCGGTGTAGGGGTGGAGCGTCTCCAGGAAGGGGAGATCCAAAATGTCCCCGTGGTCGCCCGTGGGGGTGGAGTTCTCGTGACAGAAGGGACAGCCCATGTCGCACCGGTCGGTGATCTTCAGGTCCATGGATTCGGGAAACTCCGGAATGAAGCTGTCCCCGTCCGTCTCCCGGACCTTGGTGCCATCGTCATAGAGGCGGACGGTGTAGTTGCCGTTGCGGTAATGGCCCACAAGCTCCAATCAAATCACCTCAATTTCCCTTATAGTATTCCTCGTGGGGGTAATCTACATCAATGCCCACGCCGCGTTCGTCGCAGTCGTTGTCGTTCCCGGTGAGGACGAAGCTTTTGGGGGAGAACAAAAACCGCATAAGGCGGCCCTTGTTGTGGACGATTTTGCCCACAATTTCTTTGAGCTCACCATTTGCGTCGTGGCCAACGGAGGCATTTTCGCACCAGTGGCTGCCGCCGAAGTCTCGGTATCTCGCTTTAGAAAACCCGCAGGAAACGCCGGCGGAGGCCAGCATGTCCATGATCTGATTCTTGAGCTTCTCGGCCTCACGGCGCTCATAGACCTCCAGAATGGCGGAGTATAGGTAGGACGCCTTTTCCTCCGGGTCGGCGAGCTTTTCCCATTCCCAGCCATAATTACCTGTGGCGAACCAGAGACGGTCCTGGAGCTTCAAGGGTTCCTTGCGGTCTGTGGCGATGCAGATGGAGTGGGTGCTGCTGGAATTGGTTTCAAAAACTCCGGGGCGAATTTGAAGCATAGGGGACCTCCTTTCGAATCATCGGAGAATGGGTCAGTCCTCGTCGGAGGGTTCGTCCTCGATGAAGAGGATGAAGATGAAATCCACAAGGCCGTCGGGTGCGGTGTGGAAGAACGCCTCGTAGCCGCCGTCGCCATAGCCGGATATGGAGACGACGCCAAAGGGAAGGACGCCGGCCCGGTTCTCGGACACGGTGAGACGGTAACAGCGGTCGTCCCAGTCATCCTCCGTGGGAGCCTCCCGGTAGTGGGCGGCGTCGAAGATGCCGGCGCTGCCGGAGTCCACGCCCACCTCGAAGGGGCACGCCTGCCAGGAGCCGTCCTCGCCCCAGCGGATATCGTCGATACCGCGAAATTCCGGGCCGGTTTCGGCGTGGCGGGCGGCGAGGGCAAGGACACGCTTGCCCCAAAACTCATACACTTCCAGAAAAACCGCCGCCTCCCAGGCGCCGGTCCGGCAGTTTTGGATAGAGCCGCTGCACCAGACGGTGGTATCGTAGCAGGGATCGCTGACGCGCAGCTCGGGGGAGGTGAGAGCGAATGTCCCGATGGGGGTGATTGTGCCGGAAAGCTTTGTCATGGGGTATCCTCCTTTATGTGGCTTGAGGGGGCTCCGCCGCCCTGGCCTCCTCCAGAAGGTGGAGGTAGTAGGGGGTGGCGCCGTGGGTGGGGGAGCGGAAGCGGCGGAGGGTTTCGGAGGCAAGCTCGGCGTCGAAGAGGTCGGAGTCGTACCAGGGGAGGGAGTCGTAATATTCGATGAGCCAGTCCATTTGGAAGCGGCGGCAGACGGCGCGGAAGGCTTCGCAAAAACCCGCTGTGCCGCCGCCGTATTCAAGGCGGGAAACCCCCAGCTCATCCGAGGACAGGACATCTTCGCCGCAGACGGCGGTGTACTCACCGGCGAAGGCGTAGTAGAACCAGTCGGGGATGCGGGATCTTACCTCATCGGGGATGGTGTACTTGAAAATCGGCATGGATGAAACCTCCGTTTCATGGGCAGAAAATTACTGTGCGGTGCAGGAGAAAAGCGCCTCGAAGTCGGGGAGGGGAGCGGGGGCAAAGGGGCCGGTTTCTACTCGGCTGAGTGATGAAGCGGCCACATTCCACCCATGACCATTTTGGCACAGGCCTCTGCAATCGTGGCCGTTGACGTCATCGTCCCAACAGACACAGATGAAGTTTCCTCTTATATCAACCACCGTACCGGTCATGCCCACAAGAACGCGGCTGCCCGGAGATCGGTGTTCGTATTGGACACGGTCACCGACAGAAAAATCATCCATTCAAACGCACCTCTCTCGGAATATAGTTGTCGGAGTCGCTCTCATAGCTGTATCGGGCGAAGGGGCCGGCGCGGACGCCGCCGTCGGTGAGGGACGCCTCGTCGTAGGGAGGGTAGGAGATCTCGGCGTGGCAGAACTGGGTCCTGCCGTTTTTGAAATAGGCGTCCCACATGTCCTCGGTCTCCTCACCGTCGCCATGGAGACAAAAAACCGCCTTGGGGAAACGGGTGGAGAGAAGGAGCATGTCCTTTTCCCAGTCGTACCATTTGGCGTAGGCAGTCCAGCAGTCGCTGTGCTCGGTGTCGGTGTCGTCAAACACGTTCATACGCGTGAGCTCCCGCTTAAGGCGTGGGAGGTCCTTGTCGCGAAGACCGTCAACGGTCAGAGAAAAGGCGGTGTAATAACCCATAAAGATGCTCCTTTCTTTTCAGACGGACAGGAGGGAGACAAGGGTGTCCTCGGGGCAGATATCAAAAACCGCGGAGGGTTCTTCCGTCACATCTTCCTCCCAGACAAAATAGCCATGGCCGTCCTCGCATACGCCGTCGCAGGAATGCCCGTGGGGGATGGATATATCCCAACAGACGCCGAGCCACCGGCCATGGCGGCCTTTTATTTCTGTTCTGGAAACGACCGTGCCGGTGAGGCCGTGGACGGACTCGTTGTTGCTTGGCGCTTCGGCGACGCAGAGGACGCGGTCGCCGACGGAGAAGTCATGGATGGGCATGGGGCACCTCGCTTTCTGAAAAACCGCCAAGGCTCATGCTTCCGCTTTGAGGCGGGAGATGAGGCGGTCCGGATCAAGGCTCGTCAAAAGGGCGTACCAGCGGGAGTGGAAAAACCGCTCCAGGGACGCGAGGGAACGCCTGTCCCCCTCCTTGAGGGCGGTGCGGTAATCGTCCGCGGCACAGGCGACGATGGCGTTGGCAAGGTCGGCGAAGGGGTTCGAGGGCAGCTCATGGACGCGCTGGGCGCTCTCGGAGACGGCTTCGTCCCGGCGGCGGGCGTTCATGGGGCGGCGGGGATCGCACCGGCCGCAGGATGTGGTGGCGCCAAAGCGCAGATTCCGGCGGGCCACGACGGTCTCACGGCCGCAGTCGCACCGGCAGCGCCACTGGGAGCTTGTCTCCCCGGAGGGCAGGCGCTTGTCCTCCGCCGGGGCAAGGACCGTCAGGCGGCCAAAGCGCTTGCCGGTGAGGTCGAGACGTTTACGGGGCATGGGGCACCTCCTTTAAAAACTGGCTTTAAAGGCCGCAAAGCGGGACTCTTCCGCCTCGCTTCGCTCGGCACCTCCCCCAAGGGGGAGGTTACGGGCATATGTATTGGGTTTGCTGGAAGTCTGAAAAACCACGGGCTAGGGAATGGCGGGGGAGAGGAGGGAGAGGAAGTCGGTGTCAGCGGGGATGGGGAAGGCGTCGCTGGGAATGCGGGAGGCGTAGGGAGCGTAGGAGGGACCGTCGTAGGTGGCGTCGTCTCCGTTTTCCTCATCGGAGTCGTCCCACAGGGAGCCCTCGTCGCAATACTCCAGGACCTCCTGCTTATAGGAGGTGAAGTCGCGGTCATCGAGCTCATTCCAATCGTCCCAGCTGTTTTCATAAAACCACCCGTTACCGGTGGGAATGCCGGCGAGCCTGTCGCGGATGTCCTCCCAGTCGTAGTCTCTGATGTTGTAGCAAAGCCAATCGTTGATCTCGGCGTCTCGTCCGCCCTCGTCATAGATATCGTCCAGAAGGCTGATATCCATGTCGTAGCAGAAGGATTTGAGGTCGGCAAAGTCGGTGACGTCGCAAAAAAATTCCTCTCTGGTCATATGGAATGCTCCTTTCTTATGAGCGGTTTTACGATCTTGAATGTGGTTCCTGGCAGCCTTCTGGAGTTGGGTCTCCATTGCTTGGCGACTCCGTCGGCGTTTACTCTCGGGTCGCAGTCTTTATTCTTGTTTGAGTGGGCTCTGTCTTGTCCCGTCTTTTGGGTACTTTTTGTCTCGCAGCTCGGGTTTTTTTTGTCTGATGTTCTTTGTCACTTGAGTACCGCAGTGGCCTGCCGTCGGGCTGATTTCCGTCCGGATCGCTCGATCAAATCGTTACTTCGGTCATTGACGCGAAGTACGTCTTGGGGAAGACGTTATACATTGTAAAACCGCTTGGGAAAATTATTGGATTTGGGCCGTCAGAGGCCCAGAAGGGAGAGAAAATCCGCCTCGGGGGCGGGAGAGAAGGAGAGCGCAAGGATCTCGCAAAGGGGGACGCTGTCGGAGTCGTCGCCACGGCCATAGCGGACGGCCTTTCCGCTGTGAATGACAAATGTTCCGTCGCCCTCCCAAACCCTCGCGAAAAAACCCTCGTTGTCTTTTCTCAGAAGGCTTGTCCCGGAGGACCACTTGTATCCGAGGCCATGGAGTCCGGACAGGAGCTGGGCGCTGTCCGCCGGTGTGGAGCAGTAGACTTCAAGGCCGGGCTTAAGGGCGCGCTCGTCGATCGCCACAAAATCTCCCCTTTCTCAAAAACCGCCAGGTGCTTTACAGGAAGCTGTCCAGGACGTAGTGGAAGATGTCGATGTTGATGAACTTTCTCAGGCCCTTGCCGTTGACGTAGTTTACGAGGTTGGCCACGCCGAAGGCCACGGCGGCGCGGACGGTGGAAACCACGCCCAGGGTGACGCCGCAGGCGGAGACGGGGGTCTCGGCCTTGGCCTCATCATGGGAGAAGCTCATGGAGTTGAGGAGGTTCTGCTTCATCTGGCGGTCGGACCAGTCGGCGGCGTAGAGCTGGGCGCACTCCAGGCCGGTGCGGAAATCCAGCATGGCACGGACGTAGGGGCTGTCCATGTGCTGCTCCACGATCCGGCGGCGGAGGTCGATGTTGTCCACGCAGAGGAAGACGTAACCGCCGAGCTGCTGGCCGTCCCAGCCCTTGGGCTGGAGACGGAGCTCCCCGGCGCAGTCCGGGTCGATCTCCGTCAGGATGTCCCGGAGGGCTTCCACCTTCGGCTTGCCGATGTCCTTCTGGCGGAAGATCTGGTTGGCCAGGTTGTGGGCCTCCACCTTGTCAAAGTCCCACAGGGTGAGCTTGGTGAGGCCGAGGCGGAGAAGGTTTTCGGCCAGGGTGGCGCCGATGGAGCCGCAGCCGATGATGTGGATGCGGCCCTCCACGGATTCGGGGTGGAAATACTCGTAGGATTTGCTCAGGTCGATCATAAAAATCAGCTCCTTTTCGTGAATATGGCTGGAAAACTCAAAAACCGCCTGGGGCGGTCAGGAGGACAGGAGGCCGAGGAAGTCGGACTCGGAGGCGGGGGAGAAGTTGGTGCCCTCTACGACGCAGGCGATGGCGCCGGGGTACCACGCCCACCCTCCGCCGTACCGCTCCCCATCGTCCTCACACATTGCGACTGTACAGAGGCCTACATACTTGACCGTCATGGTTTGGCCCAGCCAATGGTCCATTTTACCTTCCGGATTCTGGACGGCCGATCCGTCGGCGGGCCAGCGGTCTACGATGCGGACGCGGTCGCCGGGTTTGAGAATTTTGGTGTCTACCATGGGACGTCTCCTTCGCTTTTTTTGTTTGGGGGTTGCCTGCCGTCTATACAGCGGAGCCGTGATCCTAATGATGAGGCGGAGCTGTATACAGGGGGATAAAGGATTTGGAGCGGGCCTTCCGCCGTTGGCGGGAAGGGGAGGCCGCCGGGGAAACCGGCAAGCGTCCGATAGGCACGGCGGGCAAAAATCACGCAAGGGTTTTGGCAGAGCGCAGGTCCGCGCTTATGTAAGCGCGGATGTCCGCGCCCAGCTTTTCGTTGAGGTGGGCGACGACGGCATCGATGACGTCGGGCTCCACCATGCGGCAGTAGCTGAGCTCCCCCTGGAGGCGCTGGACATCCTCCAGCGTCCAGAAAACCCCGGCGCTGCGGTCGCGGATGTAGTTATAGAGCATGGACTGGAGGGTGCGCTTGCGCCTGTAGCCGACGGTGATGTTGTTGTCCTTGTTGAGCATGACGCCCAGGTTCCAGTTGCTCCCGGCGGAGGAACCGTAGCGGGTCTTCTTCTCATTGAGCCGGAAGGGGGCTGAAAAACCGCCGAGGGTGTCGGCGACGAGCTTTTCAATTTTTTCCACACTGAAATCCTGGCGGGAGGAGATGAGGAAGTCGTCGGCGTAGCGGGTGTAGACGAAGCGCTGGCCGCCCAGGTCCCGGAGGGCGCGGCTGAGCTCAAAATCCACCGGGATCATCATGATGTTGGTGATGAGCGGGGAGATGGGCGTTCCCTGGGGGAGACCGCCGTCCAGGAAGGCGAGGTCCAAAGCGGCGGACAGCGCCTCACGGCCCTGGGGGAGCTTGACGATCTCGGAAAAGGGGAAAACCATGGAGAACATCTTCATGACGAAGTCCGGGGTGGTGCTGCCGAAGAAGTCGTGGATGTCGAGCTTGGCAAACCAGCGGCTCTCGTTTTGCTGGTGGCGGCGGACCGCGTCAACGGCGCTCCTGCCGCTGACGTAGGCGAAGGCGCAGGTGTGGTAGAGGGCGCGGAAGTCGTCCTCAAAAATCCGCTTGAGCCGGCGGAGGGCGTCCATCAGCGCGGGGCAGGGAGCGTTGATGGGCCTGAGGCCGCCGGACCGTTTGGGGATGAAAAACCGCCGGTAGAGGCTGTGACGGTCAGCGGTCTCGCGCAGATCCTTTGTGGATTCATTGAACTCACAAAGGCGGCCGATGAGCCAATGGGGACTTAAGGTCCCCGTGAAGGTCCGGCTGGCAGACGCCGCCCGGTAGGTGCGGGTATTGGACTCGTTGGAGCGCACAAGGCCGGCCTCGGAGAAGGTCTGGGAAAAAAGCTCGTCAAAAGTGATGTGATGGTAGGCGGGGGATTGGTGGACGGTGATGTAGACCATGGGTGACCTCCTTTCCAAAAATGAAAAACCGCCGGAGGCGTAGGTTGTAACCACATATAGATTATCTGCAGCAGTTAGGATCGACATCGCGCTCGACTCTGGATGCGGTGCGACCTTTGGGCCTGATTTGCTTGGTCGGATGGCTCCTGTGTGCCGGTTTCCTGACCCCGGAACTCTTGGATTTCGTGGTTCCTGGCTTCTTTTGCTGTACCGACTTCAGCCATGAAGCCTTCCGCGGGCCCCTCATTGCTGCCTTGGCCCTGGGTGGTCGTTCGATCAAGGCGATACTTCGGCCTTTGGCGCGAAGCTCCCTGGGAAAAAGGGAAAATTCGTTACAACCTGAAAAACCCGCTTAGTCAGCGGGCAAAGGATCTATTTCCCACTCGAGAAGAAGGCGTCGCGGTACTCGTCGCCGTACATGCGGCGAAGGTACTCGTCCTCCTCGTCGTCGTAGTGGGTGTTGACGGGCTTGTGGGGGGTGCCGGCGTCGATGCGGGTGCGGGGTTTTTCGGAGGCGTTGACCGAGGGGACGGAGGATTTTTTCTCCTCAGGGGCGCCCGTGTAGGGGGGTGTGATGAGAGGAGAGGATTTTCCGCCGTAGTAGTAGGTGGTGACCCTGTCCTTCACAAGGGACTTGGCCTCGGCGATGAAGGCGTCGTAGGCCTGCTCTCCGTCTATCACCACGAAGATGTCCTTGTCCTCAAAGAGAACGTTCTTCTTCATGTCGTAGATCCAGATGGTGTTGGAGCCGTTTTTGTTCCAGATCATGAAAATGTAGAAATCATCGTCCTTGAGCTGGGAGAGGATGTCCGCCTGGTGGGAGAGGTCCGTGGGGGACGGGGATGTGGCCATGCGGACGTGGGAGTGGGCCTGCATGTAGATGTGCTCGAAGCGCTCGTCACCGGCCATGAGGTGGTCGGTGATCCACTTGGCATACGCATCCGTATCCATATCCACGCTGGCGCCGGTGACGGTCTGGGGGTAGACCAGGATGTCGGAGATGTAGTAGTCGTCGCTGTTCTCATCCTCGCCGCGGGAGGCGATACCGTGCCAGGCGACCTCCTTGTCAAAGACGTCAATGAGGCGCCGCTGCTTCTCCCACGCTTCGCGGGTGTAGTGGATGCGGGCATCCCGGCGGATGTCCGGGAAGGTCTTGCTGAAGGAAAACTTGCCACAGGCGAACCTTGCGGAGGACAGGGCGGCCTCGAAGCCGGTGCGGATGTCCTCCAGGGCCTCCTCGGGGACGCGGATAAACTTACTCATCGGTCTTTTCTCCTTCCTCTTTTTCTTGTGACTCAAGCCATTTCACCGCCTCTGTCGGGGTCACGACGGACCCGTCGGGGAGCTCGACGCATCTGTTGTTGTACCCGCCGCCCTTGAAAAACGCGGGGAAGAAGTTGTCCATGACGGCGCCGTCGCTAAAGCTGAGGTTCTTCGCGGAGGCGACGCACTGCTCTACGGCGCCGATGTAGTCCCCCTTCTTCAAAAACCCGTTGATGACCGTGTGGTACCCGCCGAGGCAGCCATATCTCTCAATGTGCATGTTGGGGATCGCGTCGGCAAACTCCGGGCCGTATGTGGCGCCGGAAACGCCGTTGGCGGAGCCGTTCAGGTCGAGCCTGTAGACGGCGCAGGTCTTGACGCGAAGCCGGGGAGAGTCGGAGACAAAAATCTCGGTCAGGAGCTTTTTTGCCTGCGGCTTGGAAATCCCCGAGGGGAGATAGGAGTAGGCGTCGCTCCTCGCGTTCCGGATGACGCTGTCGGCAAGCTCGCGGTCAAAGTAGGTGAGGTAGTCCTTGACGGCGAAGGTAATCTGGGAATCGGAGACCTCCCGCAGGTAGAGGGAACGGTTCCCCAGGAAATAATCCATAAGGGCGGACTCGGCGCCTCCCTCGGCGATGACGCGCTCCAGGCCGAGCTGTCGGACGCAAAGATCGTTTCTCATCCGGATGTAGCTTCCGAACTGATCGTTGAGCTGGTTGAGCTTCGTGTCACACTCCCCGATCTCCGAGGTGACCTTCTGAAGCTCCGCTTTGCTGCGGCGTGTCTCAAACCCGAACAGGAGCTTGCGGACCCGGGCGGAACGGAAATCGTAGGCGGCGGAAAGCTCTGTGAGGACGCGGGTGTACTCCGCTATGGAATCGCCCCGGAAGGTCTTCATCAGCTCCAGCTCCTGCGGGGAGACCTTCCCGTCAAAATACCAGGGGAACAGCGGGAGCGCGGCACACTGGATGTAGTGGAGCTTCTGGGTGCCCAGCCTGTCCACAAAGAGGATCACGGTTTTCAGCTCGTCCGAGACGAAGCAGTACAGGGGGAAGGAGGGGCGGAAGAGAGCGATGACCTTGTCGAGACGCCGGAATTTGGGGTAGACCTCGGTGAAGTGGTCGTAGATCACGGACATGACGGCCTTGTTGTCGTCCTGGAGGCCGTTGAGGCTGTGGATGTACAAAACCCCGGAGCACTCCGTTATGCCGCCGCCGTCCAGGATGGAATCGAAGATGTCCTCGGGAGGCTCATCCGCCACCGACGACGCGGAGAGAGAGGAGCGGTTGAAGACGAGACGGACGCGGTCCTCCGCCGGGACGCGGGGCCCCAGCAGGGCCCGGAGGGTGGACAGGAAGGAGCAGTCACCCCCAAAGGGCTCGCCGGTGATGTTTTTGAAAAGCTCATCCGCGGCCTCGGAGGTGAATACGGTGGAAGTGACGCTTTCTCTGAACACGGGCTAAACACCTCGCTTTTGATTTGATGGGGCCGGAGGGCGGGATCGAACCGCCGCGCAAAAACCACCGAGAGTCTCCGGCATTAAATCGCCGGGCGGTCAAAAACCGCCCGGCGGGAACATAGCGCCGCGCCAGCGGACATCGGCCAGACTGCCCGCGAGGCGGGCGGTGTTTTAGGCGTTGTCGAGCTTGGCGATGGTGGTGAGGACGACGGTGGTGGCGCCGTCGCCGACGCCGAAGCCGAAATCGGCGAAGGTCTTGTTCATGTCCTCGGGGCGGAGGGTGGTGCCGCTCATCTGGGTGGTGCGGGAGCGGTCCATGCCGTGGGCGTCCATGAAGGCGTGGATGGGGGTGGTGTTCTCCACCATGGTGGGGGTGCGGTTGACGTTATCGCCGTAGTAGACCTTGATCATGTTCATGATATGTAGCTCCTTTTATTCAAAAATTTTTTCAAAAACCCCCGGGAAGCCCCGGGGGTGCGGGGGGGGTGAGGACGCCGTCAGGCCATGACGGTGATGCCGTCCATGAAGGACTTGCGCTGGCCTCGGATCTCCTCCAGAACGGCGGGGAGCTTGGCCTCCAGGGCGGTCAGGTGGGCGGCGGCGTCGCCCAGGGTATCGGCCAGGTGGGCCTTGGCGGACTCGATGTCGCCGGCGGGGGCGTCCAGGGGCATGGTGATGACGGCGTACTCGTTCCCGTCACGGCTCTTCTCCGCGAAGATCGCGCCGTTGGCGTTGATGCCGCCCTTGCCGTCGTCGCCGCCCATCAGGGTAAGGGCCTGGGGCCGATACTTCTTGATGGTGTTGATGTCCTCCAGCTTCAGGGAGGAGGTGATGACGACGGCGTTTCCTGCGATGGTGACTTTCATGTGGGTGGTCTCCTTTTCAAAAAATGTGCCCCGTTGGCGTTACCCATTCGCACCGCGTGGAGGTCGGGCCAAAGGCGAACAAAGTCTGGCTTGAAAGGGCTGCGCCCTTTCAATGCCAAGGGGAAACGTGCGAAACTCCGTCCCTGAATTCCGCGGAATTCAGGGACGGAGTTTCTGCTGTCAAATCTCGCGCACTTGCTGCGCTCGCACACTCGATTTGACAAAAGGTATTTTTCCCGACGTACATGCCGCCGGGAAAAATGCTCGATAAAGGAATTGGCAAACGACCGGCGGGTCAAAAACCGCCTATACTAATATCCAATTAAAAGGAGACACCGAGCGGCGAGGATTTTTCGCGTCAGGCAAGGAAGCCGCCGCAGGGAATACCCATTGGTATTTCCAAGGCGGCTGACGCCGCATGACGCGAAAAAGACCGCCGCGAATGGCTGATTTTAATTGGATATTAAGTATTATGGGAGTTGGTGGACGTCGGGGTCGGGGGCGTAGGGGTAGAGGGTGTAGGCGGCGGAGCCGGTGTCGGGGTCGAAGTAGACGGTGGGGCGGTAGACGGGGAGGCAGAGGTTGTCGGAGATGTACTGGAGGACGTGGTCCAGGGCGTCATCCATGTCCGTGTCGCCCAGGTCCTCGGCGCCGCCGTCGGTGACGATGTACAAAAACTCGGCAAAGGCGCTCATGAGCTCGTCCTCCCGTTCCTCCTGTTCGATCTGCAGGTCGTCCAGGGTAGGGGGCGGAGTGTCCTCGTCGTCGGGCTCTTGTTCATCGGTGGCAGGTGACGTCTCCACAGGTCCAATGGGCATCGAAAACCGCCGGGGATCGTCGTTCGGGCTGAGGTATCTGTCACAGAGAATGTTCATGGTGAAGTCGCAGTCTACGCGATCGGCGGCCGCCTCCTCGTATTTTTTTTCGCCGGAGAGGTAGACGGTGAAAAGCGGGAGCCCATCCTGCTCGGTCAGGTAGATCTCACCGCCGTCATCGTTTTCGGCGATCAGGACCTGCTCCTTTTTAAGTTGGTCGCGGCGGGAGTTGAAAAACCCCCAGATATCGGCGTACTTGACAAAAACCCGGACAGCCATAGCGGTCCCTCCTTTTTTCTTGGTCGGATACGATCTTTCAGAGGCGCCGTTGGGAATCTGGCTACTCAACGCCCGGACACTGTCAGTTGGTCCGCGTTGCCACCGCGCGGCGTCCGCGCGCCTCGGCCTCCCCTCGCCATTTTCCCGGCAGGCCGCCTCTGAAAAACCACGGTACTTTTCACCCCTCGCGCCGGTGCGCCGGTCGCAACCGTTTTTTTTATTATTCCGGGGTCAGAACACAAAACACAAAACGCCAAAAAAGAGAACGCTCATAGGACGCGGCGGGTCGCACACACCGCGGCGTCCGGCCCGTTTTCCGCGCATGGCGGACTGTGGAGCCGTACATCTGGCATCCCCGACAGGAGTTGAACCTGAAAAGCCTGATAGGGCGCGCCCTGGAGCGCCGGGGATATGGAAAATCAGGTGGAGGTGTAAAAAATGGCAAGGAAACTTTCTTCGGGGATGGGATCAAAAGAGGTGTCGGCGGTGAGCTCGAAAACCTCGTGGTAGGTCCAGCCGCTCTGCTGTATGTAACCGCTCCAGCGGATACCGTCCGAATCGACATATACCACAACGCCCTCCGGGTAGCGGGGGATCGGCAGTAGGCTGAAAGGACGGTACGTTTTCAGCGACTTATCGCTCGCCCACAGGAGGCCGGCGCTGTCGGCGACGTCGGCAAAAACCGCGTAGTCGTCCTCGGTGCGGATGCGGAAGGCGTGGCCGGGGCGGAGGATGTCGGCGTTCATCAAAAACCACCTCTTACGAAAAATCAGTCGGTGATGACGGAGAGAAAATCCGCCTCCGGGGCGGGGGAGAACAATGGCGGTTCAACGAGCATGAGGTTGTGAGAAAGGCACCAAACGCCGTGACTGCTTTCACACCTCCCATACAGATTACCGCCTCCCACATGCTTATCGAAGCGGACGCCCACGTCATTAAAACCAGCGCAAACAACTGTGCCCTCACAGTTATGGAGAGAGGTTTCCCCTATGTACCGGACGCGGTCGCCGATGTGGAACATCAGGCGTCACCTCCTACGGCGGAGCGGAGGGCGGAGCCGGGGTGAAAAACCACGCAGCGCCGGGAAGGGATGGGGACGGGGGTGTTGGTCTTGGGGTTGCGGCCCGTCCGGGGCGCGGACAGGCGGGGCTCAAAAACCCCGAAGCCGGAGAGACGGACCTTTTCCCCGGAGGCCAGGGACTGCGTGACCAGGGCGGTGAAGGAATCCAGAAAACCGCGGGCGGCGGGAATGGTGGTGTGATTGCGGCGGGCGAGAGCGGAGACGAGCTGTTCCTTGTTCACGGGCGTCCCTCCTTTTCGGATTCAAGCTCAAAAACCAGGCGGCGGGCCTCGGCCATGGTGTCGGCGGAAAACTGGAAGACCCCATGGAGGAAAACCTCGATGTGGCCGCGGACGTGGCGGTATTCGTACATGGCGGTGTCCTCCCATTGTTTTCAGTCAATGACGGACTTCTTTGTCAGAAGGAGATAAAAACCAAGGGGGAGCACGAGGAGGACGGCGGTGGCGTCGCGGTCCTCGACGGTGGGAGCGGACCAGACGAGGAGGAGAAAAACCACGGCAAGGAGGATGAGAAAAACCCCGCAGAGGCGCTGCTTCAGGGAGGGCTTCGATTTTTTCATGAAAAACCGCCCCCTCAGATGCTGGCCAGGGCCGTGTGGCCGCTGCCCCATTTCACGAAAACCCGCGGGGAGACGGTGTTGCCGGTGACGGTGACGCCGCCGGGGAAGCGGGCGATATGGCGGCCGTCCTCGTGGGAGAAAACCGGGGCGAAGCCGGCGCGGCGGGCGAGGGCACGGACGCGGGCGCAAAAGCTATCGTATGTCATGCGGAAAACCTCCTTAAGACTTCAAGATGAAAAACCGCTGGCGGGCCTTTTCCCATTCATCATGGAGGAAGGGAGCCTCCAGGGAAAAACCGCAGACGCAGGGAGTGCGGGCGTCAAGTCCGGCGAGGGTCTTGGCGGCATAAAAGATGGGGTCGTCATCGTAGTTGCCGGGGCGAGAGAGCTGGCGATGCAAAACCGCCTCATCGACGGGAAGATCAAAAACCACAGGGGAGAAAGTCTCGTCGGTGAGCGGGGCGAGGTAGACGGTGACGGTCGTCATTTTGAAAAACCGCCTTTCAGCCGGAAAATGAAAAACCGCCGGGGTCCTTTGGGGATGCCGGCGGTCGTTTCGCGGGGACATGGGCGTATTCGCCCGGGGCGATTGATGGGAATACGGAGGCGGGGAGGGACCCCTTTACATAGCAGCATTCACCCGCAAAAATCACGCGGCCGTCACTACAAACGTGCTTTTTGGGCTTCTTATTCCAAAGATATACAACATCCGCCTCAAATACATCGGTTTGAAATGTCGGCACATCGTGACTGATCCAGGTGGCTCCAGAGGCTCGCGCAATGGCGATTTCAAAGGCGGACAGCATGGGGAGCTTACGGACGGAACCAACCTTCAAGCGCTATCACCCTTTCGGCGCGGATTTGAAAAACCGCCGGCACCCATTAGGGGTGCCGGCGGCGTAAGGAGGAAACGATCGGGAGATGAAAAACCAGGTAGGGGGAATTGCCTCAGGCCGCCTGAGCGGCGGCCTTTTTGGCGGATTTCTTGGCCTTGGGAGCGTCGGCGGCCTTGGCCGCCTCACGGGCGGCGTTGGGGTCCACGATGTTGGCCTTGGGGGCCACGCCGGATTTTGTCTGCTTGTAGTCCAGGGCATAGGTGCCGCCGGTGACGATGCGGTGGCAGATTTCCGCCATATAGCCGCGCATGTACTTATGCGTGGCGCAGGAGACCGTCAGGGCCCGGCGATTCTTGCGGCTGAACACGGAGAGCAGGAAATTCACGTCGTGGGACGTGGCCTTATACTCGTCGCCAATCATGGCGGAAACCGCCGCCTGGAGCGTGCGGAGCATGTTGGTTTTGCTGGTGGGCGTCTTGCCGAGGTCGATATCCCGGGCGATGGCCGACATAGCGTAGCTGTTGTTGACGACACGGGGGTCGAGCCCTAGGTCGATGGCCTTTTGGGCGGTGAGCAGGAAATTGATCTTCTGGACGGTGTCCACCCATTTCTTGTCGGCGCCGATACCGCCGGCGGCGTTGTGGAGCTTGTAGAGGTCGATGGCCTTTTCGCGATGCTCGTCCAAAACCCGCACGGGGAGCTTGACGGTCCCCTCGCCGACGGTTTCGTCCTTGACGGCGATAGTCTCGAAGGTGAGGCGCTTGACGGCCTCAAGCATGGGATTGCCGGTGGCGATGCACTCGGCGAAGCACTGGTCACGGGCAAGGCCCGTGTACTCGTTGACGGTTTCCTCAATTTCCCCGTCAATGCGGCGGATGTCGTCGAGCTTACCATCACCCTGATTGGCCTCATTGTAGGCGGATACCAAGGCGGACGCCTTGGCCTTGAGCTCGGCCATTTTGGTGGCGCGTTCCATGTCTGTCATTTGAGATAACCCCTTTCAAAGCAATTTGAGCGGTTTATCACTCAATGGAACGCCGGATGAAAAACCACCCGGCGCTCGATCAATGATAAACCCGGTGAGGGGAGACGGCCCGGCGCTCAGAGGATGGGAACACTCTGTCCCATGCGCGGTGTCGCCGTATTCCGGCAAAAACCACACCGTTCCTGGTGTGTGGGCCCTCCGGGGTTTGATTTTGCTTTGTCACGCTCCCGACCAAATCCGGCTTTCATATCTATTGCCCGTCGGTATGCTCCTGGGAGCCCTACCGATGCCCGTTCCATCACCCTCGGGTGTGGGGACGGATTCGGGCGATACTACTTGCCATCAGGGGCCGTTCACGCCTGCCATCAGTTACGCAAGCCGCGCTTAGGTTCATAGGCGCAAACCTCCGGGGATTTTCACAATCTCGAACCATGGGCCTAACTCCCATGCACCGGCGACGGTCGGATTTACCTTCAAACCTTGCTTTAACGTCCGCAAGGTGGACAATGTCTGAGATTTACGGCCCTCAGTAGCCACACTGTATGGGGATTGGGCAGTATTCCACCTATATCTCCTCAGTGCCCCCTCTGCGTTATACGGGCTTGGGACCGTTCAATGGCAAAAACCACCATTGAGCCGCATTAGGCGAGGGGAGCATTTTATAACATAAATCACCGTATCCGGTTCTGCACGCTCCCCTATGCAGATTGCCGCATAGGGCTCTGGCCATTTCTTTCACCCGGCTCAGGATAGCCGTGTGGCAAGGCTGCCACTCAGGAGCGGATTAGCCATAGGGCACGACTTGCCCCATCTGCGTTTAACGGGCTTTGGACCGTCTGATGGCATAGCCATCAGGCCGCATTAGGCGAGGGCATAGCCCTCAGACGGATTCACCGTATTCTTTCTTGAAGTCCTCAACCAATTCCATGCCAACCGGATCCATAGGGTCGATTGCCAATATGACCTTAATGGCCCGTCTGGTCATTTCCTTGACGTTTTGGGCATCAAGGACCGCTTTCGCAACGTCCATGTGATACCTCCTCTGGTGTCGTTGCCGTTCTGGCGTTAACTTTCTGGGGCTTGCGTGGGGAACCGTGACACGGGGCCACGGGCCGCCCGTCTGGGGCTTGCGTGGGGAACCGTGACACGGGGCCACGGGCCGCCCGTCTGGGGCTTGCGTGGGGAACCGTGACACGGGGCCACGGGCCGCCCGTCTGGGGCTTGCGTGGGGAACCGTGACACGGGGCCACGGGCCGCCCGTCTGGGGCTTGCGTGGGGAACCGTGACACGGGGCCACGGGCCGCCCGTCTGGGGCTTGCGTGGGGAACCGTGACACG
>CANQKZ010000007.1 GCA_947624585.1 uncultured Oscillospiraceae bacterium | reverse complement strand
GCGAGGAAGGCGGCGCCGGGAATACTGTATGTATTTCCAAGCCGTATGACGAAGCTTGACGCGAAAAAAGACCGTCGTGAATGTCTTATTTTGATTGAATATTAGTATTAGGACCATCCCGGAGTTCTGGGACAGGTGCGGAGCCGACGGCACGCTGGAGAAGCTGCTGGAGCTGGCCTCCGACAGGACGTACATCCTCGGCATCTGCCGGAGCGGGGGCGGGGGAGAGACCTTCGACTACTCCGTGGCCGTGCCGTGCAAGGCGGACGCGGCTGCGCCCGAGGGCTTTCGCCGGAGCACCGTTCCCGGCGGGACCTGGGCCGTGTTCCCGTGCCTCGGCCCCATGCCCGGCGCCATCCAGGACCTCTGGCGGCGCGTCGTCTCGGAGTTCTTCCCCACATCCGGCTGGAAGCCCACGCTGGAGATGGACATCGAGGCGTACACCGACGGCAACACGTCCTCGGAGGATTACGCCAGCGAAATATGGGTGCCGGTGAGAAGGAAAGACTGACGATCGCACACCACCCGTCCCTGCGGCTGTGCCACAAAAACCGCTTTTCGCCGGAGGAGATCACGGAGCGGGATGTGGAGACTGTGAACAGGGAGTATCAGACCCGCTGCCTCAAGCGGCCCAAAACGTGGCTCCAATAAAAAAAGGACGGCGCGGAGTTCCGTGCCGTCCCTTTTGATTTTTCTGGTCATTTTTTGCCCTTCCCGCCGGGCTTTTTGAGGGAGGTGAGCTTTTCCTTGACCCTGGAGGCGGCCTTGCGGGCCTCGGAGGGGGTCTCGGGCTCGGGCTGGGCGTAGGCGGGCGCGAGGGTGTCCGGGTCGATGGACGAAAGGCCGCTGTAGAAGGTGGTGTCCTCCGGCAGGGCGCGGGCGCGGAGACTGCGGTTGTTGAGGCGGCGGAGCATATTGTAGAGGACCGTGGTCACGGGGACGCCGATGACCATGCCCAGAATGCCGAAGAGGCCGCCGAAGAAGAGAATGGCGAACATGATCCAGAAGCCAGAAAGGCCCGTGCGGGAGGAGTGGATGCGGGGCTTGAGGATCTGGCCGTCGATCTGCTGGAGGACCACGGTGAAGATCACGAAGATCAGCGCCTTGGTCGGATTTTCCAGAAGGATCAGGAGCGTCGCCGGGACGGCGCCGATGAAGGGGCCGAACACGGGGATCAGGTTGGTGACCGCCACGATGATGGTGACCAGGGCCACGTAGGGGATGCCCGCGATGGCCATGAATAAGTAGTTGATGACGCCCACGATCAGCGAGTCGATGACCGTGCCCACGATGTAGTTGCCGAAAGCGTCGTTGATGAAGTCCATCTCCGACATGATGATGTTGGCGGTGCGGACCCGGAATATGGCGTAGGTGATCTTCTTGGCCTGGGCGGCGAAGACCTCCTTGTTGTACATCACGTAGATGGAGATGATGATGCCGATGAACAGGTCCACCAGGGTGCCGATGACGGAGATGACGCCGCCGGTGATGCTGGTGATGAGGGTGGTGATCTGGGGCAGGACCTCATTTTCCAGCCAGCTGACGATCTTCTGGGAGATGGTGTTGATCCACTCCACCGCCACGGGCTCCAGGGCGTAGCCGTCGAAGACTGTCTCCAGCCACCGGATGGCGCTGTTTAAGTAGTTCTGGGAGTTGGAGACGATGGTCACCACGCTGTAGTAGATCTCCGGCAGGACGATGGCCAGAAGCCCCGCGATGAGGCCCAGGGCCACCAGGAGCGTCACGATGATGGCGAAAATGCGGGCGGCCTTCCGGGCCTTCACCGGGTCCTTTTTGAAGAGCCGGGCGCACAGCTTTTTGAAGACCCGGTTTTCAAACATCGCCAGCACCTTGTTCAGAAGGTAGGCGATGCAGAAGCCGTAGATCACCGGCGTCAGGGCCGAGATCATCAGCCCCACGGTCCTGCGGACGCCGTCCCAGGTGTTCAGAAGCCAGAAGAAGGCGATGCTGGCCACCACCACGCAGAAGGCCGTCACGCCCCAATATAGATACTTTTTATCCCACTTGAAGTTTTTCATGGTTCCTCCCCCGAATCCCGTCCCAGGGCGGCGTCCGTCCGGGACGCCTCACTGGATCTCTCTGTACATGGACGCGGCGTCGTCCTTTCTGACCGTCTCCTGAATGGAGGTGACCTCCACCTTCACCCGGCGGGCGCCGAAGCTAATTTCGATGATGTCCCCCACCTTGACCTCTTTGGAGGGCTTGGCGGTGACGCCGTTTACCGATATCCTGCCGCCGTCCGCCGCCTCCGCCGCCACGGTCCGGCGCTTGATGAGGCGGGATACCTTCAGATACTTGTCTAACCTCATAATGCCTCCGATGCCATTTTATGGGATACTATCGTATACCGGTAAATGAAATCAGCCCCGGGTGCCCGGGGCATAGCCTTTGGAGGGAGTCTGGCGCTTTCGTCCGACTCTCTCCTCACTTTGATCCTGTCCCGAGCGGAAGATCACTCGGCGATCGTCTCCTTGAGAACCTTACCGGCCTTGAACTGAGGGACGCGGGTGGCGGGGATGGCGATTTCTTCCAGGGTCTGGGGGTTGCGGCCGATGCGGGCGGCGCGGCTTTTGACCTCAAAGGCGCCAAAGCCCACCAGGTTGACCTTTTCACCGGCCTTCATGGCCTCAACGATGGAGTCGAGCATGGCGTTGACGGCCTTGTCGGAGTCCTTTTTGGAAAGCCCGGTCTTTTCGGCAACGACGGCGATGAGTTCTGTCTTGTTCATTTTCTTCTTTCCTCCTGAGTTTTCCCTCGCGGAAAAATTTAGTGTATAAATATATCTTAAAGAGTGCCGCACTCTTTAAATCTGATTTTCCCCGGCCTTGACCCGATCCCAGAGTTCGTCCATCTGCGCGAGGGTCATGTCCTCCAATTTCTGTCCCCGGGCCAGGGCGGCGGACTCCAATTTGGAAAAGCGCCGGATGAACTTGTCGCAGGCGCCGCGCAGAGCCTCCTCCGGGTCGGACTTTATGAACCGGGCGGCGTTGACGCAGGAGAAGAGCAGGTCCCCCAGCTCCTCTTCGGCGTTGATCCCGGCGGCCACGGCGGCGCGGAGCTCGCGCGCCTCCTCGTCGATCTTGTCCAAAGCCCCCTCGGCGCTGTCCCAGTCGAAGCCGGCCTTGGCGGCCTTCTTCTGGATCTTCTCGGCCCGCCAGAGGGCCGGAAGGCTCTTGGCCACGCTCTCCAGGGAGCTGGTGACGGTGGCCTGGCGCTTCTCCACCCGCTTTATTTTGTCCCAATTTTGCAGGACTTCGGCGGAGTCGGCCACATGGACGTTCCCGAACACGTGGGGGTGGCGGAGGATCAGCTTCTTGCAGACGCCGTCGGCCACGCCATCGAGGTCGAAGCGGCCCGCGTCCTCCTCGATGTCCGCGTGGAACACCACCTGCAAGAGCACGTCCCCCAGCTCCTCCCGGAGATGCTCGGGGCTTTGCTCGTCGATGGCCTCCACGGCCTCGTAGACCTCCTCGATGAACTCCCGGCGGATGGACTCGTGGGTCTGCTCCCGGTCCCAGGGGCAGCCGCCCTCGCCGCGCAGGATCTTGACGACGCGCCGCAGGTCCGACACGCCGTAGAAGCTTTTGTATTCAAAATCTATCATACTTTTCCCTCAACTGCAAGCATAAAATGAATAAATCGAAGATTTTAGCTCAATTTCAGCAATTTCGCCAGTTTAGCGCCCTTTGGAAGGAGCAAAATGTCCTCCTTTGTCACAGCCCGGAGCGCGAGGATGAGCACGGCGTAGAGGATCACGGCCACGCCGATGGCGAGTCCCAGGCACAGGATGCCGCCCAGCCTGCCGCCGACGACGGGCAGGAGGAACCGCTCTCCCAGCCCCTCCACGGCCCAGGCCGCCGCGCCCATCAGCAGAGCGCAGAGCAGGGGACGGAGGGTGATCTTCAGATAATTGGGCCGCTCCCGGAGCTTCGCGGTCATGAAGAGGATGTTCAGCACCGTGATCACCGTGTAGCAGCAGACGGTGCCGATGGGGGCCCCGGCGATGTTGACGGAGGGCGTGCCCACCAGGATGTAGTTGACGCCGATCTTCACCGCGCCCCCGATGGGGAAGGACAGCAGAGCCAGCTTCTCGTGGCCCGTGGACTGGAGGATGCCGTTGGTGATGAGGTAGGTACACACGAAGTAGGAGGCGATGCCCAGCATACTGAGCAGCATGGGTCCGTTCTCGTTGGAGCCGGGGAACAGCACGTTGAAGATGGGCCGGGCCAGCACGGCCAGTCCCACGGCGGCGGGCATGGCCAGGAGGTTCGTCAGCTTCATGCTGGATTCCATGGTCACCTTGGCTTCCGCGTGGCTGTGGGTGGCCACGGCGGCGGCGATGATGGGCACCACCGACACGGCGATGGGCGTGATGAAGGAGGAGGGCAGGTTGAAGAGGGTCATGCCCTTGGAGTACACCCCGTAGAGTATATCCACCTGGTCGGGGGAAAATCCCGCCCCGGAGGCCAGCCTGCCCCGCACCAGGGAGGTGTCCACCAGATTGATGATGTTCAAGACCGACGAACTCAGGGTGATGGGGATGCTGACCTTCAAAATCTGCTTGAAGGTGTCCCCCCGGCTCATGGGCTGATCCAGATTCAGCGTGGCGGGGCTGGAGGCCGCGATCCGGCGGCACATCACCGAGAGGGTGGGCACCGCCAGCCCCAGTCCGATGGTGACGCCCACGATGGCCCCGGCGGCGATGATGTTGACGGGGTACCCCATGGCCTTCAGATACCAGGCGATGGCGAGGCCGAAGATCAGCTTGCACAGCACCTCCATGATCTGGCTGACGGCGGTGGGGCGCATATCGTTGTGGCCCTGGGCGTACCCCCGGAGCACGGAGACGATGCAGGCGAAAAACACGGCGGGGGAAAGGAGCCGGACGCCCAGGACCACCTGGCTGTCCTCCATGAAGTCCGCGAACTGGGGGGCGAAGACGAACATCACGGCGGAGCCGATAAGGCCGATGACGCCGAAGGCTATGAGCCCCACGGTGTAGTACCGTTTGGCCTGCAGGGGCCTGGAGGACGCCCGGGCGGCGGAGATGAGCCGGGACAGCGCCACGGGCACGCCGGCGGTGGAGACGGTGAGGAGCAGGTTGTAGATGTAGTACATCACATTGAAGTGGCCCGCTCCCGCGTCCCCCAGGATGTTGAACAGGGGGATCTTGTAGATGAAGCCGATGACCTTCGTCAGGGCAACCGTGCCCGCCAAAATCGCCGCGCCGGTCAGGTAGTTTGCTTTTTTCGGTTCAGCCAAATGAATCGTTCCTCTCAATAAAGTGGGATCGCCCGCGTGCGGACCTGTCCCCAACCAAATCTATTCACGGCCACGCCATTTTACACCGTTCAACGGGAAAAATCAAGCCTTTTATTGCCGTTAGAGGATCTTCCGCATCCGGCGAAGCAGGTCCTCGGCGGCGTCGTCGTCCCGCATGGCGAGAAAGGCGGTGTCGTCCCCGGCGATGGTGCCCACTAAGGTGCGGATGGACATCTTGTCGATGGCGGCGCAGGCGGCGGAGGCAAGGCCCGGGAGGGTCTTGATGACCACCAGATTCTGGGCCCGGTCGATCTCAGTGACGCACTGGGCGAAGATGGCGCGCAGACGCGCCTCGGTGTCCACGGCCCGTTCCCGGGGGAGGACGTAGCGGGTCCGGCCCTGGGGGGTGCGCTCGCGGGTGAGGCGGAGGGCCTTGATGTCCCGGGACAGGGTGGCCTGGGCGGCGTGGAAGCCCTCCTTCTCCAGGGCCGCCATCAGCTCCGCCTGGGTGCCGACGGAGCCCCGGGAGACGATCTCCACGATCTTTTCCTGGCGTTCGTTCATGGCATCTCCCCCAGCTTGCTGCTGACCTTTTCGTAAAAGCTCCGGCCCGTGACGCGCACAAGGCGGGTGACGGTGGGGGAGCGGCGGACGTCGATCCGGTCCCCGTCCTGAAGGGGGACGCTCTCGCCGCCGTCCACGGACAGGTAGGCGGTCTTCTTGCCCAGGCGCGTCAGCTCCACGGTGACGGTGCGCTCCGGGGCCAGCACGTAGCTGCGGGCGCTGAGGATGTGGGGGCACACCGGCGTGACGATGAGGCTCTGGGCCGTGGGCTCCACGACGGGCCCCCCGGCGGACAGGGAATAGGCGGTGGACCCGGTGGGGGTGGAGACGATGACCCCGTCCCCGTCGAAGCCCATGATCCGGCGTCCGTCGCCGTAGACGTTGACGCCGACGACCCGCGCCACGCCCCCCGCCACCGCCTCGTTGAGGGCGAAGTCCCGGTAGACGGCGCGGCCCTCCCGGAAAACGGCCACGTCGGCCATCATGCGGGACTCCAGGGTGTATCGGCCCTCCAACGCGCGGCGGACCAGCTCCGTCTCCCGGGCCTCCAGCTCCGCCATGAAGCCCTTGTGGCCCAGGTTGACGCCCAGAATGGGGATCTCCATGCCGCAAAGGGCCCTGGCGGCCCGCAATATGGCCCCGTCGCCCCCGAAGGTGACGGCCATCCGCGCCCCGTCGGCGAGGCCGTCCAGCTCGCAGGGCAGACTCCCCACGGCGCATTCGATCCCAAGCTCTCCGGCCATGGAGCGGACCTGCTCCAGGTACGAAAGCTCCGGGTCCCGCGTGGGGTTGGCGAAAAGTATGATCTTGTCCATCACCGCTTCAAAACCTCATGGGACTGGGCCACCACAGCGCGGATGTCGGCGCGGAGCGCACAGGGGGCGCTGACAAGATGTCCCAGGTACTCGATATTTCCCTCCGGCCCCCTGATGGGGGACCAGGTGATATTTTCCGCGTAAAATCCGGCGTCTCCGGCGTTCGTGAGAAACGCCTCCAGCACCTCGACGTGTGTCTCCGGCTCCCGGACCACGCCCTTCTTGCCCACCTTTTCGCGCCCCGCCTCGAACTGGGGCTTGATGAGGCAGAAGACCTCCCCGTCCTCCGTCAGCACCGAGCGGACGGCGGGCAGGATGAGGGCGAGGGAGATGAAGCTCACGTCCACGGAGGCGAGGCTGGGCCGCTCCGGGAACATCTCCGGCGTCAGATACCGGGCGTTGGTCCGCTCCATGACTACCACCCGGGGGTCGGACCGGACGCTCCAGGCCAGCTGTCCGTAGCCCACGTCCACGGAGTAGACCTTCCGGGCGCCGCGCTGGAGCATGAGGTCCGTGAACCCGCCGGTGGAGGCGCCGCAGTCCAGGCAGACGCGGCCCTCGGGGTCGCCGCCGAAATAGTCCAGGGCCCGCTCCAGCTTGTAGCCGCCCCGGGAGACGTATTTGAGCCCGCCGCCCCGCACCTCGATGGGCACGTCGGCCGCGTAGGCGTTCCCCGGCTTGTCGGAGCGCTGGCCGTTGACATAGACCTCCCCGGCCATGATGACAGCCCGGGCTTTCTCCCGGCTTTCGCACAGTCCCCGCTCCACTAAGAGCACGTCAAGTCTCGTCTTTGCCATCTGTCTCCCCCGTATCCGAAACGATCCCCAGATCTGCCTCTATGGCCTCCGCCACGCTCTCTTCGTCGATGCCGCACAGGCGGCGCAGCTCCTCCACCCTGCCGTGGGGGATGAAGCGGTCGCCCAGATTTTTCAAGATCAGCGTCTTCGCCGGGACGCCCCGGGCGGCCAGCTCCGCCGCGATCTGCTGGCCCAGGCACCCCGTGGCGACGGCCTCCTCCAGCACCAGGAGCCTCCCCGTGCGGCGGACGGAAGCCTCGATGGGCCCAAAATCCATGGGCTTTATGCGGCCCAGCTTGACGATCTCCACCTCGACGCCGCGCTTTTCCAGAAGCTCGGAGGCGCGGAGCGCCGTGTTGACGCTGATGCCGTAGGTGACCAGGGTGAAATCCCGTCCCTCCCGGACGAGCCGGACCGGGGCCGCGCCGCCCAGGGTGTACTCGCCCTCGCCGCCCTTGGGGTAGCGGACCGCCACGGGGCCTGTCTCGCGCCGGACAGCCTGCCGGAGCATCTCCCGCAGCTCCGCGAAGCTGGCGGGGGACCAGACGGTCATGTTGGGGACGGAGGTGAGGAAGCTCACGTCCATGCTCCCCTGGTGCGTCTCCCCGTCCTCGCCGGAGAGGCCCGCCCGGTCCACCGCCAGGACCACGTGCTCCCGGCCCATGGCGATGTCCTGGAGGATCATGTCGTAGCTTCTTTGCAAAAATGTGGAATACACCGCGAACACGGGGACGCACCCCCGGTGGGCGGCTCCGCCGGACATGGAGGCGGCGTGGCCCTCGCAGATGCCCACGTCGAAGAAGCGGCCCGGGTACCGGCGGGCAAATTCCGAAAGGCCGGTGCCGGAGGGCATGGCGGCGGTGACGGCGAAGACCCGCTCATCCGTGGCCGCCAGGTCGCACAGCTCGTCTCCGAACACGGTGGAGAAGGACTCCCCGGAGGCGGGGATGGCGCCGGTGGCCGGGTCGAAGCCCCGGACGCCGTGGAAGGCGTCGGGGTTGGCCTCGGCGTAGGGGTAGCCCTTGCCCTTGGTGGTGATCACATGGACGAGAGCCGGGCCCCCGGCGTCCCGGGCGATCTTCAACGCGGCGGTGAGGGATTTGATGTTGTGCCCGTCCACGGGGCCGATGTACACGAAGCCCATATCCTCGAAGACGGAGCAGTGGAAGATGGCCTCCTTCACCGTCTGCTTCACCCGGTGGAGGATGCTGTAGAGCCACCGGCCCCCGGAGAAGCGCTTCATGAACCGGCGGTAGGCGTTTTTGAAGGCCACGTACCCGTGGCGCAGGCGCAGGCGCGACAGGTACAGGGCCATGCCGCCCACGTTCTTGTCGATGGACATACCGTTGTCGTTGAGGACCACGATGAAGGGCTCCGGGCTGGCCCCGGCGTCGCACAGCCCCTCGTAGGTGAGCCCCCCCGTGAGGGCCCCGTCGCCCACCACGGCGATGACGTTGTAATCCTCGTGGAGGAGTGTCCGCGCCCGGGCCATGCCCAGGCCCGTGGACACCGCCGAGGAGGCGTGGCCCGCTACGAAGGCGTCGTGCACCGACTCGGAGGGCTTTGGAAAGCCGGAAACGCCCCCGAAGGACCGCAGAGTGCCGAAATCGTCCCTGCGCCCCGTCAGGAGCTTGTGGATGTAGCTCTGGTGTCCCACGTCGAAGAGGAGACGGTCGCGGGACGTGTCGAAGACCCGGTGGATGGCGACGGTCAGTTCCACCACGCCCAGGTTGGAGCTTAAGTGCCCGCCTGTTTTCGCCGTGGTGCCGATCACCGTTTCCCGAAGCTCTCGGCAGAGCTCCGTAAGCTCCGCCTCATGAAGACGCTTCACATCCTCCGGGGAGGAGATCTTGTCAAGTACGCTCACTGAAATCTACCGCCATGGAGTTATTTTTTCTTTTTGCTTTTGCCGCTGACGTTGAAATGGGGCAGGAAGGACAGGAGCTTTCCCACCGTGAAGATGATCTGTGTGTTGCGGGCCAGTGCCACGGTCTTGCCCACGGCCTTGCCTCCGATGGTCAGCCCCGACACGATGCCGGTGACCAAAAGGGAGATGACCACGGAGCTGAGGCTGAAATCCCGGGCGAAGTTCCCGGCTATGGTGGCCGCCGTGGCGCCGGAGATGATGCCGGAGATGTCGCCCACCACGTCGTTGCAGATGGAGCTGACGCGCTCAGCCTTCCGGAGAAGCCGCAGCGCCTCCCGGGCGCCCCGCTCCTTGTGGGAGGCCATGGCGTGGAAGGGCGTCTCGGTGGCCGAGGTCACCGCCACGCCGACGATGTCGAAGAGGATGCCCAGGGCGATGAAGGCGAAGAGAAGGACCAGCGACACGATGTACCCGGCCCCGTCCAGAATCTCCGAGGAGGTCAGGGAGAACACCATGGACACGGTGACGGACAGCGCCACGATCTCCACAAGCCACTTGGGGTCCATTTTCTTTTTCATAATTCCACCCTTACAAAAAAATGCCGCGGCGCGGCAAATATATTCAAATAATTTTTCCAAGGACATGCGCCTTGGAAAAATTCCCTCTTGTCACGCAAGTGTGCCGCCCCCGGCGGCGCGCGCCGCGTGACAGCAGGAAATGTTTTTATGAATTTCGCAAAATTCATAAAAATGTTTCCGCACGTTCCCCCTTATTTAAAAAGGACAAAGTCCTTTTTAAATAACGACGGCGGCAGACGGGATAAATCTTGCGGCTTAGGTCGGGTAGGCTTTCCCCCGGCGCTGCCCTCCGTTGCCGTGAGGGCGGTTTCCCTTTAAAGCGCCGCTCCGGCAGTCGCCAGACCGGTCACCCGATCGCCACTGAGACCGCACTGCAATCCCCCGTCTGCCCGATGGACAGCCTAGATGTTTTCCATGGCGAAACGAAACGTCTCTTTAGCCTCTTTTGCAGGAAATATTTCAAGAGGATATCGCGTGATGCCCTGGCCGGGGCGTCACGCGCGTAGCTCCCCTATCCGCAAGACCCACTCAAGGCAGGCTACTCTGCACACAGCACAGGTCGAGTCAAAAGTCTCACACCCTTTAGTCGCACCGCAATACAGGTTTAAACCCCGGGCCGTAATCAGGTCGCGTACCGCGATCGGGAGTACGCCTGACCACGGATCCGGGTCTCCACACCAGCAGGGTCGGGGCCGCCATGCCATTAGCGGTCGCCCTGAAGATGCAGACGCAATTTGCGCCTCCCTCCAGCACCCACCCGGAACTGGGCGTTCCAAGCAGACACAAGAGGCTTCAACGATGTGCCCTTCAAAGGATTTTTAGGCCCTTCTTAGGAGACGTCAGCTCCGACTAGGATACTGCGCCGCCGATATCCGATTATACCGTGTTTCCGCTCCTTTTTCAAGTGGGGAAAACGGGTTTTTTATAAAAAGTTTGCCCCGCCGGAAAATCTGCCGTCAAGATCGGTGCGGCGATTTGTTCAGAGGTTCCTCAGTACACCTCTCTGTAGTAGTCCTCGGTGATGATGAGCTTGGACATCCGAAGCTTCCCGCTGACCAGGTCCTTGACCCTGGACACGTAGGAGTCGTCCACGGTGACGCCGGGGTTGGGGGTGAAGACGCCGGTGCTGGCCTCGTAGGTCCCGGCGGCGGTGATCCAACTGTTGCCCTGGCGCTTGTTGTTGGCGAAGATCACCAGGGGCATACAGGTGGAGAACTTGTCCGCCTCGTAGTTGGTGGCGAAGATGTCCCGGCCCGTGTAGAGGCGGGAGTCGTACTCCAGCCCGAAGAGGTTCGCCACGGTGGGCAGGATGTCGCAGGAGTAGCAGGGGGTGTCCACCACCGTGCGGGGGATGGAGGCGGACCACATGAGCAGGGTGTTCTTATACCGGCTTGTGACCAGCTCCGAGTCCTCGGGCTTGCCGAAATAGCGGTTGAGCTCGTTGTAGTAGTCGGTGGGGTCGTTCTGGTTGTTGTTGCCGGTGGCCAGGAAGTAGGGGTAGTGGTCGGCGCACAGCACGATCAGGGTGTCGTCGGCGATACCGGCGTCCTCCAGCTTCTTTACCAGCACCTCCAGGGCCCGGTCCAGGTCGATGCTGGAGGCGATGTACGCCTGGCACGGCTCGGACAGGTCCGGGAACCGGGCCTCCACCAGGTCCCGGTACTGGGCGGCCCGGTGGTTGCGGGCGAAGGTCCAGGCGCCGTGGCCGGAGATGGTCATGTAGTAGGCGTGGAAGGGCTTGCCGGTCCGGAGGTATTCGTTGATGTAGCTGTCGCAGGTGGCCTCGATGAGCTCCTTGTCGGAGCGGGGCCAGTTGTCCGTGGGCAGGTCCAGGCCGCCGCCGTCCTCACCGGCGTAGTCGTAGCCGTAGGTGGTCAGGTACTTGTCCCGGCTGTAGTAGGTGTACTCCCCGTTGTGCCAGGCGGGGGTGCTGTAGCCTATGGCCCGGAACATATTGCCAAGAGTCGTGGGCATGGCGTTGCCGATGGAGGTGCGGGCGGAGTCGGACTTGCCCACCCAGTTGGGGATGACGCCGGTGGTCACCGAAAATTCGCCGCCGCAGGTGGACAGGGTCCAGTCGGGCTGGTAGAAGTTGGTGAATACGAAGCCCTCCCGCTGTGTCAGGCGGTAGAGGGTGGGGGTAAGCTCCGGGTCCACGGCGTAGTCGTCGAAGGACTCGGCGCACAGGAGAATGAGGTTCTTGCCCTTGAAAAGGCCGGTGTACTCGTTCTGCCGCGAGGGGGTCAGGGAGCCGAAGTACTCGTGCATGGAGCGGAGTGTCTTGTCGGAGGCGGAGGAGGCCAGGGCGTCAAAGTCGATGGGCAGCTCGTTGAAGCCGTACTCCACGGGGACAGGGGGGACCGTGCCCTCGGTGCCTGTCTGGCCCTCGGTGCCGGTGTCGGTTCCGGTCTGGCCCTCGGAGCCGGTGTCGCCGCCGGTCTGGCCCTCGGAGCCGGTATCGCCGCCGGTCTGGCCTTCGGAGCCGGTGCTGCCTGTGTCGCCGGTGAGCTCGTCGTCGTCCTGGATGAAGTCCGACAGGTCCTGCTCCGGCGCGCCGAAGAGGGCGTACTGGAGCTCCAGCCGGACGCTGGTCACGAGGCCGAAGGAGGGGATGCCGTTGTTGGTGGTGAAGTCGTAGGTGTAGTAGGGCTTCATCTCGCCGATGTTGGAGAACATGAAGCCGAAGAGGAAGCACATGGCCGCCAGAAACAGCGCCAGCACCCGTGTGAGCCAGATCTGGCCCCGGTCCCGGAGGACGGTTTTTCGGAAAAGGATGTACAGCACGAAGGGGACCAGCGCAAGGAGGATGAAGGGGATCAGGTTCAGGATCACGAGCTTCGTGTCCTCGGCGAAGTTGGTGACCGCGTCCCCGGCGGTGCTCATGGCGGCGAGAACGCCGTAGTACATGGAGAAGAAGCCCTTGATGCCCCGCTCGGCGCACAGGACCACGATGGTGAGGAACATCAGCACGCCCCCGGCGGCACGGGAGAACCTTTTCGCCGGGATCAGGTCCAGCGCCGCGAACACCAGAAAGCCCGTGGACAGGGAGAAGAGCAGGGTGGGCAGGAGCCCCGCCGAAAAGAAGCGCACGTCCCGGTCGAAGGCCCGCAAAAGGAGCTCGTGGTACAGAAGGGCGCAGGGGAAGAAGAGGGCGGAGAGCAGGGGAGAGCCCTTCCTGTGGGACCTGCCGCCGCGCCCCGTGGGGGGATGTCCGCTTCCGCCCCGGTCCGAGCCACCGGAGGACCGGTCCGGGGAGCCGCCGCCGGGGCGGTACCCCTGCCGGGCACCGGATGCCTGCCGGGCGTTGGCCGCCTGCCGGGGATTGGCGGCCTTACGGTCGCCGGCCCCGCTCATGGGACCCGTGCCGCTCTGGCGGGAGGCGGCGCGGACGGCGGGGGCCGGGGGATCGTCGGCGTAGGGCGTGCCGTAGTCGCCGGTCAGGTCCGCGTCCGGGTCCATGTGGTCAAAATCGAAATCAAAGCCGTGGGGGAAGTCCGAACTGAAATCCAGGTCCTCCCCGGGGCGGGGGTCAAAATCGTTTTCCTTGTCCATTGGGCGTACTCCAATCTGTCATTGTGCCGTGCCGGCGGGGGCGTCCGTCTCCGGCTCGTCCTCGCCGAAGTCGTAGCCGTAGTCGGGGCGGTTTTCGTAGTCGAAGACCTCTTTAGCGTCGTAGAGGTGCAGGTATCTGTCGCGGTAGTTGCGCAGGGTGGTGCCGTCGGCGTGGAGGCGGTCGCAGATGACGGCGGAGATGTCCGCCTTCTCGGTGGCGAAGGACTCGCTGCCCATGGAGCAGAAGATGCGGAAGCCCTCGCTTTGGAGGAATTTGAACATATCGCCGGTCTTATGCCAGTCGTCGCCGCCGTCGGGCTTGGCGCCGTTGGGGTAGAGGTAGATGACGGTGTTGCCGACGAGGTCCCCCACGTCCCGGTACCAGCGGTCCAGGTCGCGTTTCACGGCGTCCGCGTCGTATTTCCTGTTGGACAGGTTGATGTGGCCCCAGGTGTGGCAGCCGAAGTACCAGCCCGTCTCGATGAGCTGCTCTATGATGGGCTTCACCGCCTCGATCTCGGAGGCCCGGAACGCCTCCTGCTCCGGGGTCATGCCGGTGCTGTAGGTGTTGGTGCGGTAGCCGAAGATGCCCTCGTAGCCCGTGAGGGACAGGCACGCCTTGGCCCCGTTGAAGGAGAAGTCCGGGTGCTCCTTGACGAACTTGTCGAGAGCCGGGATGATGTCCAGCTCCCGGGAGATCACCTGGTGTCCGTCCGGGTCGTGGCCGAAGGCGGCGATCTCGCCGGTGTCGGTGAGGACCAGCTTCTCCATGAAGCCCTGACCGGTGTAATTTTCGTAGTAGCAGGGGTCGTCGATGGAGATGACCAGGGGCTTTTTCCCCTTGGGCAGGCGCAGGGTGTTGTGCTCCATCCGCCGCCGGTTCTGGCCCACCGTCCGTTCGGTCCAGACGGTGTTGAGGTTTACGAGGATGTAGTCGTTCTCATAGAGGCTTTCCAGAATTTTGTTAAACTCCGAGACCGTGACGGTCATGGCGTCAAAGCTGCTCTGGTAGTCGTCCCCGTCGAAGGCAAGCTCCGGGTAGGCGATGATCATGTGGAACATCAGGTGCTCCACCGTGCCCTTAGTCCACCAGCTCCTCCTCGGGCCAGATGTAGGGGCGGTAGACGTAGGGCTCCGTGGGCTTTTCCTCCTCCGGGGGGTTCTCCAGGAGGTCCAGGGCCTCGTCCCGCTTGCGCTTCTCCTCCTGGGCCGCCAGCTCCTCCCGGAGCTTAAGCTCCTCCTCCCGCTCCCGCCGCCACTTCCAGCTGTCCTCGTTCCGCTTGCAGGAGGCGAGGGAGAGAGACAGCGCCACGGCGGCCGTTATCACAAGGGCAATACCTCTTTGAAGCCTCATTTTCCCGCGCCCTCCGTTCATCTCGCATATTTTCGGCTGTCCGCCTTCCCGCGGCGGTTTGCCGTAAAGAACATTATATACCATCCCGCGCGAAAATGAAACTGTCAACCGGACCAAAAAACGTGAACAAATTGAAAAATCCGGGGGACGGTGGTATAATGGGGGGAGACGGGGGACGGCGCGAAATGATTCTATCCCCCGATTGCATCAAAACCGCATCGAAAGTGTGATTTTTTTCGGAGGGCCTATGCTGAGACTTTACCTGGGGCGGGCCGGGAGCGGCAAGACGTCCCATATTTTGAGGGAGCTTACGGAGCTGGCGCGGGAGGGGCGCGGGGGCGTGCTCATCGTGCCGGAGCAGTACTCCCACGACTGCGAGAGGGCGCTGGCGGCGCTGTCGGACACCGTGTGCCTCCATTCGGAGGTGCTGAGCTTCACGCGCCTTGCCTCCCGCGTGTTCGCCGAGACGGGGGGCCTCGCCCGGCCCACCCTGGACGCCGGGGGGCGGATGCTGGCCATGAGCCTGGCGTATATGTCCGTGAGCGCGGGGCTTCGGGTCTACGACGTGGGGGGCCGGAGGCCGGACTTTGTGAAGACGCTCCTCACCGCCTACGACGAGCTCAAGTCCGCCCGGGCCGGGACGGACAAGCTCTCGGAGGCCGCCGGACGGGCGGAGGGGACGCTGGCGGGGAAGCTGTCGGACCTGGCCGTGATCTTCGAGCGGTTCGAGACGGTGAAGGAGCACAGCGGCTGCGACGCCAGGGACGATCTGGAGCGGCTGGCCGACCAGATCGGGGACAGCTCCGTGGGCTCCGATGGCGGGGTGTGGATCGACGGGTTCACCGACTTCACCCATCAGGAGCTGCGGGTCGTCGAGGAGCTTCTGAAAAAGGGGGCGGACGTCACTGTGGCCCTGGGGGCGGAGGACCTGGCGGACACGGACCTCACCTTCCGCCTCCCCGTGCGGACCGGGCACAAGCTCCTGCTGATGGCGAAGGACAGCGGGGTGCCCTCGGAGATAATACACTTCAAAAGGGAGAAAAGTCACGAACCGGCCCTGGATTTTCTGGAGGGGGCCTTACTCGACTACTCCGCGCCGCCCTACGAGGGGGAGTGCGATTCCGTGCGGATCTACGCCGCCGGGAGCCTTTCGGAGGAATGCGCCGTGGCGGCGGCGCGGGCCCTGGAGCTGGTCCGGGGCGGGGCCCGGTTCCGGGACATCGCCGTGGTGTCGCCGGTGTTCTCCGAGTACGCGGCGATATTGGAGGGGATGTTCGCCAAATACGGCGTCCCCGTCACCAGCACCGAGAAGAGCGACATCCTGGAAAAGCCCGCTATGGCGATGCTTTTGGGGGCGCTGGACATCCTCGTGAACGGCTGGGACTACCAGAGCGTGTTCAAATACCTGAAAACGGGCCTTACGGGGCTTGACCCGGAGGAACAGGACCTTCTGGAGAACTACGTGCTCCGGTGGAACGTCCGGGGCGAGAGCGCCTGGCGGCGGGTGTGGGACATGAAGCCGGAGGGGTACTCCGACACCCTCACCGACGCGGACCGGGAGACGCTGCGGCGGGTGAACGAATGCCGGGAGGCGGTGTCGTCGCCGGTGCTGGAGCTGGCGGGATCGCTGGAGCGGTTCCCGGACGCCCTGGGGAAGGTCCGGGCGGTGTACGCATTTTTGGAGCGGACGGAGCTGTATGTGAAATTGGAGAGAAAGGCCCGGGAGCTGAAGCGGGCGGGCCGGGCGGACCTTGCCCAGGAGTACCGGCAGCTGTGGCGGACGCTGGTGCGGGCGCTGGAGCAGTTCGCGGCCATCCTGGGGGAGACGGAGATCGCGGGGGACGAGTTCATACGGCTTCTGAAGCTGGTGCTGGCCCAGTACAAGGTGGGGGTGATCCCCTCCTCGGTGGACAGCGTCCGGGCCGGGGACATGAACCGGCTGCGGGCCAGAGGCATCCGGCACCTCATCGTCCTGGGGGCCGTGGACGGGGCGCTGCCCGTCGGCGCCGCCGGGGGCGGGGTGTTCTCCGACGCGGAGCGGGAGGAGCTCCGGAAGCTCGGCATCGACACCCTGGACGACCGGGAGGACAGCCTTGCGCGGGAGCTTTCCGGGGTGTACGTGTCGCTGACGGTGCCCACGGAGAGCCTGACGTTCACGTATCCCGACACGAAGCGCAAGTCCTACATCGCGGCGAGAGCCGGGAAGCTTCTGCATCTGACGGAGCTTACGCCGGGGGCGGAGGTCTGGTCGGCGGCGGTGGAGCCCTGCTTCGAGCTGGCGGCCTCCGGGGACGCGGCGGCGCGGAGCTGGTTTGAGGAGCGGCCGGAGTGGGACCGGCGGCTGGAGGCCGTGCGGCGGGCCGCCGATGTCCGGCGGGGGAGCCTCACCGGGGAGACGGCCCGGCGGCTCTACGGAAAGAGGCTGCGGGTGTCGGCCTCCCAGATCGACCGGTTCTACTCCTGCCGGTACGCCTACTTCCTCCAGTACGGCCTCCGGGCGAAGCCCAGGGGCGAGGCGGCGTTGGACGCGCCGGAGGCCGGGACCTTCATGCACTTCGTTTTGGAGCGGGTGGCCCGGGCGGCCAGCGGGCAGGAGGACGGGTTCAGATCCCCCGCCGTGACGGAGGAGTTCGTCCGGGCGGAGGTGGAGCGGGCCTCGGCGGAGTATGTGGAGACGCGGCTGGGGGGCATGGAGCACAAGAGCGGGCGGTTCAAATACCTCTTCGGGCGTCTCACGGAGACGGCGGGGGAGGTGGCCCGGACCATGCGGGAGGAGCTGTCCCGCTCCGACTTCGTGCCCCTGGACTTCGAGCTCCGCTTCGCCGACGGGGCGGACCTGCCGCCGGTGCGGACCGAGGACGGGGACGCCGTTGTCGGCGCCGTGGACCGGGTGGACGGCTGGGAGCACGGCGGGAAGCTGTACCTCCGGGTGGTGGACTACAAGACGGGAAAAAAGAGGATGGAGCTTTCGGACCTCCTCTACGGGATCGGCTTGCAGATGCTCATCTACCTCTTTGCCTTGGAGCGGGAGGGGGGCGAGCGGTACGGGGGCCGGGAGATCGTGCCCGCCGGGGTGCTCTATTCCCCGGCGCGGGACGCCTTTGTGTCCAATCCCACGGACCTTACGGACGACGAGCTGGAGGCCCTGCGGGAGAAAAACCTGCGGTACTCGGGCCTTGTGCTCATGGACCCGGAGGTCATCGGCGCCATGGAGCGGGGCGAGATCCGGCGCCTGCCGGTGACCGTCTCCGCCAAAACAGGGGAGCTCACCGGGGCCCTGGCAAGCGCGGAGCAGCTGGGCAGGCTGGGCAGGCTCGTGGACAGGCTCGTTCGGGATATGGCCCAGGAGGTGCGCCGGGGGTCCATCGCGGCCAATCCCTTCATGCGCAATCTGACGGACACCGCCTGCCAGTACTGCAAATACTACGACGCCTGCCGCTTCGCCGACGGCGAGGCCGGGGAGAGCTACAGGCGGTTCTACAAGCTGAAAAACACGGAGTTCTGGGACCTTCTGGACAGGGAACAGGCCAACAGACCGCCGGAGGGCGGGAAGCAGGAAGAAGGAGGCGGCGCGTGATGGGATTCGGACCTACGCCGGAGCAGAGAGAGGCCATTGAGAACGAGGGCGGGAGACTTCTCGTCTCCGCCGCCGCCGGGAGCGGCAAGACGCGGGTGCTGGTGGAGCGGCTTCTGCGGAAGGTGGACGAGGGGGAGGACATCGACCGTTTCCTGGTCATCACCTTCACCAACGCCGCCGCCTCGGAGCTGAGGAGCAGGATCATGGACGCCATCTTCGACCGCATCGCGGCGGAACCGGCCAATCTGCGCCTTCGCCGCCAGGCGGGACTTCTGGGCCGGGCCCACATCGAGACGATCCACGGCTTCTGCGGGTCGCTTCTGCGGGAGTACGCCCACAGGCTGAGACTGCCGCCGGATTTCCGCATCGCGGACGAGAAGGAGTCCTCCAATTTAAAGGAGACGGCGCTGAACGACCTGCTGGACGAGCTCTACGGGTCGGAGGACCCGGAGTTTGAGGCCCTGGCGGACATCATGGGCGCGGGCCGGGACGACTCGGCCCTGGCGCGGGTGATTCTGGACACCCACACAAAGCTTCTGAGCCACCCCTCGCCGGAAAAATGGGTGCGGGAGCAGCTGGCGCAGCTGGAGCTTGCGGACGTGCGTGACGCGGGGGAGACGGTCTGGGGCCGGTCGCTGATGGAGGAGACGAAGACCGCCGCCGGGTGGTGGCTGGGGACGCTCCGGGACGTGCTTACCGGGTGCGCGGGCGATGCCAAATTCATGCGGGGGTACGGAAAGTCCATCGCGGTCACCGTTCAGGGGCTTTCGGAGCTGAGCGAGGCCCTGGACACCGGCTGGGACAGGACGCGGGAGGCGCTGGCGGGGGTGGAGTTCCCCCGCGCCTCCGCCGCGCCGGGGTTCGAGCGGGAGATCGGACTTCGCAACGCCTGCAGGGAGTGGGCGAAGAAGCTCGCTGACATCTACTGGGACAGCTCCGATAAGGCCCTGGAGGATATGCGGGCCATGGCGCCGGTGATGCGGTCCCTTCTGGAGACGGTGCTGAAATTCGACGGCCGCTTTGCGGAGCTGAAGCGCAAGCGGGGGGTGCTGGACTTCTCCGACCAGGAGCACCTGACGCTGAAGCTCCTGACCGACCCGAAGACCGGCGGCCCCTCGGAGGCGGCGCTGGAGATCTCCCGGCGGTTCGCGGAGATCATGGTGGACGAGTACCAGGACGTGAACCGGATCCAGGAGACGATCTTCGACCGCGTGTCCCGGGAGGGCCGGAACATCTTCACCGTGGGGGACGTGAAGCAGTCCATCTACCGGTTCCGGCTCGCCGACCCCACCATCTTCCTGGGCCACTACGGCGCTTTCGCCGACGCGGCGTCGGCGGGGGAGGGGGAGCCCCGGAAGGTGGTGCTTTCCAGAAACTTCCGCTCCAAACCGAAGATTTTGGAGGGGGTCAACTTCATCTTCGAGAACATCATGAGCCGGGAGCTGGGGGACCTGGACTACGGCCCGCGGGAGCGGCTCTACCCGCCGGAGGGCGCGGAGGACGGGCCGGAGCCCAGGGTGGAGCTGGACCTTGTGAGCGTCGGGCCCCCCACGGAGCCGGGGAAGGGGAAGAAGGCGTCCGGGAAGGAGAATGCCGACGGCGACGGGGAGGACTCCCCCGGCAAGGTGGAGGCGGAGGCCATGGCGGCGGTCCTGCGGGTCAAGGCACTGGTGGGCTCCATGCGCGTCGCCTCCGGGGGCCGGGAGAGGGCCCTTGACTACGGGGACATCGCCGTCCTCCTGCGCTCGCCCCGGAACGTCCAGGCGGAGTGGCAGCGGGTGTTCGCCCGTGAGGGGGTGCCCCTTTTGAGCTCCCAGCCCGTGGATTTCTTCTCGGAGTACGAGGTCTCCCTGGCGCTGTCCATGCTGTCGGTGATCGACAACCCCCGGCAGGACATACCGCTGATCACGGTGCTCCGGTGCCCGGTGTACGGGTTCACCGCCGAGGAGCTGGCGGAGATACGCCTCTGCGACCGGGCGGGGGATTTCTACAGCGCCCTGTGCAAGGCGGCGGAGACGGACGAGCGGTGCTCGGACTTCATGGGGGACCTGGAGGAGCTTCGCGCCCTGGCGCCGGACACCACGGCGGACGAGATGCTGTGGGCGCTGTACACCAGGACGCGGCTCTTCGCCGTGGTCAGCGCCATGCCCTCCGGCCAGGAGCGGCGGGAGAACCTGATGCTCCTCTTGGAGCAGGCCCGCTCCTGCGAGGGGGCCGGGATCCGGGGCCTCTTCGGCTTCATGACCTGGGTCCGGCGTCTCCGGGCCAGGGGCGACGGGCCGGAGACGGTATCGGGGGGTGCGGAGAACACCGTCACCCTCATGAGCACCCACAAGTCCAAGGGGCTGGAATTTCCCGTGGTGATCCTGGGGGGCCTCACCCACCGGATCAACAACGAGGACCTGCGCTCCCGCCTGCTCATCCACCCGGAGCTGGGTCCGGGCCCCAAGCGGGTGGACACGGAGCGGAGGATCGAGTACAACACGATCGCCCGCCGCGCCGTGGCCCGGCGGGTCCGGCGGGAGACGCTGTCGGAGGAACTGCGCATCCTCTACGTGGCCATGACCAGGCCCCGGGAGCGCCTCATCCTGCTGTGCACCTACCCGGACGCGGGAAAGGCGGTGGGGAAGCTTGCCGGGATGGACCTGCCGGTGCCGGCGCAGCTCCTGTCCGCCATGTCCTGCCCCGCCGACTGGATCCTGTCCGCCGCCCTGAGACGGCCCGAGAGCGAGGCCATCCGCTTCGGCCTGGACTGCGCCCCGTGCGCCGTCAGCGGGAGCCCCTGGGAGATGCGCCTTGTGACGCCCGAGGACCTGCTGAACGCCGGGAACGCCGCCGGAGCGCCCCCGGAGGGGGAGGCCCGGGAGGCCGCCGCCGTGCCGGAGGAGCTGCGGGCGAGGCTCGAGTACGTCTACCCCCACCTGGCGGCGGCATCCATGCCCTCCAAGGTGACGGCCACGGAGCTGAAGGGCACGGACCGCACCGACGCGGCGGCGGAGGAGGCGATGAGCCTCGCCCCGGAGCCCGAGGAGGAGCTGCCCATCGAGCCCCCGGAGCGGCCCGCCTTCATGGGCGGCTCCTCGGGCCTCACCCCGGCGGAGCGGGGCACCGCCGCCCACATGGTGATGCAGTACGCCGACTACGGAAAATGCCGCACGGTCCAGGGGGTGAAGGAGGAGATCGACAGGCTCTGCCGGATGAACATCCTCACCCGGGAGCAGGCCGGGGCGGTGCGCCCGGAGCTCATCGCCCGGTTCTTCCGCACCCGCCCGGGCCAGCTGATGCTGGGGGCGGAGAAGCTCCACCGGGAGCTGAAATTCTCCCTGCTCATGGACTCGGACCGCATCCCCGGCTTCGCCCCCGGCGAGAAGGTGCTGATGCAGGGCGTGGTGGACTGCTGCGCGGAGACCGGCGGGAGGCTGACGGTCATCGACTTCAAGACCGATTACGTCACCGACGAAACCATCGGGGAGAAGAGCGCCTACTACGCGGGCCAGCTGGACGCCTACGCCCTCGCCATGGAGCGGGTCCTCCAAAAGCCCGTGGAGCGGAGGATCCTCTGCTACCTGACGGCGGGGAAATTCATGGAGGTGTGACGGCGCCGCGCGCATGGGAAAACAGCATACCAAAAGCCGCCCGGACGCCGGGCGGCTTTGCCGCGTGTATGGAGTTGTACGTCACTCCCCCAGGTATTTGCCCCACACGGCATTGCCCTCCGGGTCGTACCCCGTCAGGCACAGGCACTCGCCGCCGTTTTCCAGGTCGTATCCCCGGTGGAAGACGCAGGTCCGAGGAAGGGGGGAGTCGGCGGAGACGTATTCCGGGCGGGAGGTCATTTGGCGGTTGTCATAATAATTATAATGTATAATCTCCCATTTTCCCGGCCTGGGGTCTACCGGCGTCAGGTCCTGGCCGCCGAAGGGCTCGGGGGAGAGGGCGGGCCAGCCGTCCGTAAAGTACATGGGGCGGACGCACATATAGAAGCGGCGGTAGGTTTCCCGGCCGTCCCGCTCCGTCTTTCGGTTCACCGCCGCGCCGTCCCGGATGTGGTGGACGAAGAACCAGGCGTTCCGGTTGGGGTCGAAGAAGGGCACGCCGTGGCCCGGGCCCCGGAGGCCGCCCCACTCCCAGTTTTTCTCCAGCTCCCCGTGGGCCGGGGCGGAGGCGGGGAACCGGTAGCTGCCCGCCAGCTTCTCACCCAGAGTCTCCCCCGCAAGGTCCCGGCCCCGCCGGTCCAGATACGGCCCCGCGACGGCGCGGGACCGGCCTACCCGGATGTCGTAGGTGTCCCCCAGCCAGCCGTAGGACTGGAAGAGGTAGAAATACCCCGTCTCCGGCACAAAGACCGCCGAGGCCCCCTCCGGGCCGTCCATCACCACGGGGTCGGACTTCCGGGAGATACATTTGCCGAGGGCTTTCGGGTCCCCGTCCAGGGGCAGGCCCGTGGCCGGGTCCAGCTCTTTGATGTGGATGCCCCCGAAGAAGGAGCCGTAGACGAGGTACGCCCGCCCGCCGTCCCGGACCACGTGGGGGTCGATGGCGTTGGGGTACGTGTCGTCGGTGCCCCAGGTGTCCGCCACGACGCCCCGGTTCTCGAAGGGGCCCAGGGGGGAGTCCGACACCGCCAGCCAGACGCGGGACTCGGAGCTTCCGAAGGCGCGGGTGGCGGAGTAGTACATCCTGTACTCCGCGCCGGTGTACTCCACAAAGGGCGCCCAGAAGGCGCGGGTCGCGGGGAAGCGTCCGTTGTCCCGGCCCTGCCGGACGGCGTCTTTCGACAGCACGCTCCCGTGATAGGTGAAGGTCACCAGGTCCTCCGAGGACCGGACCGGGATGCCGATGGTATCCCGCACGCCCAGAACGGGGCCCCAGGCGTCCGTGCAGTAGTCGTAGTACCGCTTCGTCACCGGGTCCCACATCATCCCGGGGTCGTGGGCCCCGGCGGCGGCGTTTATTCGGACATTGTATTCATTTAATAAAAAGGGAGCTTTCATATCGTCGTCCTTTCGTAAAAAATTGTCAATTTGAATAATGTAGAGCGCTAATTAGAGAACGAATTTTTACAAATCCTTTTAAATCAGGGGATTCTTTGGTTGGTCAATTTGATGAAAAACCCTTTCTTGGCCCCCGTATACAGATAAAATAGCACAAATTTTCTCGCTGTCAAGTCTTGACTTTGCCAATTTGGGGTAGTAAAATTATTTAAAGAATTTTTAACAATTGTTCCAATTGGCAGAACATGACACGTTGGCAGAACATGACACGCGATATGCCCGAGGGGGATCCCCCTCGTTTTCATGGCGGGGACCCCGCCATGATGCGCATTAGCGCCATGTGAATAAAGAAATAACGCTTCGGCGGCCCCCAGCCGTCGGGCGGGAACAAGGAGGACATCATGAGGGACAGGAAAATAAGCAAAACACTCAAATGCGGTCTCTCCCTGACGCTGGCGGCGGCGTTGCTGCTGCTGACGCCAGGTGTGACCGCCTTTGCGGGCGCGTCGTCCGACCCGGGCGGCACATCCGCAACCTACGACGCGCAGTTCGTCAGCGAACGGATCTCCAACAACTACACCAAAGTGAGCGCGGGATACAAGGCACCGGCCTATAGCGGCGACCCGGTCTTCGCCTTCGCGGCCCCCGCGTCCGGGGCGACCACGGCCTCCGAGACCGAGGGCAGGGACCTTGTGGGCGGCGGACAGGTCCTGGACGTGACGGCGGGGGACACGGTGGAGATCGCCGTTTCCGCGCCCCAGAACGGCCTTTACGCCCTGCAATTTGACTACCTCTCCTATGACGACTCCATCCTCCCCATCGAGTTCTCCATGCAGGTGGACGGAGCCTACCCCTTCTACGAGTGCCGCAACGTGGAGCTGGAATCCACCTGGGTGCCCCGGAGCGAGAAGAGCTATGACCGCTACGGCGACGAGGTGGTCACGGTCCCCGACAAGGCCATCCAGTGGGAGAGCCGTTATTTCCGCGACAGCTCCTACCGCCACTCCGCCCCCCTGCTCCTGGAGCTGGAGGCCGGGGAGCACATCTTCCGCTTCGACGTGAAGAGCGGGAACTTCCTGCTCAACCGCCTGACCCTGACAGCCCCCGAGGCCGTGCCCGCCTACTCCGGCTCCAACGCCGCCGAGGGCAGCGCCCTCATCGCCCTGGAGGGCGAGGCGTACGCCTCCACCAACGATTCCTCCGTTCACGGGCTGGCCGAGTTCGATTCCTCCGTCAACCCCTATGAGGTCTCCGAGTCCGTGCTGAATACCATCGACTCCGACTCCTTCAACGACGCCGGACAGACCGTCACCTACGAGTTCGACGCCCCCTCCGCCGGGTGGTACCGGCTGGCTATGAACTACCGCCAGTCCGACAAGAACGACTTCCCGGTGTTCATGGATGTGCGCGTGGACGGGGCCATCCCCAACACCGCTTTCCAGAGCCACGAGATGAAGTACACCAGCAAATACAAGATCTACACCTTCGAGGACGCCGACGGAAACGACCTGTCCGTCTATCTGGACGCGGGACACCACACCCTGTCCTTCACCATCTCCCTGGACCCCATCTGCTACGTGCTGGAGGGAGTGGAGGAGATCATGGCGGGGGTCAACGACCTGGCCCTGGAGATCACCAAGGTGGCGGGCACCAACTCCGACAAGTACCGCGACCTGCGGCTCTCCCGCTACATACCGGGCCTTGAGGACACCCTGATGGGCTACGCCAACAGGCTCCTGGAGCTGGAGGAGAGCGCCCGGCACTTCACCAAGAAGGGCAAGAACGTGGCCGTCATGTCCTCCATGGTCATCGCCGCCCAGCAGCTGATCTCCTTAGCCGAGAACCCCGACGAGATCCCCTACCGCATCGGCGAGCTCAGCTCCAGCACCAACTCCGTCAACCAGTATCTGGCAAACACCATCGATTCGCTTCTTGAGAACGCCATCGCCATCGACCGCGTCTGGCTCTATCAGGACGGGGCGGAGCTTCCCAAGCTCCCGAACTTCTTCAAGTCCAGCTGGATGGATGTGAAGCGGTTCTTCGCCTCCTTCACCGACCAGTCCTACTCCGCCTCCAACGCGGACCCGGATCACCTGCAGGTCTGGGTCAACCGGTCCAGCCAGTACGTCCAGGTGATGCAGAAGATGATCGACTCCGACTTCACCGCCAGGACGGGCATCGACGTGGACATCTCCATCATGCCCGACCAGTACAAGCTGGTGCTGGCCAACTCCTCCGGCACAGCGCCGGACGTGGCCACCGGCATCAACTACACCGTCCCCTATGAGCTGGCCGTCCGCGGGGCTCTGGTGGACATGGCCCGCTACGACGACTTCCGCGAGACGGCGGCCCCCTATGAGCCGGGCTTCTTCCTCACCGGCACCATCGGAAACTCCGTCTACTCCATGCCGGAGACCATGAACTTCTGGGTCCTGGTCTACCGCACCGACGTGCTGGAGAAGTTGGGGCTCCAGGTGCCCGACACCATGGAGGACGTCGTCGATATGCTCCCCGAGCTCCAGATGCGCGGGCTGAACTTCTACTATCCCACCGCCGGTATGGCCGCCATGCGAAACTTCCACGGCACCACGCCCCTGATCGTCCAGAACGGCGGAGCCCTCTACTCCGGCACCGCCCAGGAGGGCACCACCCTTGGAAGCGAGGCGTCGGTCAACGGCTTCACCACCCTCACGGACCTCTTCACCGTCTATGACCTGCCGGTGGATATCTCCAACTTCTACCAGCACTTCCGCAACGGCGACATCCCCATCGGCATCTGCGACTACGGCACCTACAACCTGATCGCCAACGCGGCGCCCGAGCTTGCGGGCTCCTGGGACATCTCCATCGTCCCCGGCACGGAGCAGCCCGACGGGACCGTAAACCGCGCCACCTGCGGGTGCGCCGAGTCCACCGTCATCTTCAAGTCCGACCGGGAGCGGGAGGACAAGGCGTGGGAGTTCATCAAGTGGTGGTCCTCCTCCGATGTCCAGGCCCAGTTCGGCCAGACCATGCAGATCACCTACGGCGACGAGTATATGTGGACCACCGCCAACACCGAGGCTTTCGCGCGGCTGCCCGTGGACAACGCCCACAAGGCCGTGATCCTGGAGTTCATGAAGAACGTGGTGGACGTGGCCCGCGTGCCCGGCACCTATATGCTGGAGCGCGAGATGTCCAACGCCTTCAACTCCATCGTGGTGGACGGCGAGACGGCCCAGAGCCGCATCGACACCGCCGTGAAGACCATCAACCGCGAGATCGACCGGAAGCTGGAGGAGTTCGGATACACCGACAGCGACGGAAACACCATTGAACCCTATGTGATCCCCAGCATCCAGAGCATCAAGGGGATCCTCGGAAGAAATTGAGGAGGTGATCGTTCGTGGCAACTGACACTTTGGTAAAGCGGGCGCCCGCCGTGGAGGCGGCGCCGAAGAAGAAAAAGAAGAACAAAATATCGCGCCGGGAGAACAACTGGCACGGCTGGGCGTTCATAGGGCCCTACGCGCTGATCTTCTCCATCTTCATCCTGGTCCCCGTCATCCTGGCGGTGATCCTGTCCTTCACAAACTTCAACGCCATCCAGTTCCCGAAGTTCGTGGGGTTCTTAAACTACATCACCATCCTCACAAACGACGAGGTGTTCATGAAGAACGTCCTCCCCAACACGGTGGTGTACGCGGTGGTCGTCGGTATCGGCGGCTACGTCCTCTCCTTCGTGCTGGCCTGGGCGCTGTGCAACCTGACGAAGCCCGTCCGCACCGTCTTCGCCCTGATCCTCTACTCCCCCAGCATGACCACGGGCGTGGCCATGACGGTCCTCTGGAAGGTCATCTTCTCCGGCGACCAGGCGGGCCTTCTCAACAGCTGGCTCATGGAGCTGGGCGTCATCACGGAGCCCATCATATGGCTGACGGACACCAGGTTCCTCCTGCCCATCGTCATCGTCATCGGACTGTGGTCCTCCATGGGCATCGGATTCCTCTCCATGATCGCCGGTATCCTCAACAACGACGAATCCCTCTATGAGGCGGCGTCCATCGACGGCATCTCCAACCGCTTCCAGGAGATGATCTACATCACCATCCCCCAGATGAAGCCCCAGATGCTCTTCGCCGCCGTCATGTCCATCGTGAACGCCTTCCAGAACGGCATGATCACGTCGATGCTGGTGGGCAACCCCTCGCCGGGGTATGCGTCCCAGCTGCTGGTCAACCACATCGAGGACTACGGCTTCGCCCGGTATGAGATGGGGTACGCGGCGGCGCTGTCCGTCGTGCTGCTGCTGATCGTCCAGATCTTCAGCAAGGCGGCCAATGTACTTCTGACCGAGAAAGATCCATACGGAAAGAAAGGAGGACCCGACGATGAACAAGGGGAAGAAAATTAACCCGAAAAAGTTTGAGCCCGGGCAGCTCAAGATCATCCTGATCATCCTGCCCCTGGTCATCTTCATGGGAATGCCCATCATCTTCATCATAAACCATGCGTTCAAGCCCATGGAGGAGCTCTTCGCGTTCCCGCCCACCTTCTTTGTGAAGAACGCCACGCTGGACAACTTCACAAAGCTCATGAAGTTCTCCAACACCAGCGGCATCCCGCTGAGCCGTTACGTGTTCAACAGCGTGCTGGTCACCGCCCTCACGGTGGGGCTGTCGCTGCTGCTGACCACCATGTCGGCCTTCGCCCTGTCCAAGATCAAGTTCAAGGGCCGGAATATGCTGGCGCAGATCAACCAGATCGCCATCATGTTCGTCTCCACCGCCGTGCTGATCCCCCGGTTCCTGGTGGTCTGCAAGCTGGGCCTGGTGGACAGCGTCTGGGCCCACGTGCTCCCGCTGGTGGCCATGCCCGTGGCCCTGTTCCTGGTGAAGCAGTTCGTGGACCAGGTGCCCGACTCCCTGCTGGAGGCCGCGTATATGGACGGCGCCACGGACCTTGACGTGTACCTGAAGGTCATCCTTCCCATGATCAAGCCCGCCATCGCCACCGCCTCCATCCTGGTGTTCCAGCAGGTCTGGACCAACATGGAGACCTCCAACTACTACTTCAACGACGACAGCATGAAGACCCTGACCTTCTACATGAACACCCTTGTCAACGCCAACAACTCCGTTGCCGGCCAGGGCATGGGCGCCGCCGCGTCGCTGATCATGTTCCTTCCTAACCTTATCCTCTTCATCATTCTCCAGAATAAGGTTATGAACACCATGGCCAGCTCCGGCATTAAGTAAGGGGGGCGGAAGATGAGAAAGCTGAAAAGACTTTCCGTCCTGGCTCTGGTGCTGGTGATGGCGGCCGCCCTGTTCCTTCCCATGGCGGCCATGGCGGACACGCCCTACGTCACCTACACCATCAACGGCTACGGACAGATCCGCCAGACCCAGACGGCGTATCTGGCATACGCGACCATCACCAAGTTTGGCGAGGAGGTCACCCTCACGGCCCCCAGCGACATCTGCATCGCCTCCGACGGACATATGTACATAGCCGACACCGGCAACGCCCGCATCGTGGTGGGCACCCTGGACGGCGAGCTCATCAAGACGGTGGGCGAGGGGACCCTGGTGAGCCCCAGGGGCGTGTTCGTCACCGACAACGGCAACATCTACGTGGCCGACCGGGACGCCCAGATGATCTTCGTCTTCGACCAGCAGGGGAACGTGATCCAGCGGTACGGCAAGCCCACCAGCCCCCTGTACGGCGACGCCATGGGCTTCCAGCCCATCAAGATCGTGGTCAACGACGCCGGGATCATGTTCATCGTGTGCGAATCCAACACCAACGGCATCGTTGAGATCTCCCCCACCGAGGGAGGCACCTTCCTGGGCTACTTCGGCACCAACTACACCACCACCGACATCATGACCATCATCTACCGGGCCATCCTCACCGACGCCCAGCGGGCCAAGATGGTCAGCAACATCCCGGCGACGCCCACGAACCTCGGCATCGACTCCAAGGGCCTCATCTACACCGTCACACGCGGCAATCAGAACGACACCCTCAAGAGGCTGAACATCGCCGGAACCAACATGATCCACAACACCGACGGGACCTACGCCGACACCCCCGTGGCGGTGGTGGCGGGCAACCACGACAACGTCTACGTGGCGGACCAGCAGGGGTACATCTTCGAGTACAACAACGAGGGCGAGATGCTCTTCACCTTCGGCGGACCCAACGACGACACCCAGCGCGTGGGCCTCTCGAAGATGGTCAGCGGCATCGCCCTGGACACCGAGGACCGCATCTACGTGCTGGACTCCGATATGGCCCAGGTGCAGATCTACGAGCCCACGGAGTTCACCAACCTCCTGCACAACGCCCTGTACCTCTACTCCAAGGGCCGCTACACCGAGGCCAAGGAGCCCCTGTCCCAGGTGCTCCGCATGAACTCCATGTTCGACTACGCCAACAAGGCCATGGGCCGCAGCTACTTCCAGGAGGAGAACTACACCGCGGCGCTCCGGTACGCGCGTCTCGCCAAGGACTATGACGGGTACTCCGACGCCTACTGGGAGCTTCGGAACGTGTGGCTGAAGAACAACATCATGACCGCCATCCTCCTGTGCGTGCTCCTGTTCATCGCCTACAAGGTCATCAAGGCCATGGACAAGAGGAACCACATCCTCCGCAAGCCCCGGCGGGCCATCCGGAAGCTGAAACAGAACAGCTTCATGTCCAATCTGTTCTACGCCGGGTACTACATCCGCAAGCCCAATGACGGGGCCTACGGCATCGCCGCCGAGGGCCGGGCCAACTGGCTGGTGTCCTCCTTCCTCCTGCTCATCTTCATGGTGGAGTACGTGGTCATGAAGTACACCTGCGGGTTCCTGATGAAGACCGTCATGGAGGGCCGGTACGAGATTCTCAGCGACGTGGGCATGATCCTGGCCGTGATGGCGGCGCTCACCGCCTGCACATACCTTGTGTGCACCATCAACGAGGGCGAAGGCACCGTGAAGAAGATCTACACCTTCTTCTGCTACAGCCTGGTCCCCTACATCATCCTGATGCCCGTGGTCTACGCCCTCAGCCACATCCTGACGATGAACGAGATCTTCCTCACCAATATGCTGGAGATCGTCATCTACATCTGGATCGCGGTGATCGCGGTCATAGGACTTAAGGAGGTCAACAACTTCTCCGCCAAGGAAACCGTGAAGGTCATCTTCCTGACGGCGTTCACGGCGCTCATCCTGGCGCTTCTGATCTTCATCATCTACGTCCTTTGGGCACAGGTATTCGACTTCATTGTAGCGATCGCAGGCGAGGGGGTGTACAGACTTGGCTACTAAAAAGCGTAAAAAAATCGTTTGGCTCGCGGTGATCCTGGCTGTGGTCCTGGTGCTGGCCGCCATCGCGGTGACGCTCATCGTCCTGGGCAGCCGGACGGATAAGATCGTCTCCACAAACCGCGTCCACACAAGTCCCAAGCCCGCCGTGAAGGGCCTGGTGGAGGACGCGGCCAAGACGGATTACGTCCCGGTGGCGGAGAACGACCACTACAAGCTGTACTACTACGAGCCGCGCTTCTCCATCAAGCTGGAGGACAAGAGGACCGGGGCCGTCATGGAGTCCACCGTCTCCGACGAGAAGGACGACGGCAAGAGCAACGCCGACTGGACCGGCACCATGAAGAGCGGCATCGTCCTCAGCACCATTGAAAAGACCACAAAATACGCCGACAAGATCAATATGAACACCACCGAGAACAAGATCACCACGTGGTACACCGACAACGGCATCTACGCGGAGATCAGCTTCGACCAGTACGGCTTCGCCCTGGGGGTGGAGGTCAGCCTCATCGGCGACGAGCTGGTGGTCCGGGTCCCCGAGGAGACCATCCAGGAGAACAAGGAGGGCAACTACATCTACACCGTCAGCGTCTTCCCGTTCCTGGGGTACACGTACCTCGGCGAGCAGGACGGCTACATGATGATCCCCGACGGCAACGGCGCCCTCATCTACCTCAACGACAAGGAGGGCCGCTACGCCAGCGGATTCTCCGGGCTCATCTACGGCACCGACGTGGGCATCACCGATCTCGTCAGCACCTCCACCCTGTGGGAGCGGTATGAGACGGTGGTGGACGCCAACCCCGTCCTGGCCCCCGTGTTCGGCATGGCCCATACGGACGATCAGTTCGCGTACCTGGGCATCGTGGAGAGCGGCGACGAGCGGGCCACCATCGAGGCCCAGCCCAACGGCGCGCGCATCAACTACAACCGCATCTACGCCCGGTTCCTTCTGAGGGACGTGTACAACCAGCCCCTCTCCAACTCCAGCACCGCCAACACCGCCCTGACGGTGGAGGCCGACAGGATCCACTCCGATTTGCAGATCCGCTACTGCCTCCTGTCCGGGGAGGACGCGGATTACGCCGGAATGGCAAACGCTTACAGGAATTACCTTCTCGGCACCGGCAGGCTTGAGAAGCGCAACCTCAGCTACAACACCCGCGTGGACGTGCTGGGCAGCGAGCGGGAGGAGTTCCTCATGGGCACCACCGGCGTCCCCATGACCACCACCGACCAGCTGGAGGACATCTACGCCGAGCTCCGGCGGGAGGGCGTGGCCAACGTGCTCACCGTCTACCGGGGCTGGCAGAAGGGCGGCCTCTATGACACGCCCATCACAAAGTACAAGGCCGACTCCGACATCGGCGGCACCTCCGCTCTCACCAAGCTCATCCTCAGCGAGGCGGAGCAGGGCAACACCATCTACCTTCTGGACGACGCCCTGACCATCAACGCCTCCACCAATTCCGGCACCTACAGCGCCATGAAGAAGCTGAACAAGCGGACCTTCGAGAAGGAGGTCAACGGCCAGGTCTACGACTCCTTCTATTACCTGATGCCCGACCGGGCCGGCGAGAATCTGGCCGACCTGGCGCAGGACGCCCTCAGGGACAACATCCGCAACATGGCCGTCACCGGCATCACCGGGAACCTGTTCTGCTACAGCTACAAGGGCAACTACTACTCCCGCACCGACACCATGGATATGTTCCTGGACGCGGTGTCCGAGGTGGACGCCAACATGAACCTGGTGCTGGAGACGCCCAACCAGTACATGTGGAAGTACGCCGACGCCATGCTGGATATGCCGCTGGAGTCCTCCGATTACCTGTACATCGACCAGGAGATCCCGTTCCTGTCCATGGTCCTCAAGGGCGTGGTCCCCATCTACTCAAACTACGTGAACTTTGAGGCCAACAAGACCGAGAACTTCCTGAAGATGGTGGAGTCCGGGGCCTATCCCTCCTTCTACGTGACGGCGGAGGATTCCTCCAAGCTCATCTACACCAACTCCGCCAACCTCTACTCCCTGGAGTTCGACAGCTACCGGGAGACCATCGCCCAGTATGACCGGGAGCTGCGGGCCCTGTCCGAGCTCGTCGGCACATCCTGCATCCTTGACCACGAAGTCCTTGACAACGGCCTGGTCCGTGTCACATATGAAAACGGAGTCAGGATCTACGTGAACTACACCGCATCGGCCCTCTCCGCCGACGGCGTGACCGTGGACGCCCTGTCCTATAAGGTAGGTGAGTGACGATGGAAGAAACGAAAAAAATGACCCGCAAGGACAAAAAAGAGATCAGAAACAGACTCAAACACCTGCGGTCCGGCAAGCTGGAGAAGAGGGACGCCCGAAAGGGATACATCTTCATGATCCCCTGGTTCATCGGCGCCGCCGTCTTCATGGCCTACCCCCTGGGCGCGAGCCTGTGGTACTCGCTGAACAACATCAGGAACACCCCGCAGGGCCTGGTGTACACCTTCCAGAAGTTCGGGAACTTCACCCAGATCCTCCTTTCTGACCCGGACTTCCTGGTGCAGCTGGTGGATTACATCACAAGCACCATCCTGTCGGTGCCCATCATCGTGGTGTTCGCCCTGATCATCGCCATGATGCTGAACATGAAGATCAAGGGAAAGGGGTTTTTCCGGCTCATCTTCTTCCTGCCCGTCATCATCGTCTCCGGGCCTATCCTGGGGATGCTCACCGAGGAGGGCGCGGGCAGCGTCTCGGCCATCGACATGAACGCCATCACCTCGGCCATCTCGGGGGTCCTCCCGTCCATGCTGGCGGACCCCATCTCGGACCTCTTCAACAACATGATCACGACGCTGTGGTATTCCGGCGTCCAGATCCTGATCTTCCTTTCCGGCTTGCAGAAGATCGACAAGTCCATGTATGAGGCCGCCAAGATCGACGGCGGCTCCGGGTGGGAGTGCTTCTGGAAGATCACCCTTCCCAACATCAAGTCCCTCATCCTCCTGAACGTGGTCTACACCGTCATCTTCATCTCCAGCAACTCCACCAACCCCATCATCGGGCTCATCCAGACCTCCATGGTCTCCGGCACCAAGGAGAAGGGCTACGGATACGCGGCGGCCATGGCATGGCTGTACACCGTGGTCGTCCTGCTCATCGTCGGCCTCTTCGCCCTCCTGCTCATGACCCGCAAGGGCGCCTATGAGAAGCAGGTCAAGCGCGCCAAGAAGGCCCAGAAGCGTGAGGCCCGTGACCGTAAAAAGATCGAAAGGAGGAACGTTCGCAATGCAAAACGTATTGAGCGTCAGAGAGCGCAGGGCAAGATCACCTCGCGCACCACGTCAAGAGAGGACTACTGAGCACACCTACAGCAAGAAGCCCTGGTATAAGAACATCACAAAGGACAAGGTCCGCCGCTTTCTCATGGGCACCAAGGACAGAGAGGGCTTTTTGAAGCTCTTCATGGTCTACGCCCTGCTCATCTGCATCGGCTTCATCTACCTCTATCCCATCCTCCACATGGTCTCCACCAGCTTCATGACTCTGGACGACCTTCTGGACTCCTCCATCAAGTGGCTGCCCAGCTCCCTGAACCTGAGCAACTACAAGCAGGCGGCGGCCAGCATGAAATTCTGGAGCTCCCTGGGGCAGAGCATCATCATCGCGGGCGTTCCCACCATCTGCAACCTGATCTCCTGCTCCATCATCGGCTACGGCCTGGCCCGGTTCAACTTCCGGGGCCACAACATCTGCATGGGCATCATCATCCTGAGCTTCGTCCTTCCCAGCCAGGTCACCATGATCCCCACCTACGTGCTCTACTCCAAGCTTGGCATCCTCAACACCATCTGGGCCTTCATCCTGCCCTCCATGGTGGGCCAGGGCATCAACGCCCCCATCTTCATCCTCATCTTCTGGCAGTTCTTCCGCCAGATCCCCAAGGTCCTGATCGAGGCGTCCAAGATCGACGGCGCGGGCTACTTTGAGTCCTTCTACAAGGTGGCCCTGCCCAGCGCCAAGCCCGCCTTCATCACCGTGGCGCTGTTCTCCTTCGTGTGGTACTGGAACGAGTCGTACCTGACCAACCTCTACGTACGCGGCATCGCCGGACAGGGCATGACCTCCCTGGTGCTCCAGCTCCAGAACTTCGCCAGCAACTACTCCACCTACTCATCCACCGCCGTCAGCGGCGCCACGAGCCTCAATGAGTCCATCAATATGGCGGGAACCATGCTCACCGTCCTGCCGCTGATGCTCCTGTACTTCGTGCTTCAGAAGCAGTTCGTTGAGTCCATCGACCGCGCCGGTATCACGGGCGAATAAGATCCATCCCGCCCCGGACGGGGACCGAGGCCGGTCCCCGCCTCGGGGGGAAGGGGAGATTTACGAAAATGTTAAAAGATATTAACAAGCTCGTAAAATATTTCCCCGTATCCTATGGTATAAAAGATGTATTGTACAGGCGCGGAGCCTGTCAAAATAAAAAACATTGGAGGCATTTATGAAAAAGAAGATATTGGCGCTCACTCTGGCCTGCCTGATGCTGGTCGGCATCCTGGCGGGGTGCGGTGAGGACGGCGGCAGCGGCGGTTACGAGGGCGCGACCACCGTTTCCAACGAGTACGAGGAAGTTGAGATCAACGGCTACAAGTACAAGAAAGCCACCGACATGACCACCGAGGAGATCACCCTGAGCGTCCACAGCTTCGACCAGAAGGAGGTCGACGAGCTGCTGGCCCAGCGCTTCATGGAGATCTATCCCAACATCAAAGTCAGCGTGTCCTACGCCGCCGTGGGCGACGACTACACCAACGCCCTGGCCGCCATGGTCCAGAACGGCACCACGCCGGACGTGATCATGTACTCCGACGCCGACTACGCCCTGTCCAACGGCCTGCTGCTGGACATCTCCGGCTACTGGAACTCCGACAACGAGACAAAGAACCTGGCTGACACCGTCAACGACGCGCAGCTCGGCACCTTCCACCTGGAGGGCGGCCAGCGCTATGGCGTGCCCTTCAAGTTCTTCCCCGGCATCATCCTCATTGACCGGAACGTTCTGAAGACTCTGAACCTGCCCATCCCCAACCAGAACTGGACCTGGAGCGAGATGGTGGACATCATCAAGAACGCCACCGGCCACACCGACGTGGACGGCATGAAGTACTATGGCCTGGGCGTTTACAACCGCCTTGACTCCTACTACGGCATCGCCGCCGGACAGCAGTACATCGGCGAGTTCGGCTTCAACGGCAAGACCTTCGACCTGTCCGCCTGGGCTGTGGGCGAGCAGGAGTTTTCCGACCTGAAGCTGGGCGGCTATGTGGCCCCCGCCCGTGAGACCCAGGAGAATGAAGACTGGACCGGCGACTGGGAGCTGTGGTTCGGCCAGACCGGACACGTGGCCGTGTTCTCCGAGGCGTTCTGGACCTTCCAGAGCTCCTGGAACGCCCCCGCCTTCCTGGAGGCCAACCCCGGCCTTGACATCGTCCCCTACGTCATCCCCGCCGTCTCCGAGGCGGACGCCGACGCGGGCCATCACTCCATCGCCACCATCGACTACGGCGGAGTTTCCTCCGGCACCAAGTATCCCCGCGAGGCATATGAGCTTCTGAAGTTCCTGTCCTTCGGCGTGGACGGCTGGCACACCCGCAACGAGATCTTCGCCGACGTGAACAACACCAACGCCTCCGGCGTGCCCCTGAAGAACGACGTCATGCCCGTGCCCATCACCAAGGATGAGGGCATCTGGGACGAGTACATCAACAACGTCTACTGCGCGGGCATGGACGACGAGCACAAGCAGCTGTGGCGCGACTACTTCGCCTCCTGCATGCAGCCCATCTCCTTCGGCTGGACCAACATCGCCGGTTACTGGAACTTCTGCGATGAGTACTTCAACAAGATCGGCATCCACGACATCGTTGACCAGGGCCGGGGCATGGCCGCCGACTACAAGGACGAGGCCCAGCGCAACGCCGACTACTACCACGCCAAGGCCATGGTGGACTACTTCGGGCCCAACTCCCTCTACAACGTGATGAGCGAGGACGAGACCGCCTTCTATCAGCAGATCGTCGACGAGTTCGAGGGCAAGTAAACCGGTTTTGTCCGCGCTGCGGATGAAATAAATACTCAAATTTCCTATCTTTCGGAAGGAGACTACAATGAAAAAGCTTATAGCACTTATGCTGGCGCTTGTCATGGTGTTCTGCCTCGTTTCCTGCGGCGGCGATGACAAGACCACCACCGACGGCGGCTCCACCGGCGACACCACCACCCCCAGCGATACATCCGACACCACCGGCGACACCACCACCCCTCCCGCTGACGACGGAACCGCCGGAGACGGCACCGGCGAGGATGCCGGGACTGTGGAGCCCGCCCCCGTGGAGCCCGAGGCTCTCCCCGAGACTCCGCTGAACTACTGGAGCTTTGAGGACACCACCGGCCTCACCGCCGTGTTCCAGGACGTCAAGGCCGATGACAGCCCCAACGACGGCGCCACCTACGACCTGAACCCCAGCGTCCATGAGATCATGCTGGCCGACGGCGGCCCCGTGGGCAAGGCCCTCTATCTGGACGGCAAGTACGGCGTCCGGCTCGACAACCTGGTGCCCCCCACCGACGACACCTATACCGTGTCCTTCTGGTACAACGCCTCCCGTCTTTCCAACTTCACCCCCTCCGTCACCATGGGCCGCAACCCCGGCCATGATGCCGCCAACACCACTGTCTCCTGGTTCAACGTGACCCGCGGCAGCTGGGATGAGACTCTGTACCCCATCGTCTGGAACCGCAACTCCTCCGTCAGCGCCGACCAGATCGACGGCGGCGTGTGGCCTTGGACCGGCGCCCTCGACGGACAGACCGTCGGCAAGAAGGAGTGGGCGCTCCTCACCTTCGTGGTGGACGGCGGCCGCTACCAGTACGTGGACGAGGCCACCAACGCCCCCATGGGCGAGCGCGTGGGCTGCCAGTTCTATCTGAACGGCGAGCTGAAGTTCGACGCCAACGCCGAGAACAAGTACTATCAGGGCTTCGCCCCCGAGATCTTCATGGGCGACGGCGTTGAGGGCTACATCGGCATCAACTTCTGGGATACCCTCTACAAGGGCTTCATCGACGAGCTGTACGTCTATGACGAGGCTCTGACCCCCGGCCAGGTCCTCTCCCTCTATCAGCAGGGCACCGTTCCCGCCTCCACCGAGGAGCCCACCTATGACGGCCCCGTGGACGGCGACGGCTCCGAGCCCGAAGAGCCCGCCGCTCCCGTGCTCCCCGAGATCGCCGCTGACCCCAGCGCCATCGACGCGCTGGGCACCGTGGCCCGCGACGCTGGCTTCTGGAGCGACACCTCCGACGGCTTCGAGGTCGCTGACGGCGCCACCGTCACCATGAAGCTCAACAACTACTCCGACCTTGCTAACAACTGGGATAACTTCGTCCTGGCCTTCACCAACACCGCCGTCACCACCGACAAGGTGGCCAGCGCCGACAACTTCGAGGGCTACAAGGAGTACGCCGTCGTCCGCGCCGACGCCTACGGCTGGGGCGATGAGGCCTACAGCGGGGCCTTTGAGACCTCCTGGGGCGACGACTGGGCCGGATGGCTGAACCTGATGGGCGACGCCGAGGTCACCGCCGTCATCACCCGTGAGGGCGGCGACATCACCCTGAACATGACCTTCGTGGGCGCCGACGGCACCACCATGACCGAGGGCGCTCTGGTCAAGTCCACCCTGACCGCCGACGATCCCTGCTACGTCCATGTGACCACCGACCACGCCTACGTGGAGATCCTGGCCGTCGCGTAAGTCTGAAAACGGCAAGAAAATAAGCCGAACCTTGCGGGGCTTCCCCGGAAGCCCCGCTTTTCCAAAGACGCGAGCGCGTCCCGTGTCCTTGGAAAAGCGACGGCACCGCTTCGCTTAAAAACCGGATGTGGGTCCGGCAAAATGAGGAAAATGATATGGCAGTTCTGAAAATCAACGAAAATCACGTCCTGAGCCGCATCGAGCCGGAGATCTACGGCCACTTCTCCGAGCATCTGGGCCGGTGCGTCTATGAGGGGCTGTACGTGGGGGAGGATTCGGACATCCCCAACGTCAACGGAATGCGCACCGACGTGGTGGAGGCCCTGCGGGAGCTGAAGGTCCCGGTCCTCCGCTGGCCCGGCGGGTGCTTCGCCGACGAGTACCACTGGAAGGACGGCATCGGCCCCAAGGAAAACAGGAAAAAGATGATCAACACCCACTGGGGCGGCGTCACCGAGGACAACTCCTTCGGCACCCACGAGTATTTCGAGCTCTGCCGCCAGATCGGGTGCAAGACATACGTCAACGGCAACGTGGGCTCCGGCACCGTCCGGGAGATGAGCGAGTGGGTGGAGTACATGACCTTCCCCGGCGTCTCCCCCATGGCGGACCTGCGGGCCAGGAACGGACATCCCGAGCCCTGGAGAGTCGACTACTTCGGCGTGGGCAACGAAAACTGGGGCTGCGGCGGCAATATGACGCCGGAGTACTACGGGAACCTTTACAGAAGATACCAGACCTACGTGCGGCATTACGACAAGACCGCCAAGCTCAAAAAGATCGCCTGCGGCGCCAACGTGGACGACGCGGACTGGACCGAGGGGGTGCTTCGCACCTGCTTCAAATTCCCCCAGCCGGAGGAGGCCCACGGCTTCATGGACGGGCTGAGCCTCCACTACTACGTCCACCCGGGCGGATGGATGCACAAGGGCCCGGCGCTGGATTTTGACGAGAAGGTTTTCTACACGACTCTGAAAAAAGCCCTGTACATGGACGACCTCATCCGCCAGCACGGCAAGGTCATGGACAAATACGACCCCGAGAAGAAGATCGGCATGGTGGTGGACGAGTGGGGCGCGTGGTACGACGTGGAGCCGGGCACAAATCCGGGCTTCCTCTACCAGCAGAACACGGTGCGGGACGCGCTCATCGCCGCCGTCACCCTCAACATATTCAACAAGCACTCCGACCGGGTGAAGATGGCGTGTCTTGCGCAAATGGTCAACGTGCTCCAGTCGGTGATCCTCACCGAGGGCCCCCGGATGCTGCGGACACCCACCTACCACGTGATGCATATGTACCGCCGCCACCAGGGCGCGGACCTGGTGGAGAGCAAACTCACCGGCGTGAAGGCCGTGGGCGTGGGCGAGGCGCCGGTCCCCCAGATCTCCGAGTCCGTCTCCGTGGACGGGCGGGGCGTCGTCACGGTGACGCTGGCAAATCTCTCCATGACCGAGGCCGAGACGGTGCGCGTGGAGCTGTCCGGCGGCCCCTACGGGACCGTGGAGGAGTCCAGGATCGTGGCCTCCGGCGACGTACACGACCACAACACCTTCGACGACCCGGATAAGGTCCGGGAGAGGGACTTCAATGTGGCGGGGGACGACAGGGGCTTCACGGTGGAGCTCCCCGCCGCCAGCGTGGCGGAGCTGAGGATCGGCAGATAAATTGACACCCGACCCGTTAAAGGTGGTGATAGATGGATGGCTGAGTTTGAAAAGACGCTGTCGGCCATACCGCTGAAGGATTTGAAGATCGACGACAGCTTCTGGAACGAGCGGCTGAGGCTCGTGACGGAGGAGATGATCCCCTACCAGCTGGACTCCCTGTGCGACCGGGTCCCGGGTGCGCCGCCCAGCCGGTGCGTGAGGAATCTGCGCATCGCGGCGGGACTGGAGGAGGGGAGATTCGAGGGCTTCGTCTTCCAGGACACGGACCTGGCCAAGTGGCTGGAGGCCGTGGCCTACTCCCTGAGCTTCAAACCGGACCGGGAGCTGGAGCGGACGGCGGATGAGATGATCGACCTGGTCATAAAGGCCCAGAGGGAGAACGGGTACCTGAACAGCTACTTCTCCACCCTCTACCCGGGCCGCCAGTTCTGTAACCTGAAGGAGGGCCACGAGCTTTACACCGCCGGGCACTTCATCGAGGCCGCCGTGGCCTATTACAACGTCACCGGGAAGGACAGATTCCTGAAGGCCATGTGCCGCTTCGCGGACCTCATCTGCCAGGTGTTCCACACCCCGGAATATGAGGACGCGGTCCCCGGCCACGAGGAGATCGAGCTGGCGCTGATGCGTCTCTACGAGGCCACCGGGCGGGAACGGTACCGGCGGATGGCCTACGACTTCGTAAACAGGCGCGGGACCACGGATTACCTCAGCCGCGAGTCCTCCCTGCCCCGGTTCATCGACGTGTGGCACGACCGGAACCCCTACATCCCCGAGTACGGGCAGGCCCAGGCCCCGGTCCGGGAGCAGAAGACGGTGGAGGGCCACGCGGTCCGGGCGCTGTACCTGCTGTCCGCCATGGCGGACCTGGCGGGGAGTTACCGGGACCGGGGACTGCTGGACGCCTGCGAGAGGCTCTATGAAAATGTGACCCAGCGCCGGATGTACATCACCGGAGGGGTGGGCAGCTCCGGGACGCTGGAGCGGTTCACCGCCGATTTCGACCTGCCCAACGACTCTGCCTACGCCGAGAGCTGCGCGTCCGCCGCCCTCGCCATGTTCTGCAAGCGCATGGCCCGCGTCACCGGGGAGGCCCGGTACATGGACACCGCCGAGCTGGCCCTCTACAACACGGTGCTGGCGGGGACGGCCATGGACGGGAAGAGCTTCTTCTATGTGAATCCCCTGGAGGTGGTGCCCGGCTTCCACAAGCCCGCCACCGACAAGGCCCACGTGGAGCCGAGGCGGCGGAAGTGGTTCGGATGCGCCTGCTGTCCGCCCAATATCGCCAGGACCATCGCCTCCCTGGGCGAATACGTCCTCTTCCGGGGGGAGGATGAGCTTCGGCTCAACCTGTTCATCGGCGGCATCTACAGGACGCGGCTGGGAGATACCGATGTCGTCGTGAACGTCCGCTCCGTCTTTCCCCAGGAGGGGGTTGTCAATGTCAGGATCTGGGCGCGGGGCCCGATGAAGGGCCGGTTCCTCATCCGGGTGCCGGAATACGCCGAGTCCACGAGCTTCACCGTGAACGACGAGCCGGCCAAGCCGGAATATTGCCGGGGCTACGCCGCCCTGGAGCTGTCCGGGGAGAAGGTGGAGATCGATTTTTCCTTCGAGATGCGCCCAAAGCTGGTCTACGCCGACCCAAGAGTTACGGCGGACGCCGGGAAAGCGGCGGTCAAACGCGGGCCGCTGGTCTACTGCCTGGAGGAGGCCGACAACGGCCCCGGCCTGTCGGCTCTTGCCATCGACCCGGAGGAGCCGCTGACCGAGGAGTTCGAGCTGTCGCTTTTGAGCGGGTGCGTGCGGGTGGAGGCCCTGGGGACCCGCGATACGTGGGAGGCCGGGCTTTACAGCACAAGGCCGCCGGACAAACGGCCCTGCCGGTTGCGCTTCGTCCCCTACTGCTTCTGGGGCAACCGGAGGCCGGGGGAGATGACGGTCTGGGTCCGGCTCAAGTGTTGACAACAGGGGCCAACCCCTTTTAGATATATGGTAGTAAATAAAAACTTTGATAAATTCAGGAGGGTTAACCATGGCAAGTCTGTCTTTGAAGCACATCTACAAGATCTACCCCAATGGCTACGAAGCAGTCAAGGACTTCAACCTTGAAGTCGAGGACAAGGAGTTCATCATTTTCGTCGGCCCTTCCGGCTGCGGCAAGTCCACCACCCTGCGCATGATCGCGGGACTTGAGGACATCTCCGACGGCGAGTTCATGATCGACGGCAAGATCATGAACGACGTGGAGCCCAAGGACCGGGATATCGCGATGGTGTTCCAGAACTACGCTCTTTACCCCCATATGTCCGTCAAGGACAACATGGCCTTCGGCCTGAAGCTCCGCAAGACCCCCAAGCACGAGATCAACAAGAAGGTCAAGGATGCCTCCCAGATTTTGGACCTGGCGGAGCTCCTGGAGCGCAAGCCGGCGGCTCTCTCCGGCGGCCAGAGACAGCGTGTGGCCATGGGCCGCGCCATCGTCCGTGAACCCAAGGTGTTCCTGATGGACGAGCCGCTCTCCAACCTGGACGCGAAGCTCCGTGTCCAGATGCGCGCCGAGATCTCCGCGCTCCATCAGCGCCTGGGCGCCACCATCATCTACGTCACCCACGACCAGACCGAGGCCATGACCCTGGGCACCAGGATCGTGGTCATGAAGGACGGCATCATCCAGCAGGTCGCCTCCCCCCGGGAGCTGTACAACCACCCGGACAACCTGTTCGTGGCCGGATTCATCGGAAGCCCCCAGATGAACTTCATCAACGCCGAGTGCACCGCCAAGGACAACGACGTGTTCCTGGAGTTCGACCTGCACAGGGTCAAGCTCAACGACGCCAAGGCCAAGGTCCTGCGGGAGAAGGGCTACGTGGGTAAGAAGGTCATCATGGGCGTCCGCCCCGAGGCCATCTATGAGGCCGAGCACGAGCTGGCCGCCCACCCCGACACCCAGTTCCAGGTGACCGTCAACGGCTACGAGCTCCTGGGCTCCGAGGTGCTCCTGTACTTCAACCTGCTCAACGAGAAGCCCGCCGAGATCCAGCGCCAGTTCTCCGACGACGCCTACGCCAACGTGAAGAAGGTCCAGTGGTCCGCCAAGGTCAGCGCCGCTACCGAGGCCCGCTACGGCAGCAAGATCACCGTCGCCCTGGACGCCGAGAAGATCCACGTCTTCGACAAGGACACCGAGAAGGCCATCGTGAACTGATGCCTCTCTGCCAGTGTCCCGCCACATACCGGGCAATTTGGATACACGCAAACCACCGGGGAGGTTTTCGGGCTTCCCCGGATTTTTTCCGCTCCGGATCGATGCAAATCCGGCATTCGGCGGGCGGGGGAGGGGAGAGCGCGGGTAAATGAAAATTTCCTGTTGCCAAATGCTTCAAAACCTGTTATAATAAGGCGAATGGAACCGGCGCGGGACCGGCGGAAGGGGCCGGGCGCGCCGTTTTTTGGAAAAATCGTGAAACGAACCAAAGGCAAGGAGGCAAACGCTATGGAACCCAGGTTCTTTACCCTCGCTAAGATCGGCGGACAGCCGCTGTTGGCGGCAAGAGGCCATTTCGCCACCAAAAACAGCCATATCAACTACTTTATCGACGTGACCGCCCAGAAATACAGCCTGAAGGGGGCGGAGGCCGTGGCCCACAGGCTGTGCGAAAAGGTGAAGGGCCGCTTCCCGGTGGACTCCGTCCTGTGCATGGACGGCACCAGCGTCATCGGGACGTGTCTGGCGAAGGAGCTGACAAAGGCGGGGGGCCGGTCCCTCAGCGAGGGGAGCAACATCTACATCGTCAAGGGCGAGCTGGACAGCGGCGGGAAGCTGATCTTCCGGGACAACGCCCGGTTCATGCTGGAGGGCAAGCACGTGCTCATCCTGGCCTGCTCCATGACCACCGGCAAGACGGCGCTTCTGGGCCGCCAGAGCGTGGAGTACTACGGGGGCCGCGTGGTGGGCGCGGCGGCCATCTACGCCGCCCTGGACAACGTGGAGGGTCTGCCCGTCGTCTCCCTCTTCGACACCAACACCATCCCCGACTACGTGTCCTACTCCCCCTCGGAGTGCCCCATGTGCAAACACGGCGAGCCCGTCGACGCGGTGGTGAACACCTTCGGATACTCCAAAATCTGACCGCCATCCCGGCGAAGTAAAAATAAACGGACTGTTCTCGCGACAGTCCGCTTTTTTTCAGCCCCGGCTTCGTTAATTTCAAGAAAAATTCCTTAATTTCAAAGGAAAATCCTTAATTTCAAAGAAAATTCCTTAATTTCAAAGCCCTCAAAACCCGGAAACCCTTGCGGCGCAAGGAGTTTGCCCTTAATTTCAAAATTTCAGGCGTTTTTGGCGTTTTCAAACGGTTACAACTTTGTAACTATTTGAGCGTCTAGGGGAAAGCTTTAAAATAATTCAAAATAGGGCTTGCTTTTTCCTTCCGACTGTGCTATAATACGAACCATCAAAAAGCTTCATAAAACTTAGATAAGGAGGGAACGTAAGTATGGAGCGATATAATGAGGAATACCTGGCGACTCTGGACTGGGACCTGCGGGGGGTGGCGGAGCTTCCCTGGCCCGTGCCCATGAAGTTCAAAAAGGAGGAGGAGCCGGATTTCCCGGCGGACTCGCTGCCCGAGCCGGTGTATAAGTACGTGACGGCCCTGGCGGAGTCGACGCAGACGGACATACGGATGGCGGGGCTTCTGTCCCTGGGGGTGCTGGCCACGGCGGCCCAGTCGAAGTACACGGTGGAGGTGACGCCGGACTGGCGGGAGCCGCTGTGTCTGTTTACCATGGCGGTGGCGGAGCCGGGGGAGCGGAAGAGCGCGGTGCTCTCGGCCCTTCTGGACCCGGTGCGGGAGTATGAGCGGGAGGTCCGGGAGCTGGAGGCGGGGGACGTGGCCTGGTCGGCGGGGATGCGGGCGGCGCTGGAAAAGTGCGTCCAGAACGAGCAGCGCGGCGTGGCCTCCACCGCGCCGGGGACGCCGGAGTTTGAACGGGCGTCGGAGAAGCTGCGCAAGGCGGCGGAGGAGATGGCGGCCTTTCAGCCCAAGGCGCCCTGCCGTCTTCTGGTGGACGATGCCACGCCGGAAAAGCTGGTGGACCTGATGGACTCCCAGGGCGGGTGCGTCACCCTGGCGTCGTCGGAGGGGGGCATTTTCAGCTACATAGCCGCCGGACGGTACGAATCCGTGGGGAATCTGGACGTGTATCTCAAGGCCCACGCGGGGGACGAGATCGTGGTGGACCGCATCGGGCGGGGCGTCAATCAGGTGAAGGACCCGCGCCTGACGGTGATGCTGACGGTCCAGCCCACGGTCCTGCGGGAGGTGACGGGGAACAGCCAGTTCCGGGGCCGGGGCCTCACCGCCCGGTTCCTGTATGTGAAGTGCCCCACGGCCCTGGGGCGAAGGAAGTCGAACCCGGACCCGGTCCCACAGGAGTTGAAGGAGGACTACCGGGGGCTCGTCCGCTTTCTCCTGACCGCCCCCTGGAGGGGGACCGTCACCCTGAGTCCCGAAGCCCAGGAGATACGTCTTGAGATGCAGGACCATATAGAGCGCAAGCTTTCCGGCCCCTGGGCCAATATGCGCGACTGGGGCGGGAAGCTGATCGGGGCCATGGTGCGCATCGCGGCCATCCTCCACACCTGTACTGTCAGCGGCGACCCCACCCGGACGCCCATAAGCGTGGCGACTATGAGCTGCGCCGCCCTTTTCGCGCTGTATCTGGGAAAGGAGGCGGAGAAGGTGTACGACGCGGAGGAGACGTCCGCCCTGGAGCAGGACGCCAGGTACATCGCGGAGCTGCTGGACCGGGAGGGCTGGATCTACGGCCTCCGCCGGGAGCTGTACAGGAGATGCTCCGGCCGTTTCCCCACCACCAGGGAGTTCGGCGCGGCCCTGGGGGAGTTGGAGGACAGGGGCTATATCCGCGAGGCCACCGTCCGCCCCCTGGGCGGCAGGTCCACCAAATACTTCGTGGTCAACCCCAGGCTCGTCCCCGTGGAGGCCACGTTGTCCCTGAAAAGCCGGTGACTCTTCGCGCTGATTTCAAATAGTTACAAAGCTGTAACCGTTTTAAAAGGCCAAAAAGGCCTGAAATTTTGAAATTAAGGGCAAACTCCTTGCGCCGCAAGGGTTTTGGGGTTTTGGGGGCTTTGAAATTAAGGAATTTTCTTTGAAATTAAGGATTTTCGTTTGAAATTAAGGAAATTTTCTTGAAATTAAGGGGGACCTCTCCGAAATCAACCCCGTTGCAAGGCCGCGCCGGGCCGCCGGGAGGGGGGGTCAGGCGCAGATGAGGAAATTGACGATGAGGATGTCGTCGATGGTCACCCGCAGGAGCTCCGCCAGGATGAGGAGGTTGTCCACGGTGGGCAGGCAGACGCCCTTCTGCCACTTGTAGATGGCCTGGGGCGAGGCGAAGCCCAGGGCCAGCTGGAGGTCCCGGACCGAGAGCCCCGCCGCCTTGCGGAGCCTTACGATGTTCTCGCCCGTGCGGACCAGGTCCACGGTGGGGATGTGCGACATTGTTTTCACCTCCTTTGTATAAAATAGACCGCCCGCCCCCTGGGGGACAAGCGGCCTTCTCAAAGGCGGTGAAGGGAACTCACCTTCGCTTATCCGGATCCGGGCGCGTGAAATCGAAACCATATACCGGGTACATGGCCTGAGGGCGCTGATTCCAGAGTGCGAAGAGCTTCAGCATCGTCGTCGTTCCTTTCGGTAGAATTGAGTGCAGTATAGCACACTTTTTCCCGTTTGTCATTAAACTTCAAGTTCAATTTCTAAAAAATTTCCCCGATCACCCTCCTGAGGCTGGCCCAGAAGCTGACCACCCGCCCGTCAGTGACGGTGACGGGGGTGCTCTCCGGGGCGTCCACGGTGACCCGGTAGCGCCAGGCGGCGGACAGGCCCTCGAAGACGTGGGGCGCGGCCTGGGAGAATCGGATGGGGTGCTCCGGGTTCTCAACGTTCCACAGGTACACCTCCCTGTCCGCGCCGGTGATCTCCACGGCGACGGCCGCGTTGTTGGTGAAGAGCACGAACTCTCCCACCTCCCCGGCGGTTGTCTCCAGGGGCCCCGTAGTCAGGTCGTACACGCCCTCCCAGCGGGAGGGGTCCCAGGCGCTGCCGCCGATGTCCGCGTCCGGGTCCTCCGTGACCTCCGGCGGGACGCTGTAGACCGGCGGAAGGGCCGTCCGGCGCATATCCTGGACCGCCAGCCCCGCCAGCGTCAGGATGCACACGGCGAGTATGCCCAGCGCCGCCGACGCGATGGCGATGACCGCCCGCCTCCGGGCGACCCTTTTGGCGTAGGCGGTGAGATTCCGGCGGATCTCCTCCGCAGAAACCAGGGCCTCCTCCGGCATCTCCTCATCCTCCCCCCGCATCCGGCGAAGCTTCTCCCGGCAGGCGGCGCACTCCGCCAGGTGGGCTTCCAGGAGCTTCCGGGTGTCCTGGGAACAGGTGCCGTCCAGGTAGGGGGCCAGCAGGTCCCCGGCGATGTTACAGTTGATTTCCATTTTCCTCCTCCAATCTGGCAATAAGCTTGTCCCTGGCCCGGTAGTAGGTGACCTTGGCCCAGGACTCGGTTTTCCCGAAGATACCGGCGATGTCCCGGAAGGGCAGCTCCCCGAAGACCCGCAGGGTGAACACCTCCCGGTATGGCTCCGGCAGGGCGTGCAGGTGCCGGTGGATGCGGAGGGCCTGCTCCCGGTCCGCGAACCGGGCGAACAGGTCCGCCGAGGGGTCCGGCGTCTCCGGGTCCGCCTCGGCAAGCCTCCCGCGCCGCCGCCGCTCCTTCGATAGGGCGTTCCGGGCGATTTTACACAGCCACGTCTCCACACGGCATTCCCCCCGGAAGGAGCCCACGGCCAGATACGCCCGGTAGAACGTCTCCCCGGTCAGCTCCTCCGCCAGCTCCGCGTCCCCGCAGTGGGACAGCAGGAACCGGTAGACCACCGGCGCGTATTGTTCAAATATCCGCTCAAACTCCTCCACCGCCGTCACCTCCTGACATCTGTTAGAGCCGTTGAGGCGCGAAAAGATACAGAAAAAATCCGTTTTTTTGGCGGAGGTAAGGTAAATTCCCCCATCGGTTGATTATTATCTTTTCGCGTGGTAATATAATAACGTAAATCTATCGAGGAGGCGCATATGGAACTTCATTTTGTGCGTCAACAGCTCAGGACGAAATCGGTCTACGACCTGCCCCTCCGGGTCACCTACTACGCGCGGGTGTCGTCGGAGTCGGACGAACAGCTCAACTCCCTGGGGAACCAGATCGGCTACTACGAGGACCTGATCCGCCGCAACCGGGCCTGGGAGTTCGTTCCGGGGTACGTGGACGAGGGCCTGTCCGGCATCTCCACCCGGCGGCGGGAGAACTTCAACCGCATGATCGCCGACGCGGCGGAGGGGAAATTTGACCTCATCATCACAAAGGAGATCTCCCGCTTCGCCAGAAACACCCTGGATTCCATCCGGTTCACCCGCCAGCTCCTGTCGGACGGGGTTGGGGTCTTTTTCCAGAACGACAACATCAACACCTTCGACGAGGACTCGGAGCTTCGCCTGTCCATCATGTCCTCCATCGCCCAGGACGAGCTGCGCAAGCTGTCCTCCCGTGTGAAATTCGGCCATCAGCAGGCCATCAGGCAGAGCGTGGTCCTGGGCAACAGCCGCATCTTCGGCTACAGGAAGGACCGGGGGCGGCTCACGGTGGACGAGAGCGAGGCGGCCATGGTGCGGGAGCTCTTTGACCTCTACGCCACGGGCCAGTACAGCATGAAGCGGCTGGAGACGCTTTTCTGGGAGAAGGGCTACCGGAACCTGAACGGCAAAAAAATCGCCCACTCCACCATGTCCGGCATGATCGCCAACCCCAAGTACAAGGGCTGGTACGCGGGCAACAAGGTGAAGGTGGTGGATATGTTTACCAAAAAGCAGAAATTCCTCCCGCCGGAGGAGTGGGTCCTGTTCCGGGACGAGACGGGCGAGATCGTCCCGGCCATCGTCTCCGAGGAGCTGTGGGAGCGGGCCAACCAGGTCCTGCGCCGCCGGAGCGAGGATGTGAAGAACCGGCGGGGCGTGTGCAACCATCCCAACCTCTTCACCGGGAAGCTCTTCTGCGCCCACTGCGGCATGCCCTACTACCGCCGGGAGTCACGGGACAGGCGGGGGAACAAAAATTCCCGGTGGGTCTGCGCCGGGAAGATCAAAAACGGCGCGGGCTCCTGCCCCTCCGTGGCCCTGTACGAGGACGAGCTGAGGCCCCTGCTCTATGAGGTGTTCAGCCGGTGCGACGCGGACGCGGACGGGCTCATCGGGGAGTATATGGAGATGTACGGCGCCCTCACCGCCGGGGAGGACACGGAAAAGCGGGCGGAGGAGCTGCGGGCCAAAATCGAGCTGGCGGAGAGGAAGAGGAGCAAGCTTCTGAGCTTCAACGCCATGGGGGAGCTGGAGGACAGGGACTTCCTCACCATGAACCGGGCCTGCGCCCAAGAGATCGAGGACGCCTCCCGGAAGCTCCGGGAGCTGGAGGCGGACCTTCTCACCCCGGCGGAGATGCGCAAGCGCGCCGACACCGTCCGCCAGGTCCTCCGGGACGCCCGCCGGGACGCGGCCTCGGGCCTCATCACCAAAGAATTTGTGGACAGGTACATCGACCGCATCCTGGTGACCGCCGAAAACGGCGTTCTGCGGCTCCGAATCCGCCTCTTCACCGGGGAGACCGCCGACAGGGTGCTGACGGAGCTTCACGGTCGTACGGGTCACACGTTCAAGAAGATGATCGAGGCTTACGAGAACGGCCTGAAATGACCTTCTCCGGGTCTGACGCCTCCGCTCTGATCTGAGCCGGGCGCGGCTCCGGGCCGGGATCATCGATATAAGGGCGGCGTGGCTGATGCCATGCCGCCCTTGTTCTAAGGAACCTCTGAACAAGTCGCCGCACCGATCTTGGCGGCATATCGACTTATTCAGAGGTTCCCTATGCAGTATCAGTCGCCCGCAGCCGTTCCCCAGGCGTCCGCGAAGGGGTCCACGATGTCGGGGAGTTCCACGGCGGTCTGATCCTCCGTGTCCGCGCCGGTGTCCTCTCCCGCCGGGGCGAAGGGGTCCACGATCGCGTCCCCGCCGTCAGCGGGAGGCGTGGAGGTGTCTGAGGGGGTGTCATTGCCGTCCGTGGGGGTGTCGGCGCCCGTGGGAGTCTCGGCGCCGGTGGGCGTTTCGCCCTCCGCCGGGGCGTCGCCCTGGGAAGGGGGAGCGGGTTCGCCCACGCCCGTCGTATCGCCGCCGGTCGTCATGCCGCCGGAAGTCGTGCCGCCCGAGGTGGTGCCGCCGGAGGTGTTGCCGGAGGAGGTCTGGCTGGGGCCCACCAGGACGATCTTGGTCATGGGCTTGTAGGTGTCCCTGGAGATCAGGGTCCGGCTGATGAGGTTGCCGTCCCCGTCGTAGATGAGCTTGTACGCCTCGGAGGTGAGGCCGTTCTGGCCGCTGTTCTCGGTCTTCCGCTCGCCGGGCTTCAGGCTGTTGTCCACCTTCTCCACCGTCTCGTAGCTCTTCCGGGAGATGATGTTGGACTCCAGCTCCACCCGGTGGTCGTTCTCCTTTGTGCCCCACAGCTCCACGTAGAGGGCCTTGTTCTCCACCCAGCAGACGATCTTCACCGGGTAGTTGGTGTTGTTCCTGAATTTGTAATTGAGGTTGGGCCAGCTGACGGTGGCGTCCAGTCCGGCGGGCAGGTAGCTGACGGTGTAGCCGTGGTTGGTGCGCTGGGTGACCTCCAGATCGGCCATGAGGGTGCAGTAGTAGATGGTGGAGCTGACCTGGCAGATGCCGCCGCCCACGGAGTCCACGTGCTTGCCGCCCACGTAGGCCCCGGCGGGCTTGTAGCCCTTCTCGGCGGTGCGCTGGCCCACCACCTTGTTGTAGTCAAACTCCTCGCCCGGCTGCATGACGAAGCCGTTGATGGCCGCCGCCGCCAGAGTGATGTTGGTGATGCGGTTCGCGGAGCTGGTGGCCAGGGTGGTGTCCTTCTCCGCCAGCTTGTCCCGGAAGTAGAGGTCCTCCACGCTGACGCTGGTGACCTCGGGCTCCGTGAACACCAGGGGGATGCGCACCGTCTCCCCGGGCGCGGCCCGGTCGATGAGCTGGCGGGCCGCCTCCAAATCGAAGCTGACGCCGTTGACGGGCTCCGTGATGGCGCCGGTGAACGGGTCCAGGGTGGCGTCCACGGGCTCGGAGTAGACCTGGGCGTAGATGGCCTCCAGGTCCGGGGCGTTGTCGGAGGGGGAGGCCGTGGCGGCCTCGGAGAACTCCTCCGTGGTCCGGGAGACGCCGGACAGGAGCGTGTCGCGGATGAACCGGAATACGCCCTCCTCATCCACCGTGTACCCGGAGGCGCCCAGGGTGACGAACACCTCTTTGTCGGTGATCTGATACCCCGGCTCCTGGGCAGTGTGGTTGGCCGCCTGGGCCGCCTGGGCGATCTTGGCCCGGACGCCGGACTCGTTCATCTCCCGCTCGGAGTACACCTCATGGGGCTGGGCGAGACAGCCAATGAAGGAGCCGAGGTTTTTGAAGAAATTTCCGTTCCTGCCGTAGGCGTAGGCCAGGTCCACCGTCTCGGTGATGGGCAGGGTCAGCCCCGCCTCGTCGCTGGTGATGGATACGCTCTCGCTGGCGGTGAGGACCGCCGTGGCCTTGATGCCCGTGGGGATGCCGATGGAGGAGCTCAGGAGCGTGCTCCTGGCCTGCTCGTAGCTCATGCCGCCCACATCCACACCGGCCACCGTGATGTTGGGGAAGACCGTCTTCCGGGCCGCCACGTAGATGCCGGTGCCCAGGATGGCCGCCAAGATGACGGCCAGAACGATGACGCCGGATACCAGCGCCACAAATCCCGTGTCGCTCTTGCGCCCGGGCGCTTTTTTTCTCTGCTCTGCCATTGTCTCGATTTATCCTCTCTGCGTGTATTCGATCCTTTGCCCGCCGGGGCGGACGAAGCCCTTTACCAATTACGGAACCTCTGAACAAGTCGCCGCACCGATCTTGGCGGCATATTTTCCGCCATATTTCGTCAAAAAATTTTGAAATACACAAAGTATTCCCGCAATTTTTTGCCTTATACTAATACTCGACTAAAAGCAGACACCGAGCGGCGAGGATTTTTCGCGTCAGACGAGGAAGGGGGCGCGGGGAATACTTTGTGTATTTCCAAGACCCCTGACGAAGTATGGCGCGAAAAAGACCGCCGCGAATGGCTGGTTTTAGTTGAGTATTAGTATTGATCTGGCGAAAAATCT
>CANQKZ010000006.1 GCA_947624585.1 uncultured Oscillospiraceae bacterium | reverse complement strand
GGAAAAGCACTCTCATGTTTTTGAACGGTTCGCAACCTTCGACAACCTGTATGACGGCTACCGCCTTGCCCGCCGGAACAAGCGGTTTAAGGCGGCAGTGCTGGAATATTCCGCCAACCTTGAGGAGCATATCATCAATGACGTGAACAGGCTCCAGTGGAAGACCTACACTCCCGGCCGCCCCCATCCCTTCTATGAATACTTCCCCAAGGTGCGGCTGATCCACGCCATGCCCTTCGCAGATCGCGTCGTGAACTGCTCCGCCTATAATGTGCTGTGGCCGATCTACTTGAAATCCATGTATGAGCACAGCTACGGGAGCATACCGGGGCGCGGCACCATCCGGGCCGTGAACAAGCTGCAATCGTGGATGCGCACCGTGGAGCACAAGCCCCAGCAGTGGTACATCGGCAAGATGGACATCGCCAAATTCTTTTTCCGTGTCCCGGTCGATGTGCAGCTGCGGGAACTGGGCCGCCCGCTGGATGACCCCGACATGATGTGGTTCCTGGAAACGGCCATCCGCTGCGATGACCGCCCATTCGGACTCCCGCTGGAATGCACCGACGTCACCACGGCGGAGCGCGTGTCCGGGATAGGGATGCAGGTCGGCTCACTCATAAGCCAGATGACCGCCAACGTGGTGCTTACCCCGCTGGATCACTACATCAAGCGCGAACTGAGGGCGCCGTACTACATCCGCTACATGGACGATATGATCGTGCTGGCCCCGGACAAATCCCAGGTGTGGGACATCATCGGCTGGACGGACGAACATCTGAAGGAGCATCTGGGCCTCCAACTCAATTCCAAAACCGCCGTCATCCCCGTTGGCCGGAAGGTGGAATTTGTGGGCCGGCAGGTGTCGCCGGATAAGATCGAACTGCGGCGCAGTACCAGCTTGCAGATGAAGCGCCACCTTGATTATGTCCGGGAACACTACGCCACCGGGGAGCTTCCCCTGGAATACTGCCAGAGCGTGATCGTCAGCTACCTGGGGATGATGCAGCACTGCAACAATGACGCCCTCCGGGAGCAGGTACTAAAGGACTTCGTTCTCATCCGGCGCTCATAGGCGCCAGCGAAAATAATCGGCACCCCCGCCACCGTGCGGGGGTGCCGCTTTTCATACAAAAAATCAACGAGGGGTGATCGTATGGAAAACGAACGCGACGAGGCCAACTTCGCCTCACTGGAAGCCCGGTGCAAAAGCAACACGCACCGCCTGGATAGGCTGGAAGAACGGCAGGACAACATGGAGAAGCTGGTGGCCACCGTGGAGGTCTTGGCCACAAAGCAGGATTCCGTGGAATCCGATGTCCGGGAGATCAAGGCCGACGTGAAGGCGCTGACCAGCCAGCCGGGGAAACGGTGGGAGGCGCTGGTGGCCGCCGCCATGTCCGCCCTCGTGGGCGGACTCATCGCATATCTTCTGTGCAGCGCCGGGCTGAAGTAACCCGGTAATTTTTTGAGGAGGCATTGCTATGAAAGAGACAATTCTGGAGATGCTGGCGGAGAAGCTGGCCGCGCTGTTCGAGATGCGCACGTTTCTGGCGCTGGCCGCCTGCGTGTTCTTCGGCTACTGCGTATTCAACGGCAGCGTGGGCGCCGAGGAGGTCAAGAGCGCATTCTGGATGGTGCTTGGCTGGTACGCCGGGACGAACACCACCAAGACCCCGGAACAGCAGCGGCTGCCGGACGTGGCCAATGGGTAAGCACGAAAAGAACGGCATCAGCACCATGACCAAGATGCTGATCGCGCTGTTCATCACCGCCATCTCGTACATCGTGGCGTGCTTCGTGTTCGCGTGGCACGACAAGGTCGTGTCGGATGCGCTGACCCATGGATTCTTCGGGGCCATAACCGGGGAATGCGGGATGATGGGGATGATACGCACCACCAGGGAGCGCCACGAAAACCGCCGCTGGCAGGTGGAAGATCGGAAGTATGAGGCCGAGAAAAACAAAACCGAAGGGGCTGACCGTGGAGAGGATCACGGCCAGCCTCAATTTGAATCACAGGAGGGATTATACCAATGACGAATCTTGAAAAACTGATCGAACTGGCCCTCGGAGAAGTGGGCTACCATGAGAAGGCCAGCAACAGCAGCCTGGATAACGCCACGGCCAACTCCGGCTCCGGCAACTGGACGAAGTACGCCCGCGATCTGGCCAACGCGGGCTATTACAACGGGAACAAAAACGGATACGCATGGTGCGACGTATTCGTGGACTGGCTGTTCTTCAAGATCTTCGGGAAGACCGAGGGCCAGATCATCGAGTGCCAGACCGGGCCGCTTGGGGCCGCGTGTCCCTATTCCGCGTCCTATTACAAGGCCCTGGGCCGCTATGATCGCAACCCGAAGGTGGGCGATCAGGTGTTCTTTCAGCAAGGGGGAGAGCTGGTGCATACCGGCATCGTGGTAGCCGTGTCCCCCAGTCAGGTGACAGTGGTGGAGGGCAACGCCTCCGATCAGGTCAAGAAGAACATCTACAATCAGTCCTCCACATACATCGCGGGCTATGGCCATCCGAAGTATGATGACAGCAGCGCGTCCAGCGGCGGGAGCAGCAGCGGCGGCTCCAGTTCCGGCTCCGGCTCCGGAGGCAGCACCCAGCCTACGACCAAGGTAGGCCCCGCCTGCACCATCACCCTGCACACGCTCACCAAGGGCTGCACGGGCGCGGAGGTCAAGAGCATCCAGCGCATCTGCTTCGCCCGTGGCTGCAAGGGTGCTGACGGCAAGGACGTGGACGTGGACGGCAGCTACGGCGCCAACACCGTGGCGGCGGTCAAGAAGTTGCAGCAGCAGCTGTTCCCCACCACGTCCAGCGAGTGGGACGGCGAGTGCGGCCCCAAGACCTGGGCGGCGGCGCTCACGAAGCTGTGGTGAGGAAACTCTGCCGGATCATCGCCGTGCTGGTGATCTGCGCGATCTGCTTCTCGTGGGGCTTCCGCACCGGGAGCAGACGGCTGACCGCCCCGACAGATTACACGCAGTTCAACGCCGCGCAGCTGTCCTGGGTGATCGAGGGCATAGAGGAGCGGATGTCCGCCCTCCGGGATGATCTGGCCCGCGCCATCGAAGCGCAGCGGGAAAAACTGAACGAATGAGAGAGCGCCCGCCCTGGGGGATTTCCCTGGGGCGGGCGCTTTTCTCGTTTCCGGGCGATTCCCGGCTCTCTGCTGGCTTTGCGGCTTCGGGGCGTGTCTCCGCCTACCCAGCGTCCTGCATCGCCTCTCCGGGCCGTGCCTCGCGTTGCAACGGCTCTCCTATTCGACGGCGGACTCTATGTTGCTGATTACATCGTCCAGGTAGCTGGCGGCATCTCCCATATAGCTGACGGCTTCATCGGCCCGCTCATACCTTTCGCTTCCCTGCAGATTCTCCGGGATGTTGTCCCGGTATTCCTCCTCCTCGGACTGAATGCTCTCCAGACTGTCCTTCAACTCCTCCAGCTGCTCAATGATGTCCCGCAGCGCCTTTCTTCTCTCCCTGTTCATCGTCATATCCTCCTCACATCTTCGGCAGGTTGGACAGCGCCTCCTCGCGGTCTTTCCCGAAGCACGGCTGCTGGATCACGCCCGGCGCCGGGATGTACGCCCACGATTCCTTGGGATAGTCCGCATATTCTAAAACACCTTCACGGAGCAGATCGCCCACGGTTCCGACGATGCCGAAGCAAACCTCCTTGTCATCGCTCCATACCTTGCGGATGCTCCCGTCGTAATCACGCTTCTTGGTGAGCCTCATTGTCGTTTCCTTTCTCCCCGTATGCCCGGTAGGACAGGCGTGTATGTTATCCTCTGTAATCCTTCACTCTAACCGTGGCCGTCATAGCGGCGCTGGAGGTGTATTGATATGTGACCGCGATCTCATACCGCCGCAGGGCTGTGAACTGCAGGAATTTTCGTAGGCTATCTTCCAGCCACTCATACGTTCTGTGATCGACGGCGCCGGGCGCGGGGAGCCAGAACCGAAAGGGCTTCCACTCATCGTGTCCGAAGTTGTTGGTCTGGTGTTCTACCGGCTGCGCGCCGGTAATGTCCATGCCCCATATATCGCGCCCTAAACAGATCGCCTCGTCGAAGCTGTCTGCGGGAACCGTCCCGCAGTAATTCCCGACATTGGAATTGCAAAATACTTTCCACTCCATCATGGTGTTCATCCTTTCTCTGGCTGTGCCAGCCGCTCCTCGATTCTTGTCCTCGTCTTGAGTATCTTCTTCATGGACTCTGCCTCAAATTCCGCCGCCTCCCTGTCGTATGTGCGGTAGAACTCTATCCACTTCCCGAACCTCTCGTACCAGTAGTACACGATGTACCGCGTGGCGTTACTCATCGTCAAAGACCTCCTCGATCTTCCTCTCGGTGATGCCCCCGAAGGTGAACCCGTTGTCGTGGCTCAAATAGATGGGCGCGTCCTCGTCATAGTCCTGAAGCAGTGCCACCAGTTCTCCCACCGTCATGGTCTCTCTGACCTGATCGATGCCATAACCCTCGCGATCAGCGGCGATAATCACTCTTGCCATTTTTCAGTCCTCCTTCTGCTGCTTGGTGATGAATTCCTCGGTCAGTATCTCCGCGATCTCCAAGGCCTTCTGCTGGGCGGCGACGAACCGCTTGAACTCCTCCGGCTCCATTGAGCCATACGACGTGGTCTGGATTTGGATGCGGGGTGCCTCGTTCCCCATAAAGCCGTCGTGGTAGTATATCTCCGGGATGTAGGTGCGCTCCGTCATGTTGCGCCAGGGAGCGGTGATGCTGACATCGTGATAGGTGCTGCCGTCGTTATAGGCCACGTCATCCACCGTGATGGTGTACCCCTCGATGGCGTAAATCTTGCGGATGTAGTGGTCGCCCTTCTCGGTGGTTTTCTCTTTCGTTTCGATGTATTCTAGCTTCATGTTCTTTTCCTTTCTCCCGTCGTAACCTCCGCGGGGGGATGTCGTTTTACTCCTCGATGATATCGAAGCAGCTTTTGATTACGTTGTTGGCCAGCATATACATGATGTTGGTGACGGTCTGGCCCGCGCTGTGGCGGTTGATGTCATCGGCCACGCGGTAGATGTCCTCCAGCGTCGGATAGCTCCTGTCTTCCACACTCTCCAGCATCGCGATGTATTCCTCGTCATCCCCCAGCGTGTAGAGGTCCTCGCGGATGCACATGGCACGGACATCGTAGGAATTCCAGTGGCGGGTCTCAATGATCTTCATTTTCATATCCTCCTTACTTATTCAGCAGTTCGTTGAGTTTCGCGGTGACGTCCCGTGTTCCCTCGGCGATGCGGTTGACGTAGCCCTTGCTCAATACCAGCTTGCCTTGCCCTGTTACACCGATGACGTAGGCGTGCTGTCCGTATTTCCGATTGACCGCATACCAGAGGTTCATTACCTTGTCGCTGATTCCGAAGTTCTTCTTGGCTGTCATTTCGTGTGTCCTCCTTGGTGTTTGGTGGTGTCGCTGTCGCTTTTCGGGTATATAGTACATCAAAATTATTTACTTGTCAAGAGGAATCCACGGGAAAGTAAAAAATTTTTGTTGACTAGTAAATAATTTTCGTGTTATAGTGTTGTGTGAAGGAGGTGGTCGCCATGGTGAGCGACAAGGTTCGGGCGCTTCTCTCGCTGTCCGGCAAGAGGGTGATCGACCTCGCCAACCTCTACGGGGTGGCGAAGCAGAGCATGAACAACAAGATGACCAACAGCAGGTTCTCCGCAGACGATCTCATACGGATTGCGGCCTTCACTGGCTGCCGTGTCGGATTCGTCCTCCCGGATGGGGAGCATATCTTCCTGGACGAATCCGACATCCGGGAGAATATAAAGAAAGCCCCGGACGAGTGATCGTCCGGGGGATGTAGGGGATGGCCTATTTGTCTGGTCGTTCCGCTCCGGTGCGGTACCTGATCTGCGGGTCGCTGGTGGGAATGCGGATTATCAGATCGGACAGGTCACAGTTGAGCGCATCGCAGATCAAGTCCAGATGTTCGAGGTTCACCCTCTCTGCCATCTCGTTATACAGATCATTGATCGTACCGGGGCGGATGCCAGTCATTCTGGCCAAATCCGCCTGGGTCCACCGTCTTTCGCCAAGTCGGGTGGATAGCAAAATCTTTATCATGGCCGCATTCTCCTTTACGTCATAATGTAACGTAAGTGTGCAGTTTTTCCACGTTTTTGTCATGTAATAACAAATGCTGGTATGTTATATCAAATATCGTCATAGACGGCAAAAGACCTCTGGGCAGCCCGAAAGCTGTCCAGAGGTCTTTATTATTTTCCAGGCCCACGCGGGATTTCAATGGGGCACACGAGTACGAACCCGGTGGCGGTCACATAGATGACCGCCCCGGTGTTCGTACAGCGTAAATATGGTGGAGCTGAGGGGACTTTGGACGAACACTCCGATTCCACCGGGCCGCCGTCACCACCGGGCACAGGCTCCAGATCTGACAGCGGCACCGTCCGGGAATTATCGCCGCCCGCATAGTAGTAGTCGATCTTGATTTCCTTCTCGTTCAGGTACACGGCCTTCACGAATGTGTCGATGAGGCGGCGCTGGTATTCCTTGTCCATGGGGTCGCCCTCGCGCAGCCAGTTCAGCGTGAACACGATGCGGTTGCGATCAACCGGGGCCTGCACAGCTTTGGCGGCGGCGATTCTGGCATCCAGCGCCTTGACCTCGCCCTCCAGTTCCACCAGCCGATCTTTGGTTGTCTCGGTGATGATCCCCTGCTCTATGGCGGCCATGATGTTGGAGATGGCCTTTTTCTTCTCGGCGCGGGCCGCCTCCATCCCCGGCAGTTCAGAGTTGCCCGCCTCCTGCAGCTGTATCTCCACGGCCTGATCTGCTATCCATTCGATGATCTCGTCGTGGAAGACGTGCCGCTGGGTGAGCAGGGCTACCTGATACTCTATCCAGTCCCGGCGAACATTCCGCATATCACAGCCACCGCCCGTGCGGTGGTTGTTGCAATAGTAGTAGTAATGGAGCGCCCCGCTCTTGCTGGTGCCGGACACGCCCACCATGTATGAGCCGCACTTCCCGCAGATCAGCTTGCCCGTCAGAATATAGTCTGCATTGTCCTTACGGATTCCCTTCAAACTTTTCTCCTCCTCCAGCTTGCGCTGCACAGCCCAAAACACATCGGGGTCGATGATGGCCGGGACGCCGCCTTCGATCACCACGCCGGAATATCGGTACACGCCGATGTAGTTGTCGTTGGTGAGCAGCTTGTGAAAGCTGTTCTTTCCCCATTTCTTCCCGTAGCTGGTGAGTAGCCCACAGGCGTTCAGAAACGAGGCGATGTCCGCGATCTTCTCCCCGCTCAAATACCGGGCATAGATGTCCCGGACGATCTCTGCCTCCTTCGGCTCCACGGCATACTTCCCGTCCGGCCCCTTCCGATACCCATAGGGCAGCCGCCCGTTGACCTTGCACTTCTCGGCATTGTCCATGAGGCCGCGCCGAATATCCTCCGCCATGTTCTCGCTGTAAAACTGGTTGACGTTCATCATCGTGCGCAGCGCGAAGCGGCCGGCGGCGGTGTTGCCAAATTCCTCTTTGGCGTATAGCGTCCGAATCCCCAGCAGGTCCAGCTTTGCCTCGTACTGGAGGGCATTCAGCATATTCCGGGCAATGCGGTTCGATTTGTAAGCGATCACCACCCGGAATTTTTTCTTTTCAGCATCCCGCATGAGGCGCTGGAAATTGGTGCGCCGCTCCGTCTTTCCGCTGACCGCTTTATCCGCATAGATATGGACGATGCGGATATTATTCTGCCGGGCAAAGGCCATGCACTCCTCGATCTGCTGCTCTATACTCTCCTCCCGCTGGGAATGAGAACTATACCGGGCATATATGACGCCGTCCTCCGACGCGGCAGCGGCATCCAGTTGTCCTCGTTTCAGTGGCATAGTCCACCCCCCAATCGTCATGCAGGATCACATCTTCAAGAGCAGTTTCTTTGCAGCTGCAAATTCTTCCTCGGTAATAGCGCCCATATCCAGCAGTTCTTTGTACTTGCGAATCTCGTCAGCAACAGATACCGGGGCAGTCTGCTGGCCAGCGTTGCCCCCAGACTGATGGAACGCATTAAAGCGGCGGTTCATCTCTCTGGCCTCCTCGATCTGGTTTGACGGCAAGGGAAATTCTATGTTGTTATTGCTACCCACCGTGAGCCAACTGGTAAGGTGAACGAATGTATCAGAGCCACCCGCCAGGGCAATAGCGATGACCCCGTTTGAACGATCATTTTTTGGCTCCTTTATGCGCAAGCTGATTACCTGCGAAAACGGGACTGTTGTTTCCTCGCGCCCGCTGACAAAAACGAATGCGCCGTCGATCATGACCAGCATCCTATTCCCCATGCTGACAGCGATCTTTTCCCTTTCCGCAACTGGCGTCTCCAGAAACTTTCCGTCATCGCCCACAGCCAGGAACTCCAAGCGTTCCCTTGCGGATGCCAGTTCGCGGGATATGCTTTTCTCTGCCTCCGGCTCCATGGTGTGTTTCTGCTGGAAAGCCGAAAAGTAGTCAACAGCCCCCGCCAAAGTATCGCGCATCGCTGAATCAAAATCCCCGAACTTTGCATTGCAGGTCAAGCATATCTGCCCGCCGAACATCTGTGTCCCCTGCATCATGCCTATCTTCTCTCCGCAGACCACACATTTCTTTGCCATGGATATTGCCTCCTTGTGTCTGAATTTTTGCCCGCATACCATACCCTGTGGGTCGATGTCAGTCGAAAGATATTTTGTGACATAACGATGTGTTACCTCCTTCGTGTCTTATATAATTTGCGGACAAAAACACGAAGGAGATGTGATTCATGGAACGCGAAAAAGAGCAAAAGAAAAGCAGCCTGGACGATGCTGTTGTCATGTTCTCCATGCTGCCGGATGAACAGCAGATGAAAATTATTGCGCTGATAAAATCCCTTTTATCTGGGCAATCACCAAATTCTGCTGATCTGGTGTCAGACAGTTGAACAGGGCAGCGAACTCTCTTATGCGGCCGTCTCCATCCCCGGAGGCGGCATTTTTATTTCCTACCATATCGTCAAGGGAGCGCCCCAGCGAGGATGCAATATCGCAGGCCGTCCCAAGAGAGATCGGGCGATCTCCAGACGCCACTTCGGAAAGCTGCTCAATATCCACGCCGGAGGCCGCAGCATCTTCCCTGTCCACATTCGGGATGATGTCGGTCAGCTTCTCCCGGAAAGTCTCTGTCCAGTGATCGGCGGCCATGGCTTCCATATTCACCGAGGTAAGGACATCAATATCCACACCAAAAAGCTCTGCAAGCTGGGCCACCACCTTCAGCGGAGGGTCGGCAACGCCCGACTCCCACTTCTGAATTGTGGTAAAGGATTTGTAGCCCATCCGGGCGGCGAGATCGTCCTGCGACCACTCGCGGCGCTTGCGCAAAAAGCGGATGTTATCTCCAAGAAACATGGCCCTCTCCCCTTGCTATCAATCTCATTAGCACAAATATACACTATATAAGAAATAAAATCAAGCATTTTGGAACAAATGACGCGAAAATTTGAAAAAAATTCAAGCGCACTCTTGACACTTGAAAATTTTTCATGTATGCTAGACGCGCCGAAGGGAGGTGAACACGGTGGCAGAGCAGATGCGATACACCCTCAAAGAGTTGCGCGCCCGCAAGAATGTGACCCAGCGGGAGGCCGCAAAAGGCCTGGGGATCGCGGTTCAGACCTACAACAAGTGGGAGAATGACATCTCCAGCGTCGCAATCAGCAAGGTTCAGGCGGTCGCCGATTATTTCGGTGTGTCCCTGAGCGAGATTTCTTTTTGCCCTCATACTTGAATAATTTTCAAGTAACACGAAGGAGGTGATCGACCCGTGAACGACCCCGCTGCGTTTCGCCCCGTGGCGCTCCCCTACATAGACGATATGCCGAAGCACAAGCGCATCGCTTTGGCCGAGTTTGTGGCAGCGGCGGTGGAGGCGTGTTTCTCCCGGCCGGGGGCCGAGGAGGAATACCAGAGGTGGCTTGCCGAGAGAGCAGCCAAGCAGAAAGGAGCAGTATGAAGCGACTGAAAAGGCCCAGGCGGTTGACCCGCGACCAGAAGATCGCGCTGAAGAAGCTGGGGTATGACCCCTCCCGGTATCTTCTCACCTACGACCTGGACCACAGCTTTGTCCTCCGGGACAAGACCACGGACGCCACCGTGGTGGTGCATAAGGACGGTGATCGGAATGGATAACGAGGTTCGGGCGCTGCGGCTGGAGCACAACCTCCCCGCAAAGGAGATCGTGGCCGTTGTCCGGGGGCTGTACCCCAAGTTCGACAAGCCGCTCCTGTCCAAGTGTGAGCATGGCGATCTGTACGGGGTCGATCTCCGCCCGGACGCGCTCTCCGCGCTCAAAGAGTACGCCGGGGCGCACGCGGCGGCAGAGGGCCAGAAACGGCCCAAGGCTGAAAGACGCCGCAAGGCGGGGCGCTGTTATGTCCGGCTGGAAGAAAGCGCGTACACAGCGTTGCAACAGGCAATAAAGGCCGATGGGTACGCCACCATGCAGGGATGGTTTGAGGAAACGGTCAGAAAGTACCTCGATGGGAGGGAAAAACCGTGAGGGACATACCAGACCACCCCATCGTGCGGGCCATGGAGGAGACCGGATTCCCTGACCGCAAAGAGCCTCCCCCTCCCGTCTGCCCCGTCTGTGGGCGCGAGTGCGACACCTTCTACACCAGCAGCTGGTGGCACGAGGTTGTCGGCTGTGATCAGTGCATCACCAGCGGCGACGCCACCGTTGAAGACTAAAAATGCGGCATACGCCGCCAAATTGAAAGGAGCATATCACTATGGCAATCAGAATGCCCAACGAGATCAAAGAGGGCGACAAGCGAATCCGGATGCTGATCGCGGGCTATCCCGGCATCGGAAAATCCACTCTGGCGCTGTCCGCTCCCAACCCCCTGCACATCGACGCGGATTTCGGCATCGACCGCATCGAACCCCGGTACCGGGCGCCGTTCATCCAGCCCAAGTCCTATGACGAGCTGCTGGAAGATCTGACCCCCATCAATGTGCAGGACTTCGACACCCTGGTATTCGACACGGGCGGGAAGCTCATCACTCTTATGTCCATCTGGGCCATCAAGAAAGACCCCAAGTACGGGCAGCGCGACGGCTCCCTGTCTCTCAAAGGGTACGGCGCCGTGGGCCGTGAGTTCGTCCGGCTGATGGATTACTGCTTCTACGAGCTGCGGAAAAACATCGTCATCGTGTTCCACGCCATCGAGGAGAAGGACGGCGACAACACCCGCCTACGCATCAAGGTGGAGGGCCAGACCAAAAACAACGTCTGGGAACCCATGGACCTGGGCGGCTTCGTGGAGGTCATCGGCAATCACCGCACCATCGGCTTCTCCAACTGTGAGCGGTACTTCGCCAAGGGCACCCGGGGCATCTCCGGCATCCGCAACATCCCCGATCTGCGCCCGGACACGCCCAACGATTTTCTCACCAAGCTGTTCGCCGAGTACAACGCCATCACGTCCCGCGAGGCGGAGAACGCCGCCGAAGATCAGAAGAAATACCAGGACGTTATGGCCGGCGGCAAAAGCCTGATCGACGCGATCACCGATGCGGAATCTGCCGACGCTGCCCTGGCTGCGCTGGGGAATCTGCCGCACATCCTCACGTCCCGCCGGGAACTGGCCGCGATGTATAGCGAGAAGATCAAGGCGCAGGGCCTGTTCTACGACAAGGTGCTGAAGAAGCACACGGCCGCGCCCCCCCAGGAAGGCGGGAAATGAGATGGCCCTGCTGATAACACACTCTCTCCTGGCGTCCTGGCTCCGGGCTATCCGGGACGATCCCTACGAGGACGCCACCACGGAGCGCGACCCCTACGCCGAGTTTATGAAGAACCTCCGGCGGGAACCGACGCCGCCCAGCGAGGCCATGCAGAACGGCATCGACTTTGAGAATCTGGTGACGGATATCCTGCATGGCCGCAGCGACCCCACAAACCGCTGGAACGACGCCGCCGCGAGGGTAGCATACCGCATCAAGGGCGGTGTCCTCCAGTACAAGGCCATGAAGCGGGTCACGGTGAACGGAGTGGATTTCCTCTTGTACGGGCGGCTGGACGCGCTCAAGGCCGGGGAGATCATCGACATCAAGTTCTCCAAATCCTACGAGCGGGGGAAGTACATCGACAGCACCCAGCACCCCACATACCTTGAGATCGTCCCGGAGGCCTCCCGATTCACCTACTGCATATCCAACGGCACGGAGGTATGGTCGGAAACCTACCAGCGCGAGGAGACGCCCAGCATCTTCCCCATCATCAGCGATTTCGTTGACTGGCTCCAGGTAACAGGCAATATGCCGATCTACCGGGAGAAGTGGCAGAGCAAAACATGAGAGGCCGGCTGATCGACCTGTCCGTGGGGCTGAACCGCAAGCAGCGCATCACGCTGGAAATAGACCAGGACATCCGCAGCGTCTACGACAAGCTGGTGGGCATCGACCTGAGCATCGAGATCAAACGATACCGGGAAAAGCGGTCTTTGAGCGCCAACGCCTACTTTCATGTGCTGGTCAACAAGATCGCCGCCGAGACTGGCGAGAGCGACGATGCCGTGAAAACGCGGCTGGTCTGCGACTACGGCGCAGTCGCGCGGGACAGCGACGGCAAGGTGGTGGGCTTCAAACTTCCGGCATCAACGGACGTGAGCATGATCTACCCCTACGCGAAGTGCTTCGACCACCGGGAGGAGAACGGCAAATCCTTCGCCTGCTATCTGGTCTACAAGCAGACGCACCTCATGGACAGTAAGGAAATGGCCCGGCTGATCGACGGGGCCATAGAGGAGGCAAAGAGCCTCGGCATCGAAACTGACACCCCGGAGCAGATCGCCCGGTACAAGGAGGAATGGAGCCGATGAAAGAGCCTGTGGGCGGCATGATCGAATACCTTGGCGTTCAAGCCGATATTGCCAGGGCCGCATACAAGGCCGCCGTCAAGGGCGGGAGCACCCGCCGCGAGGCGCGGGACATCGCCCTGGTCGTTCTCCGGGCGTTCATAGAGACATCCGACGAGAAGCGGGAGGTGCCCCCCAAATGAGAACCGTTATCTGCGGCTACTGCGGCCAGCGGGCCGAGTTCGTGGACAGCGCGATCATCTACGGGCGCAGCTACGGGATGATCTACCTCTGCCGGAAGTGCGGGGCCTATGTGGGCGTTCACGCCGGGACGGACAAGCCCAAGGGGACGCTGGCCAACGCCGAACTGCGGGAGATGCGCAGGAGCGCACACCTGTTCTTTGACCCCCTGTGGAGGACGGGGCCGTTCAAGCGCCAGCGGAATGCAGCTTACCGCTGGCTGGCCGAGAAGATGGGGCTGACGGTGGCCCAGACGCATATCGGGCTTTTCGATATTCGCCAGTGCCGGCGGGTGGTCGAGATCGTCAGCGCCTCCGGCCCGGAGCTGCGAAACATGAGCAAGAAAGGCGGTGAGTCAAATGCTTAATCACATTACCATCATGGGCCGCATGACCCGTGACCCGGAACTGCGCTACACCCAGAGCCAGACGGCGGTGGCCTCGTTCACGCTGGCGGTGGACAGGGATTTCATCGACAAGAACACGAACAACCGCGAGACGGATTTCATCGACTGCGTGGCGTGGCGCAGCACCGGGGAATTTGCTTCCAAGTATTTCTCCAAGGGGAGCATGGCCGTGGTGTCCGGGCGGCTGCAAATCCGGGACTGGACAGACCGGGAGGGCGGCAAACGCCGCTCCGCAGAGATCGTGGTGGAGAACCTCTATTTTGGCGAGAGCAAGCGCGATCAGAGCGGCGGCGACAGATCTTCCGCTCCCGCCCCGGCTCCTGCCCCGGCGCCGTCCCGGTCAGGGTATGGGCAGCCGGCCGCTCCCGGCGGAGCGTTTTCTGATCTTGATGACGGCGAATATGACGGGGAACTGCCGTTCTGAGGAGGCGATAAAAAATGGCACTTCGGAATCAGCCGTACCTACCGCTGTATGTGGACGATTTTCTTTCCGACGAGCGGCTGAATGAGTGCAGCGCCGAAAGCACCGGGGTGTATATCCGCCTCATGTGCCTCATGCATAAATCCCAGGACTACGGAACGATTTTGCTGAAGCAAAAGGACAAGCAAAGCAGCAGCACGATCAAAAACTTTGCTGTAAAGCTGGTCCGGCAGATGCCCTACTCTGCGGACGTGATCGAGCGTTCTCTGGAGGAACTGCTGGACGAGGACGTTTTGACGCTTGACGGGGACAGGCTTCTCCAGCGGCGCATGGTGAAGGACGCGAAGTTGAGCGATACCAGAGCATCTGCGGGTCGCCGTGGCGGTTGTTCAAGCAAAACGACAAGCACAACAGATGATTTTGCTGGCGGTTTTGCTCAAGCAAAATCACCAGCAAACGCTGGAAATGTAGTTGTAGTTGTAAATGAAACTGATACTGAAGATGGAGGTAGATATGAGACTGGTATAGATTCCCCACCCGCGCCCGGGCGCGTGCGCACGCGCGAGGATTTTGCGAAGGTCGTGAGCTACTACCAAGACAAGATCACGGCCATGCCGTCCTCGGTGGTGATTTCCGAGTTGCAGGATTTCTGCTCCCGACTCCCCGCCGATCTCTGCATCCGGGCCATCGACATAGCCCTGGCCGAGAGAAATACCCGGTGGAGTTACATCAAGGGCATTCTCCGAAACTTTGAGCGGGACGGTATCACGTCCCTGCAGGAGTTGGAGGCCAGAGAGCAGCAGCGCCAGCCGCCGCCCGCCGGGAACCGGGGCGGCTCCCCCATGGCAGACTTGCAGACGCTGCACCAGATGTTCGCAGCGGAGGATGAGAAATGACCCGCACGGAGATGACCAACATATTTGCCGTCCTGATGCTGGCGTTTCCCAGGGCGGATATGTTCAAGGGCGGTCTGGCCCAGATGGGGCCGACGATAGAACTTTGGACAGCGTGCACCGGGGACGTGGATTACTGGCTGGGCCAGCAGGCGGTGATCCGGGTGTGCCGGGAGTGCAAATTCCCTCCCACCATCGCGGAGTTCCGGGAGGCGGCCACGGCCATAAGGGACGAGATCGCAGCCAAGGCGCAGATGGTATTCCAGGCAATCCGAACCGCCGCGTCTTTCGCCAAAAGCCCCGAAGAACTGTATACCTCCGCGCTGATCGGGCGCGAGGGCCGGGCGGTGATCGACGCCGTGGGAGGCCCGGAGCGAATCATGGAGGCGAGATCGTGGGCCGAGGTAGACATCCAAGGCACTTACATAGCACTGGCGAGAAAAAACACATGGCTGACCGGGGGCGTGACCCCGGAGAACGCGAGAAGATTGGAGGCCCCGAAATGATCACCGTATCTGTCGTGCTCATCATCGGCTGCATCGTGGCCGACCACCTGTTCCCCCGGATTCGCCCGGTGGAGAAGTTCATCCGGTCGCTGCCGCTGGGAAGGAGCGGGAAATGAAGGGCGTACCGAAGCTGCGGCGCTGCAAGTGCCAAGCCCGCGCGGAAATGTGGTATATGCCGCTGACCGGGGCGTACACCGTCCGTTGCACACGCTGCACACGCAAGACCCCGCCGCACATCACCGAGAAGATGGCCGCCGAGGACTGGAACGAAAAATACTGGAAAGGAGATCAGGCATGAACATTCCGAAAGGCCCCCACCAGCGGGCCGGCCGCCGTCGCCGGAGAGGTAAAGCCGTGGCCCTGATCGTGTTGATCGCGGCGCTGGCCGTGCTGTCCTCGTGGACAACAACCTGCGCCGCCCCGGAACCGGGAAAGTGGGACACGCCCTCCCTCTCTGATCTGGCCTATGCCCGGAACATCTACAACCTGCAGGGCGGGGCCATAGGCGAAGCGCAGATATACCTGGAACGCTGGCCCCAGTACGCCGCCTACATAACCGGGGAGGTTGACACCCCCGAAGAATGCGAGGCCGTGGGATGATCGCAGGAAAGAAAGACCCGCGCCGTCAGGTCATGGGGAAGATCAACCGGGCCAGGGGCCAGCAGTTCGAGAGCAGCATAGCCGCCGCCCTGAATTACTACGAGAGCATCGGATTCGCGGAGATGGAGAAAACCCCGGAGCCTATGAAGATCATCCGCCCCATGGGAAACGGCCAGTTTCTCGCCATCTTTGAAAAGCGGGCGCAGCCGGATTTCAAGGGCACCATCAAGGGCGGGCTGTCCGTGGTGTTCGAGGCGAAATTTACATCCGGGGAGCGGATGGAGCAAAACCGGGTGCTCCCCCAACAGGCAAAGCGGCTGGATATGCACGAACTGCTGGGGGCCAGATGCTTCGTGGTGGTGGGCTTCGCAACGGGCGGTGTGTACCGCATCCCCTGGCGGGTGTGGTGCGACATGAAATCCTATTTTGGCCGAAGGTATGTCACCGAGGCAGATCTGAAGCAATACCGGGTGCCGACTTCCAAGGTCGGCTTCCCAAAAATACTTGAATGACAGAAAGGAGCAAAGACCAATGAACGAAATGGCAAAGTACGAGGTTTACAAGAAAAAGCTGGAGGGCGTATGCGACGAGAACGGCCTGATCCCCAGCTTCCGGGGCAGCGACTATCCCATCACGCTGAAGATCAGCCCCAACATGGGAATCGGGGAGCAGCTGTCCATGCTGGCCGGGGACGATGGGCGCATCATGAGCCAGGAGGCCAAGCTGGTATTCACCATGGAGGACGGGGACGTGAAGTTCAAGACCTTCGGGGACATCAAAATCGGGGACGCCCTGTTCGCCAAGCTGCGGAATCTGTTCATCAACATGACGCGCTGCTGGCAGGGAAACTTTTTCCGGGAGGTGGCCGGGAAGCATCTGGTGCCCGATGATCTCATGCCGAAGGAGGACGCCGGAGAACTGGAGGACGCCGAGCCGCTGGAGGAATACGAGGACGAGCTGCCGGACAGCGGCGATCTCCCGGATGACGGCGGCGGTGATAACCAGCCGGACGATGATCTGCCGGACAGCGAGATATTCCAGGAGCCGGACCCGCTGTATGACGCGGCGGTGAAAGCCGTCCGGGAAGCGGGCACCGCCTCCCTCTCCCACCTTCAGCGGGCGCTGAAGATCGGCCACGCGAGGGCGGCGCTGCTGATGGAGCGGATGGAGCAGGACGGCATCGTCGGCCCCTACAACGGCTCCGGGCCGCGTGAGGTGTACGGCACAGTCGAGGCCCCGGCCTCCGTGGAGGAGGGCTGACGCATGGCACATCCGGTCAGGTTCAGAAATCAGTCGCAGAACGAGTTTCAGAAGGTGTTCAACCAACTGTGCTACACCCGGATGTCGTGGGAGGTCTGGGAAGACTTCACCGTTTTGACGGCAACTGCGATCTCCAATGCTCTGGACCAGACCGGGCCTGTGCATGATAAGCGGGAGCAGGAATATATCCGCACGATCAAGAAGTACGGCAAGAAGGAGCAAATCCTGTTCCCGCAGCTTTTCGCTCTGACCGTGCAAGGCCTGGAGGACAACCCGAAGCAGGATTTTTTGGGTGAGATGTTCATGGCGCTGAACCTGGGAAATCACTGGCGCGGGCAGGTTTTCACGCCGTACCACGTCTGCGAGATGATGGCGAAGATGATCATGTCGGAGGATGAGGCAGCGGTGAAGATCGAAGATCGCGGGTGGGTAGGTATTCACGACCCGGCCTGTGGAGCGGGCGCAACGCTGATCGCGGCCCGGAACGTGCTGGTGGAATACGGGGCGCCGATGTCCGGGGCGCTGTTCGTAGCCCAGGACATAGACCGCACGGCGGCGCTCATGTGCTACATACAGCTGTCGCTGCTGGGGTGCGCCGGGTATGTGGTGGTCGGCAACTCTCTCACGGAGCCGCAGGCTGGCCACCCCCTCGCCCCGGTCTTCCACAAGAATCACGAGGTCTGGTTCATGCCGATGCTCTACACGGACGTGTGGCACTATCGGATGATCTGGCAGCGGGTGCAGGAGATGATCGGCGCGGCGCCCGTGGAGGCTGCCGCGCCGCAGGAGGGGCGGCAAGGCCCCTCCGAGGCGATTCCCGCCTCTCCCCGTGTAGAGCCTCGCCCCGAAGCGCCGGAGCCGTTGCAGGTCGAGGAAACGGGTCAGTTCAAACTTTTCTGAGGAGAAGCGTATGGGACAAGCGCGAAATTGGACACGCGAGGAGGATGACTACCTCGAAGAAATGTGGGGTACGGTGTCCGTCCCCGGCATAGCCGCGAAGCTGAATCGGACGCGGGGAGCCATAAAGGAGCGGTCATCGAAAAAGGGGCTGGGGCGGTTCTTGGAAAGCGGCGAGTATATCACCCTCAACCAGCTGGCGGCCGCCCTGTACGGGAACGACTACAATGGCGGATATGCGTATATCAGCTGCGGCGAAAACCGGGGGCTGCCCATCCACACAAAATTGCGGGACAAGCAGCGGGTGCGGGTGGTGTACCTGAGCGAGTTTTGGAAGTGGGCGGAGAAGAACCGATCATATCTGGACTTTAGCAGGATGGAACCGCTGGCCCTCGGAAAAGAGCCGCCATGGGTGGCGGAGCAGCGGGCCAAGGACGCCACCGCATTTCCCCTCCAGCAAAAGCGCCCGTGGACATCGGCGGATGACGATCTGCTGAAGATCATGCTGAAAAAGCACAGATACACTCGGCAGGAAATATCGGAGCGGCTGCACAGGTCAGAGGGCGCGATCCAGCGGCGGTGTACGGACCTGGGGCTGAAGGAGCGCCCACTGCGGGCTTCCACCGTACCGAGCAGACCGTGGGATGACGAGATGCTCCAAGCCCTCGCTGACGGCATCCGGGCCGGGGACAGCTACGCGGCGATCGGACGGCGCCTCGGCAAATCCGAGAAAGCCGTCAGGGGCAAGGTCTACACGGTGTACCTGACCGAGAATGCCGACGCGGTACGCGCCATGATGGGCGCCGGCCCCTGGGGGGGTGGAGCGCCTGTCCCGACCGTAAAGCAGGCCATCTACATACCCAAGCACGCCGCGACGGTGAAGCGGGAACTGTCGGCACTGGCCTCGGTCATTCAGAATCTGGTGTTGCAGCAGAAGGTCCTTGCAATGGGCTGGGAGAAGTTTTGGCAGCGGCAGATGTGCCAGCACTGGAGCGACACCAAGGGCTGCTCTGCGGGCTGTTCCGACTGCGACAGCTGCACGGAGTTTTTGAGGATCAAGCCTCAATTCTGCTCCCGGTGCGGACGAGACTTTTTCGAGCGGGCACAAAACCGCTTCTGCCCGGAGTGCCGGGCGGCCCGGAAAAAACAGGCACAGAGAAGATGGTGCCGGGAGAACCACCGGGCGTAAATCATCAATACGGGTGGCTGGCACCCATATCCGCCAGCACATGAAAGGAGCAAATCATGTCGGAACTTCAGTACATCGAGGTGGCGCGAATCCACCCCCATCCGGGCAACCCCCGGAAAGACCTGGGCGATCTGTCCGAACTGGCGGAGAGCATCAAGGTCAACGGAGTGTTGCAGAATCTGACGGTGGTTCCCGGCCACCGCATGACCCGCGAGGAGTTTGCGGACACGGCAAAGGCAGAAGGCAGCACCAAGGAGGCTGCCCGGGCGCTGTATGACAGCGACCCGTCCGTGGGTGATTCCGAGGACGAGTACACCGTCATCATCGGTCATCGACGGCTGGCCGCCGCAGCACTGGCCGGACTGGAAAAGGTGCCCTGCGTGGTGGCCGATCTGAACGAGCGGGAACAGGCCCGGACGATGCTCATGGAAAATATGCAGCGCACCGATCTCACCGTGTACGAGCAGGCCCAAGGCTTCCAAATGATGTTGGATTTGGGCGAGTCCGTGGAGGAGATCGCCCAGCAGTCCGGCTTCTCCATGTCCACCGTGCGGCGGCGGGTGAAGCTGCTTGATCTTGACCACGGGAAGTTTATGGCCGCCAGCAAGCGCGGTGGCACCATCATGGACTATGCCGAATTGGAGAAGATCGAGGACCCGGCGCTGAAAAACAAGGTGCTGGACACCATCGGCACCGACAACTTCCACGCCGAATTGAAGCGGGCCATGGACACGGAAAAGAAAAAGAAGAAGATCGCCTCCATCATCTCCAAGCTGTCGGAGTTTGCCACGCAGATCACAGAAGAAGAATACAAGAGCGGCCACTGGTCCCATGTCAAATACTATGCCGAATGGAGCAACGAAGAGCCGGAAACCCCGGAGGACGCCGGAAGCACGGAATATTATTTTTACAGCACCAGCTACGGCATTACGCTCTACAAGAAGGTGCCGGAGGAAGATGTCACGGCCGCCGCCGAGAAGGAGCGCCGCCGGAAGGAGCAGCGGACGGCCTATGAAGCCCGCTCCAACGCCATGAAAGAGGCGTCGCACCGGGCTTATGAACTGCGCCGGGAGTTTGCGTACAGCGTGAGCGCCGCCACCGCGAAGAAGCACATGGCGGACATCGTCGCGGCGCTGGCCGTGAGTATGTACGAAAGCGATCTCCAGTGGGACGAGGAATACATCCTGCTCAGCCTGGGTGTTCTCACGGAAGATGACCGCAAGAAGACCGAACTTGATCTGACCAAGTATAACGTGACCCAGGAATTTGCCCTCGCGTCGGTGCAAGATGACACCCCGGAAAAGATTCTCTGGCGGCTGTTCTATGAGGCCTCCGATTCCTCTGCGGAGGATTTCTACTATGAGCAGGCTTGGAAGAACTGCATCGATCACGAAGAAAACGAGGGCCTCACCCGGCTGTATGCCCTGCTGGAGAAGATGGGCTATGGCATTTCCGACGAGGAGCGGAAGCTGATGAATGGCTCCCACGAACTGTTTGGCACTGACGAGGAGGAAGAATGATGGAGCGGCTGACTGAGAGGAACAAGTACGGGGTGGCTGTGATGCGGCTGGACTTGCCGCAACGCCCGGAGAATAACCTGATCGCCCGCCTCGCCGCCTACGAGGACAGCGGCATCGACCCGGAGATGGTGGCCGTGATCGGCTGGGTGGGAAAGCCCGCGTGGATCTTCCGTATGAGGATTCCCGGCGGCGAGATCGAACTGGCCGAGGGCGTCGTGACGCAGGTGTTCTTCGGCGGACGCATTACCCCGAAGGTGGAGGTCATGGTCGGCCTCACCCCCTATTCGGACTTGGAGCCGGATAACGTCTTTCTCACGCGGGACGAGGCGGAAGCCGCCCTCTCGGAACTGCGGGAAAGGATGGCCAGCTGATGAGAGCGATCACCATCCGGCAGCCGTGGGCCTCCCTGCTGGTGCTGGGCTACAAGGTGTTCGAGACACGCAGCTGGAAGACCAGCTACCAAGGCCCCATCGCCATTCACGCCGGGCTGATGCCAGTGCGCCGCACCCTGGGCGCACTGGCGGCCCAGGGCAAAGAGGGCCGGGAGATCGTGGCGCTCATGGAGAGGCTTCTGGAGGGGCACGGAGGCGTTGACCATATACCAACCGGGGCGATCATAGGGACGGCACGCCTGGAGCGTTGCAACGCCGTCACCGCCGAATTTGTGGCGGGGCTGTCCATGCAGGAGTTTAACCTGGGGGATTTCACCCCCGGCCGATACGCCTGGGAGTTCTCCGACATGAGCCAGATCATCCGGCCCATCCCCGCCGCCGGGCGCCAGGGGCTGTGGAACTGGGAGGTGCAGATATGAGCAACTGCCTGAACTGCGGCAAGCCCATGGAAATGCGGACGGTCGTGCAGCTGTACTGCTCCAAGCGGTGCCAGATGGAGTATTACAGGACGCATAAGCGGGAGGCGATAGACGCCCGGTGGCCCTCCATCACCTTCAACTGTGCCAAGTGTGGCCGGACGGTCACGACGGAACCCGGTTCCGATGATCGGCGGACGAAGTTTTGCAGCCCGGAGTGCGAAAAGAAGTATTGGAGGCACCCGCCCTGGGAGGTGCGCCGCACGTCTGTGTGGGTGGACAGGCCTCCCCTGCACCCGAAGATATTCACCTGTGCCGAGTGCGGGAAGCGCGTGGTCACGAACCCTGACGAGGGAGATCGGCGGTGGCGCTTCTGCTGCAAGGAGCACTGCGATAAATACTGGAGCAAGTTGGAGAACAAGCTGGACTGGCCGAGCGTGCAGCGGATGCTGGCGGAAAGGCAACGACGCCTGACAACCCCATTCGTCTGCAAGACCTGTGGGAAGATCGTGATACCCGCCGATGTCCCGGAAGCCCGCCGACGCCGAGCGTACTGCTGCGAGGCGTGCGCCAGAAAGAAGGCCCCCGATGCCGCCGCTTCTTAAACTCGGCCCCTGCCCCCGAAGGGACATCCGGGAGTGGCTGGCGGCGAACACCGAGGGAATCCTGCAAAAAGGGCTGATGATGAAGCCGAACGATCAGGTGGAGGCCGAGGCGTGGAAAGCACTGGACGATATTTTGCAGCCGCCGGACGATCTGGTGCAGTACCTTCAGAATATTCGCTCCGACGCCCGGAGTTGGTATGACACCAAGCACAAGTGGATGTCGGTGTATATGCTGGGGCATTTGTCCTGTTTCCCTATTCCAATGGGCCGGACACTGGATGAGACGGTCAAGATCATGAACGGCTGCCGGAAGTATCTGCTGATGCGGATATGGAGGCAGGAGAAAGGAGATCAGCATGAACCTTGAAAGCTGCCAGAGTTGCAACGAGCCAACAAAGCGCCCTGCGGGATTTTACGACAGGCAGGGGCCGGGCGGCACCTTGGAGGGCGGGGTGATGTACGCCTGCGACAACATGGACTGCCCTCTCTCCAAGGAGCGGCTGGAGGGCTACGAGCGGGCCAGGGTGCAGAAGCAGGAAACCCAGCGGGAGAACGCGGCCCACGGCATTTGCCCTGACGATGCCCGGCAGGAAAGGATATACGCCGAGATCACCGGGTATGAAATGGCAAAGCGGCTGGGCGTGTCCCCTTCGCTGGTGTGCGACTGGGAGCAGGAGCGAAAGCCCTGGCCCGTGGATATGTACGAGCGGTATATGGCCGTGGTATCAGAAAAGGAGGCGCGTAATGGCTGAAACCTATGGAGAACTGATCTGCCGGCTGTGCCAGATGCGGGACGAGATGCGCAAGACGGACGCTGGGAGAATCGCCCTGGGAGAAGTGATCAACACGCTGGTGGTGGCCGTCGGGCGTAGCATCACCTACGAAAAAGCAAAGGAGCTGATCGGATATGACAAATGAGCAGATCGCGGCCATGGCCGCATGGACGCTGGAGGATTTTCAAAACGACCCGCTGGGGGCCATGACGCAGATACGGGAGTTGGCCGCCGCCCACCTGTCCCTGCAGCGGGAGCGGGACGCGGCAGTAAAGACCCTCTATGGTAATTGCGTGGAGTGCAAACGAAACAGAAACGGTTTTGCATCAGAAGACTGCCACAACTGCGTGAATCTGGGTGGCACCGAGAAAAACTGGGAGTGGCGCGGGCCGGTGCCGGAAGGAGGCGCGGCATGAGAGAGATACTTTTCCGGGGAAAGCGGCTGGGCGACGGCACATGGTTGGAAGGGAATCTCCGCGTTGAGCATTACCCTAAATTCGAGGATATGCCCGAACGGTGGAGATGCTCAATATACGTGCCGGATGTCGGAAAACCGTGGAGTTGTAGCATTTTTGACGTGGACCCGAAGACCGTGGGGCAGTACACCGGTCTGAAAGATAAAACCGGCTGCCTCATCTTCGAGGGAGACATCATAAGAACCTCGGAATATGGCGTAGATAACGGAAAAGGGGTGAACTTCTCCGGGAAGGATAAATTTGTAATCAGGTATGATGACGGTTCGTATTTTCTGGAGAATCACTTGAGAAGGTTTTATTTGCGATCAGATAGTGGCGCGGAGGTCATCGGCAATATCCACGACAACCCGGAACTGCTGGGAGGTGCGGAATGAGAAGCGGAACCTGCAGGGGCTGTGGAGCGCCGATCATCTGGATCAAGACATCTGCCGGGAAGTCGATGCCCTGCGACGATACGCCGATCTATTACATCCAGCGGGCAAACGGCACCAAAAAGATCGTGACCCCCAATGGCGAGGTCATATCCTGCGAGTACACGATCAATCCGCACGAGGCCACGGGCATCGGCTACGCGCCCCACTGGGGAAGCTGCCCGTGTGCAGGGAAATTCAAACGAGGGAGGGAAAAGGCATGAGCGCCAGACAGGATTGCAAGGTGTCGGTTTTCGACTATGACATCATCTGCGCCAAAAGCGCGTTCCCGATCATCACGGTGTACCACGACCCGGCGGACTACCCCGGAAAGTATGTGGCCCGGCTGTACGACATCCAGCGCCCCACGAACATGGTGGTGGTTGCCGATACCTACGAGGACGTGCGGGCGGCCATCCCCGCCGGGCGGATGGTCCGGCTGGAGCGGGACGCCGCCGATGACCCGGCCATCGTGGAAAACTGGGTCTGACCGGGAGGGGATGACGATGCCGAAGAAAAAGAAGATCAACCCCCGGCGGCGGCCCGCCACCGCCGCCGACGTGATCAAGGCCAAGCGCGTCGCCACGGCGGATGCCGTGGGGTACGCCTGGGCCATCCTGTTCACGGTGCTGCGGGACAAGGAGGGCTACGAGGCCGACGATCTCAAGCGAATGTGGGCCGAGGTCGGAAAGCTGTCGGAGGAGATCAACGAGGGACGGGTGTCGGTGTCAGATCTGAAAAACACCCTGAAGGAAGAGATCGGGGCGGTGCTGACATGAATATCCAATCGCTTCATAAGCTGTGCGCCCTGAAAAGGCTGGCGGCGCTGCCGCTGCTCATACCGGGGCATGAGATGATCGTGACGGTGGAGCGGTACGACGTGTTCGGAGAGGCCAAGACCGGGGAGGAACTGGCAGACGAGATCAGGCGCAAAGCACTGTATCAGCTGCAAGAGGAGGAGTTGCGATCATGCTGACGATCACGGTGCAGGTGGACTGCCCGGCGGGGATGGCCCAGGGCGTGAAGGAGGCCCTGGCCGAGAGTCTGGAACAGTACGGGGACACGCGGGTGATCTCCATTGTCGAGGACAAGCCGGAACAGATGAAGATTGATCTATAAACAGGGGAGTTTACATACCATGACGCTTCAAGAACTGTCGAAATACTATGATCTCCGGCAGGCGCTGGCGCGGGACGAGGGGATTCTTGAATCCCTCCGGGCCGCGGCGGAACCCGGCGCCCAGGTCATCACCGGGATGCCCCACGCCCCCGGTGTCAGTGACCGTGTAGGCGATCTGGCCATTGAGATCGCGGACATGGAGGCGAAGATCGCCTATCTCCGGGGCGAGGCGGAAACCGCCGGGGCGCAGGTGGAGGCGTTCATCGCCACGATCACCGACGATCAGACCCGCATGGTGTTCCGGCTGCGGTTCCTACGGTGCCTGATGTGGAAGGAAGTGGCCAGTATTTTGGGCGGCGGGAACACCGAGGAAGGGGTAAAAAAGATATGCTACCGCTATCTGGGAGCAGAAAGTTGTCCCGACCTGTCACGCGATGTCCCTTGATGTCCTGAGCGCCAACATGGTATGGTAGCCTCGCAAAATCAATCATGACCGGGCGGCCCCGCGAGGGGCCGCCAGCACTTTGAAAGGAGGTTTTGGCCGCCGCGTTTCTCCTTTGCGCGGTGGGCCTTCCCTGGGCGGGCGTCGGGTCGCCAACCGCGTGCGCAGCAGGGGCAAAAGAAAAGGAGGAATAAAAAATGTTTTCCAAGATCACCCGCAGATTCAAAGCACATCCCCTGCTCTACTATGCCGTCAGCATCGCCGCGTCCTGGGCGGGCGTCGGGTCGCTGATGAACTTCCGCACCATCACCTACGAGAACGGGCTTGTCCCGGCGATCATCTGGGGGCTGGGAAATTCCCTGGCCTGTGTGCTGTTCGGTATCATCGTGCTGTACGTCCCGGAGATGCGCCACTACATGAGGACGAAGCCCGTGAAGATCTTCCTGGGCTTTATGGGCGTCGGTCAGGTGTGGCTGAACATGAACGGCATCCGGGAGATATTCGCGGACACGCCCATCGGTCTGACTGGCGGTACGATCATCGCCTATGCAGTATGCATATTCTTCATATTCCTGCTGCTGAAATACGGCATGATCCGCAACGTGCTGACCGATGACTTCTCATGGGCCATGGTGTACGGCCTGATGCTGCTGGTCACGGCTCTTGCCTATATCCGCTCCGGCGGGGCCATGAACGACGCGCCCCTGGGCCTTGACCGGGCCAACCTGGGCGTGGGCTTCTATAAGAGCTTCCTGCTGCTGCCCGGCCCGTTCATCTTCGCCTATTTCTTCGAGTTGTTGGACTATAACGAATCCAACGAGGACAGCACAGACCACATCAACATCACCGCCGCCTTTGCCCTGGGCGGCCTTTTCTTCGGCATCTACATGGTGTTCGCCGGGCTGCTGGCGCTGGTGGAGTTTTCCCCGGCGCTCAATCTCATCAAGGCTGCGCTGGTGGCCTTCGTGGGCGTGTCCACCCTATCCAGCTTCTTGTATTCCGAGTATATCCTGTGGGGCCGGAAGCTGGGGCTGGTGATCGACGCCGGAGCCGCCCTGCTGTGGCAGGTGGCCATCCCCATGGGCGTGATGGGCATCTGGCAGGCCATGGCCGAATACCGGGCCATCGTGGTGGCAATCTGCCTCGCCCTCTCCTTCATCCACAGGGCCAAGGCCCGGAGGGAGGCGCTGGCGAAATGACGATCACCACCATCCCCCTATCCGATCTGCACGAGCCGCCCTACAACGTGCGGCGGCACACCGACAAGCAGATCAAGGAGTACATCCGCAGCGTGAAGATGTTCGGCCAGATCAAGCCCCTGGTGGTAGCCGAGGACGGCGAGATACTGGCCGGGAACGGGCTTTATCAGGCGCTGAAGGAAATGGGCGCGGAAACGTGCGAGTGCTATGTTATCAGCGACCTCTCCCCGGCCCAGCGCCGGAAGCTGATGCTGGCCGACAACCGGGTGTATGAACTGGGTATCACGGATATGTCGGCCTTCGATGACGTGATCCGGGAGTTGAGCGGCGACGTGGACATCCCCGGCTGGGACGAGGAACTGCTGGCGATGCTCAATTCCACCGCCGCCGAGACCAACGACGCGCTGGAAAGCTACGGCACCTATGAGCCGGAGCAGGTGGAGGAGGTCAGCAGCCGGCAGCGCATCGACCACGCCGCGCAGCCCTCCGCCCCGCCCCCGGCGGGGGCGGCGGCTGCGGCCCCGGAGCAGCGCGTCATCATCTGCCCGAAGTGCGGTGAGCGGATATGCCTGTGAAGAAGCGCGAGGGAACGCTGAACGTGCTGGAGGCGGCCCGGCAGCGCATCAAAAACGTGTTCGCCAACGGCTGCAAGATATACCTCAGTTTTTCCTCCGGCAAGGATTCGCTGTGCATGGCCTCCATCACCTATGACCTGATCCGCTCCGGCCAGATCGACGGCAAGCAGCTGACGGTCACGTTCATCGACGAGGAGGGGCTGTACCCCTCCATGGTGGAAGCCGCCGAGCGGTGGCGCCGCCTGTTCCGTGGGGTGGGCGTCAAATTCCTGTGGTTTTGCCTCCCCTTCAAGCAGGTGTCGGTGATCGACCACCTCTCATCCTCCGAAAGCTGGATAACCTGGGAGCCGGGAAAAGAGGACGAGTGGATAAGGCAGCCGCCGAAGGACGCCATTTTCTCCAGCCCCTACCTGAAGTACCCCGGCCAGATGAACTATCAGACCTTCTGCAAAAAGGCCTTCGCGGACGGCATTCAGATGATCGGGCTGCGGACGGCGGAATCCCTCACCCGCTTGCAGGTGGTGAGCCGGGCAGACCCCCGCGAACTGAACGGGATGTTTTACCCGATCTACGACTGGAACGACCAGGACGTGTGGCTCTACATCAAGGAGCGGGGGCTGGAATTTCCCGAAATCTACATGAGACTGTATGAGGCGGGCGTGGCCAAGAACCAGCTTCGCCTCTGCGCCTTTTTCGGGGACAACGGCACCCAGGGGCTGCGCTGGATTGCGCAGACCAATCCCGATCTGTGGGAGCGCATCGAGCGCCGGGAGCCAAACGCCTACCTCGTGCTGCTCTACTGGGACAGCGAGATGTTCCGCCGCTCATCCCGGAAGCGCCGGGAACTGGAGGCCGAGGAGGAGCCGAAGGACTACCGGGCCATGTGCAAGGACCTTCTGTTCATCCACCCGGAAAAGTACACCATAGCCCCGGACACCGCGAAGCACCTGGGTAACTGGCGTAATCTGTTCGTGAAAACCTACGGCATAGCCAAGCAGAGCCACTATAAGCGTATGTACGAGGCGCTGCTCTACGGCGACCCCAAATCGCGCATCCTCCGCATCCTTTGGACGATGATCTACAACGACTACAACACGCCGTCAAAGGAGGTGAAAACATGAGCGAGATGGACTTATTCGCGCCTCTGGCGTCGTTGCAATGGGTGGAGCGCACGCGGCTGACCGCCAACGAGTATAACCCTAACAAGGTGTCCGAGGAGAACCTGCGGCTGCTGACGCAGTCCATATTGACCAACGGCTGGACGCTGCCCATCGTGGTGCGCCCGGACTATACCATCATAGACGGCTTCCATCGCTGGACAGTCAGCGGCCGGGAGCCGCTGCTGTCCAGGCTGGGGGGCAAGGTGCCCGTGGTGATCGTGGATCACGCCGGGGACGAAAGCGCCGACGTGTACGGCACCATCACACACAACCGGGCCAGGGGCCAGCATCTTCTGGAGCCGATGAAGGCCATTGTGAAGAAACTTCTTGACGAGGGAAAAACAGTGGCCGAGATCAGCAAACAACTTGGAATGCGCCCGGAGGAGGTATTCCGCCTGAGCGGATTCACACGCGAGGAGTTCCTGGCCCTGATGACCAAGGGCCACGACACATACAGCCGCGCCGTCGTATACACCCGGATATAGGGAAAACGCCCATGCCGGGTGGGCGCGGAAAATAAGGGTGGGTGGGGGCGCAGCCCCGGCCCACCCTTTGCTCCGCGATCATGGATATAGGGCGGGTGCCTCGCGTGGCTGTGGGTGGGTGGCCGCGCTTTTATTTCCCGCAAAGCAAGCGAAGCACAACCCCTCGCACATAAGGGCAGGGCATGGGTGGCAGGGGTACCCCCTACCCCCGCCCCCTCCCGCTCTCTGTCCGCACACACAAACAAAAAGTTTTTGATAAGAAAAACTTTCTTTTCTTTTGATCTCTACACGCACTTTTGATAACCAAGAGCGAAAAACGCCCTGCACGGTGCGTGGGTGGGCCGAAAAAAGGTACTGCCAGCGGGCGCGCAGCGTTCTTCGCGGTCCCGCGACCCCGAAAAACGTCTAGTTTTATACGAAAAATTCAGCAATTTCAGTTCTTTTTGGATATTTATGAGAAAGGGGGCGTGTGCATGGCTGGAAAGATCACCGATGAAACCACCGTCACGCTCTCTGAAATGGCTGTAATCCTTGGAATTACGACCCGGAGAATACGCCAGTTGGTCGAGGAGGGAGTATTCCAGACCAACGATAGGAATGCCTATCCCCTGGCTGAAACAGTCCAGGATTATATAAAATTCATCGGCAAAGGTATGTCTGACGATGATGTGAAGATCGAGCGCATCCGTAGGATGTCCGAGATGAAATTCAAGAAATCCAAGGCCGACAAAGCGGAATTGGAGATCAAAGAACTTCGCGGCACCATGCACCGCGCCGAGGACGTCGCCGCCATGACCGAGGACCTGACCTTCAGCGTGCGGGCGGCGCTCTCATCCCTCCCCGGCCGACTGGCTATCAACGTCACGGCGGCAAAGACACCAGCGGAGGCCGCCGAGGTCATCCGCAAAGAGGTCAATGTGATAATGCTGGAACTGTCGAAGTACAGGTACGACCCGGAGCGGTATGCAGAGCGCGTCCAGCAGAGGATGTCGTGGACTGGTGGTGCAGATGACGAAGACTGAAAAAGCCAGCGAGGAAAAGAAGCAGCAGGAGGCCCGCGCCGCCCGTGCGCGAGAAGCTGCCCGGCTGAACCGCACCATCCGGCGGGCGATCAGCGCGTTCATCCCGCCGGAAGATTTGACGGTCACACAATGGGCCGAGGCAAAGCGGCGGCTCTCCACCGAGAGCAGCGCGGAACCGGGCGCGTGGCGCACCGAGCGCACACCGTACCTCCGGGCGCCGATGGACTCTTTCACTGACCCGCGCATCCGGCATATCGTCATGGTGGCCGCGTCCCAGGTCGGCAAGAGCGAATTTCTTAATAACTGCATCGGGTACATCATCGACCAAGACCCCGGCAGCATCCTGTTCATCCATCCCACCATCACGGATGCAAAGGACTATTCCCGGCTGCGGATAGCGCCCATGGTGCGCGATTCTCCGGCGCTGGCCGCGAAGGTGGCCCCGGCGAAAAGCCGGGACAGCGCCAACACGATGCTCCAGAAGTCCTATCCCGGCGGCATACTCACGATGTGCGGCTCCACCGAGGCCCACGCCCTGGCGTCAAAGCCCATCCGCTATGTGTTCGGTGACGAGCGCGACCGCTGGGACACATCCGCTGGCAACGAGGGCGACCCGTGGAGCCTCGCCATGGCCCGGCAAAAGACATTCTGGAATGCCAAGGCGGTGGAGGTTTCCACCCCCACGGTGAAGTCCGCCAGCGCCATTGAAAAGGCCTATGCCACGGGCACCATGGAACGCTGGAAAAGCAGGTGCCCGCACTGCGGGAAGTACAACGAAATCCGCTTTGCTGACATCAAATACACCTACGAGACAGCCACCGTCGCAGGGTATCTCACCTACAAGGTGACGCAGGTGTACTACACTTGCCCCTCCTGCGGCGCGGTGTCATCCGAGCATAACATGAAAACCGCGCCGGCCCGCTGGGAGCCGGAGAACCCGGACGCCTATTCTCGCGGTACGCGGTCATTCTGGCTCAATGCCTTTGTCAGTCAATGGGCTGCATGGTCGGACATCGTGCAGCAGTATTTGGAGGCCTCCAACGACACCCACAAGATGCAGGTGGTCTACAACACCTGCTTCGGGGAACTGTGGGAGAACCGGGGCGATCTCCAAGACGAGGCCGCGCTGCTTGACCGCCGGGAGGACTACGGCGGGGAGCACGGCGACCAGCTGCCGGATGGCGTGCTGGTACTCACCTGTGGCGTTGACACACAGGATGACCGCCTGGAATACGAGGTGCTGGGCCACGGCTACGAGGGCGAAACCTGGGGCATCGAGAAGGGCGTCCTGGTCGGGCGGCCCGATGACGATTCGACGTGGGCGGCGCTGGATGCCGTGATCGACAAGATATATACCTTCGAGGATGGCATAGGCCTCCCGGTGTCGATCACCTTCGTGGACGAGGGCGGCCACTTCACGCAGTCCGTCCGCCAGCAGTGCCGGGCGCGGCTGAAGAAAAGGGTCTTTGCGATCAAGGGGCGCGGCGGCCCGAATATCCCCTACACCTCCCCGCCGAAGAAACAGGCGGTGGTGGTGAACAAGCGGCTCATCGCGTACTGCTGGCAGTACCAGATCGGGGTAGATTCCGGCAAGCAGATCATCATGGACAACCTGACCGTGCAGGCCAAGGGGCCGAAATACTGCCACTTCCCGATGCGGGATGACTACGGGCCGAACTACTTCAAGGGGCTGCTCTCCGAGCATCTGGTCTACAAGAAGGACAGAAAGCAGCCGTGGGTGTGGGAGATCATACCCGGCCATGAGCGCAACGAGCCGCTGGACTGCCGGAATTACGCGATGGCCGCATTCCGCGTCCTCCCCTCCAATCTGGCCGATATAGACAGACAGCTGAAAGCGAAGCGCGGCCAGCCCGTCCCCAAGACGGAAATTGCAGCGCCGAAACCCGCTCCGAGGCCGAAGCCGAAAGCCCGGAGGAACAGAAATATTTATGACGAATGGTGAGGTGGAACGATGGACAGAAAGTATTTGCAGGAGTGCTTGGCGAAGTGGAAAACGACCCACGCCGCGCTGATGGATGCCTACCTCGCCTTGGTAAAGGGCGGGGTGAAGTCCTATATGATCGACGACCGCCAGCTGACGCGCTTTGATCTGCCGACGCTGCGCAAGCAGATTGACGAGGCGGAGGAAAAGATTGCGGAACTGGAGGCGGCGCTGAACAACAAGCGCCCCAGAAAGGCCTTCGCTGTTCTCCCCCGCGAGTGGTGAGCAGCAACAAATCAGGGTAGCCGCCCGCGAGGGCGATACCAGCGGATGGCCCGGCGGTCTTTGCTTCTTTCGCCGCCGAGCCGTCCGCTTTTGATATGCAAGGAGATGATGTAATGAGCAATGGCAAACGGCGGCTGCCTGTCAGCGCCAAGGGGTACAGCGAGGGCGGCGCCAGTCTGACGCGCCGATCTCTCCGGGGCTTCAATCCGACATCCGGCTCCCCGAATGAGGATATCAACGACAACGGCTCCACCCTCCGGCAGCGGTCGCGGATGCTCTACATGGCCGCGCCGCTGGCCACCAGCGCGATCAACACCAACCGCACCAAGGTCGTGGGGACGGGGCTGGTGCTGAAATGCGCCATAGACCGCGACGTGCTGGGCCTTACGGAGCAGCAGGCGAAGGACTGGCAGCGCCAGACCGAGGCCGAGTGGCGGATGTGGGCCGAGAACCGGGCCAACTGCGACGCGCTGGGGCTGAATAACTTCTACGCACTGCAGCAGGTGGCGATCAAAAGCTGGCTGATGAGCGGGGACGTGTTCGCAGTCATCCAGCGGGAAAAGCCGACCCCACTAAACCCGTATTCCATCCGCATCCACCTCGTTGAAGCTGACCGCGTGAGCACACCGTATGAGTTCGGCGGCTCCCTGTCCTACAACGGCATCACCGACGGGAAGAACACGGACAACGGCAACCGCATCTTCGATGGTGTGGAGGTGTCCAGCGCCGGGCGCGTCCTGGCCTACCACATACGGAACACCTATCCCTTCCAGCGCACCATGGAAGAAACCGTGTGGACGCGGGTAGAGGCCATCGGGGAAAAGACCGGGCTGCCGAACATCCTGCACATCATGGACTGTGAGCGCCCGGATCAGTACAGAGGCGTCCCCTATCTGGCCCAGGTGATCGAGCCGCTTTTGCAGCTGCGCCAGTACACCGCCTCCGAGTTGATGGCGGCGCTGGTGCAGTCGTTCTTTACCGCATGGGTAAAGACGGAAACGACGCAGAGCGACATCCCCTTCAACGAAACAGGCGCGGGCGATGTGCCGAGCGAGAACCCCGGCGACAACATCTCCGATGACAGCAGCGAGTACGAGATGGGGCCGGGCACCGTCACCCACCTGAAGGACGGCGAGGACATCGTATTCGGAAACCCCAACATACCCACGGCGGGCTTTGAAACCTTCGTAAAGACCGTTGCAAAGATGTGTGGGGCCGCTCTGGAAATTCCCTATGATGTGCTGGTCAAGGAATTTAACGCCTCGTACAGCGCCTCCCGTGGCGCCCTACTGGAAGCGTGGGAGGCGATCAGGATGCGCAGGGTGTGGCTGGCGGACGATTTTTGCCAGCCAGTATATACCGCGTGGCTGGCCGAGGCCGTGGCCCGTGGCCGGATAAAAGCCCCCGGCTTTTGGGATGACCCGCTGCTCCGCGCCGCATGGTGCGGCGCCCGGTGGATAGGCCCGGTGCAGGGCCAGCTTGACCCCAAGAAGGAGGCCGAGGCCAACATCGAACTGATCGACCGGGGCATCAAGACCCACGAACAGGTCACGATGGAAACGAGCGGCGGCGACTGGTACGAGAACGTGGAGCAGCTGCGCCGCGAAAACGAGGCATTGTCCGCCGCTGGCGGCGGTCGCGTCCAGCGAGTGCCGGCAGAGCCGGAGGAGAACGACGAAACGGAGGAAAGCGAGAATGAGCAGACACAATAAGCAGCCCGTGGGCGCTGCCGTGAACATCAAAAAGCCCGTCTACGCCATGGCCACCATGGACGGCAACAGCGCCGAGATCACCATGTACGGCGACATCTACGAGAGCCGCCCGACGGACTGGTGGACGGACGAACCCATCGAAGGGCAGTTTATCGTACTGGACGAGTTTCTGGCCGATCTGGAAAAGATCGCCGGGTGCAAGGAGATCACCGTCCGCATGAACAGCTACGGCGGTGACGCCGGGGTGTCGAACACCATCCACAATCGGCTGCGCGAACTGGCCCGGGGCGGCGCCGCGCTCACCTGCATCGTGGATGGTGTGGCCATGTCCGGCGGCTCCCTCATTATGTGTGCCTGTGATACGGTGCGCGTGAATCCGTCCAGCCTCATCATGATTCACAAGGGGTGGAGTTTCCTGTTTGGCGGCTACAACGCCGACGAGCTGCGGGAAACCGCCACCCAGATGGATGCCTGGGACAAGATGCAGGTGGAGATATACACCCGCAAGACCGGGCTTCCCGCTGAGGAAGTGCTGGCGATGATGGCCGAGACAACCTACATGACCGGGCGCGAGGCCGTCGAAAAGGGCTTTGCGGACGAGCTTCTGGAGGATGCCGAGCCGACCAGCATCGCCGCCAGCGCCGACGGGCGCTCTATCTTTGTCTGGGGGCGCCAGATGCACCTCGCCCCTGGTATGTTCGCCCCGGACACCATACCCACGGTCACCACCGATGACGCCGCATCGGATATGACAAATACACCGTCGGCACAGACCGACACCAACGAAGGAGGAAATGTACCCATGACTGTCGAAGAACTCCGGCAGACCAACCCGGAAGTGGTGCAGGAGATCGAGGCCGCCGCAAGAGCGGAGGAGCGGTCCCGCATCCAGCAGATCGACGAGGTGGCTTCCGTGTTCGCCAATGACCTCGTGGCCGAGGCGAAGTACGGTCAGTCTGCGTGCTCCGCGCAGGAGTTGTCTTTCCGTGCGGCGCAGGCCGCCGCCGGCCAGGGCCGGAAGTTCCTGGCCGATCTGGAAAGCGATTCCACCGCGTCCGGCGCCGAGGACGTGCCCGCTGCTCCCGCTCCCACCGATGAGGGAGAGGACGAGGAGGCCCAGACCCCGGACGAGAAGATGGCCCACGCCCGCGCGGGGGTCAAAAGCCTGTTCGCCAAGAACAAGAAGGAGGATAAGTAAATGGAACTGAGCAAGAAGATCGGCGAGATGGAGTATGACGGCCTGATCTCCGGCCTCAATCCCCCCGTCCAGGTGGGCGGCGGCACGATCGTGAAGCTGGGTGAGGCCGCCACCTACAAGCGCGGCACCGTGCTGGGCTTCAAGGAGGGCAGCCCCGACAAGCTGTATATCATGGACAACAGCACCGAGATCACCCCCAGCTGCATTCTCTGTGATGACACCGAGATCGGCACCGAGGATGATGTCACCGTGCCTGTCTACACCGCGGGCTGCTTCGACCCGGAGAAGGTCATCACCAAGGAGGCCTACCAGCTGACCGCTGGTGATCTGGACAACCTGCGTATGCGCGGCATCGTCTGCAAGGCCGCCGCGCCCGCCATGTGAGAGAGGAGGACAAATCAATGCCTGCGACCCTTAATTTTTTCGATACCTACACGATGATCGCGCTCCTGGAAGAGACTGTCCCCAAGCAGACCTTTTTCCGGGACAGATACTTCCCCACCGGGGCGGGTGACATCTTCGCCTCCGACAAGGTGCTGACCGAGTACCGCAAGGGCGATCGGAAGATGGCCGCCTTCGTGTCCGCCCGCGTGGGTGACATCCCCATGGAGCGGCGCGGCTATGCCATTCACGAGTATCAGCCCGCGTTCATCGCCCCCTCCCGTCTGCTGACCCTGGACGATCTCCAGAAGCGCGGCTTTGGCGAGGCCCTCTATCCGGGCATGACCAGGGCGCAGCGAGCCGCCCGGCTCCAGATGGATGACCTGAGCGATATGGAGGCGCGCATCGTCCGCCGCGAGGAGTGGATGGCCGCTCAGACCATGATCAACAATGCCTGCACCATGCAGACCTACATCGACAACAAGAACAAGGGCGAGAAGCTGGACGTGAAGTTCTACGACGGTGCCGCCTCCGAGCACGTCTTCGTTGTCGCCCACAAGTGGGACACTGCCGAGGGCAATATCCGGGGCGACGTTACCGCCATGTGCCGTATGCTGTCCCGGCGCGGCCTTCCCGCTGCTGATCTGCTGCTTGGCTCTGACGTGGCCGAGGTCGTGCTGGCCAACCAGGAGATGCGCGATCTGCTGGAAAAGACCAGCGGCATCATCATCGGCGAGGTCAACCAGCAGCTGACCGCCTACGATGGCGTGGTCTTCATGGGCCAGCTGAACTTCGGCGGCTTCCACCTGAACGTGTTCAGCGTGGACGAGCGGTTCGTCGATGACGATGGCAAGGACAAGCCCGTATTCCCCGCCGATGGCGTCATGGTCACCGCCCCCGCCTGCGGTCACATGATGTACGGTCAGATCACGCAGATCGACTTCGGCTCCACCGAGTACACCTCCTACGCCAACAAGCGCGTCCCGAAGCTGATCGTGGATCAGCCCAACGATGCGCGGAAGCTGCGTCTGGCCAGCCGTCCTCTGGCTGCCCCCAACAACTACTGCCCGTATGTCTACGCGGCTAAGGTCATCGGCGGGGACCCTTGATGACCTCCATGCCGGATGACGCCAGTGTGTACGGCATGGAGGTAAGCACGCTGCAATCGGGTGTCACGGTTGACAGCGAGAATGTTCTTCACGGTGTGCTGCATTATGTGAAGAATTACGACGGCTACGACAAGGGCGCCGAGGGCAACTTCGTGGCCCTGCGCCTGACCGCTCCGGCAGACGCCGAGGTGACGTACAAAACCGACGCCGTCCCGAATGGGAAGCTGGCGCCGGATGATCGGCTCTTGGTGTGGAAGGTGCCCAGCACCGACAAGAGCCTCAGCGTCACGGTGAAGCGCGGAGAGGAAACGGTCACGACCGAATACAAGGCCAGCGGCCTGATCCTCGAACCCGCATCGTAAGGAGGAAGACATGAGGAATGTGAGAATCACCTGCGGTGGCTACGGCTACACCCCGCCCGGCTCCCGGAGCGTCCGGGCGGTCTACGCCGGGGACACCATCTGCTTGCCTGACGCGGAGGCAAAGCGCCTGGAGGCGCTGCACGCCGCTGTCATCTTGGATGACGGCGCGGAAACCGTCGTGCCGAGCGTTGCAACGCCCCCTGCGCCGGATTCCGGCGCTGGGGTAGGCGGAGACACGGGCGAGAGCGAAAGCTCCGCAGAGGGCCAGGAAACCGCCGACACCGACGAGGCCCCCGGCGGCCCCGCTGGTGGCGGCGACGAGGACGCCACCCTCGCCTTTGAGGACTACGCCCTGTCTGTCGTGTCCGGCCACCTTGTCCCTGAAGATCTGATGAAGATGACGAAGGACAACATGGTGAAGCTGGCCGCTGACATGGGCGTGGACATCAAGGCCTGCAAGACCAAGGCGGAGATCGCTGCGGCGCTGGCCGAGGTCGAAGTCGAGGTCGAGGAGGGCTACACCGAGGATGACGAGCAGGGCAACGGCGATGCCCCGCCCGATCTGTCCCCCGGAGGGCCTGTGTGATGGGATTCAAGGAGATGGTCGCGGCTGACATCAAAGGCGTGTTCCTGAACCCCGACGAGTACGGGGAGCCGCGCACCATCATCCTGGACGGGGAGAAATACGAGAACATCATCGTCGTTATCTCCGGGGTGAAGGAGCAGGACCGTCACCAACTCACCAGCGATCACGGCCAAGGACTGTACGCTGCGACCAGCGTGCTGCACTGTGCAATCGCTGATCTTGGAGGCCGCCAGCCGGAAAAGGGGCAGCGCATCAAGATCAGCGATGACAGCACAGGGCAGTTTTTCAAGCCGTTCTATGTGGCGAAGTCTGACTGTGAGATGGGGATGCTCCGTGTTGAACTGGAGGAGGTTTCCGAATGAGTTATGTCGAGGTGCAAGAAACCGGGAAGGACGTGCTGGCCCGTGTCAACAAGGTTCTTGCCGGATTCCCCGGCGGCGCGATCAAGGCCTCCCAGGCTGCCCTGAAAAGGGCTGGCGATACCGCCAAGACCAAGGCCGGGCAGTATGCCGCCGCCGAGTACACGATCAGCAAGGGAACCTTCATGGCCAACACCACCATAAAAAGCGAGACGGCCGGCGGAAGTGGGGGCGTCGCATCGTTGACGCTCTCCTTCGCTGGCTCCCCGCTCCCCCTGCTCACATTCCGCACCAGATACGCCCGCAGCGGCAAGGTCACGGCGCAGGTGCTGCGCGGGGGCGGTGGTGGTGCCATCGAGCGGGCATTCATATCCCGGACATTCGGGCTGTCTGTGGCCCGCCGCCTGGGGCGTGAACGCTACCCCCTGGAAACGCTGTTTGGCCCCGGCACGTCCAAGATGATGGGTAACGAGGAGGTCGTGGAGCAGATGGACAGGACGATCAGGGAAACCTTTGAGAGCCGCATCGAGCATGAAATCCTCCGAGTATTGAGTGGGTGGTGATGACATGGTAAAAAACGATTTTCTGGAAAGCCTGACCGACTTCATGAAGAACGCGGTCAAAGACTTCCGGCTGCCCGTTGTCCCGACGAGGGAAGACCCGGAGCCGGAGAAGCGTGCCCCGGCGCTCTACAAGATGATGCTGCCGGACATGGACTCATCGCCCAGGAAAGCGCCGTACATCATCAACCACATCATCACCGCCGAGGACGCGCAGCAGTCCGGCGAGAGCACGATCTCCAAGGCCACCGTCCGCACGATCATCTGCGTCTACTGCGAAGGGGACAAAGAGGAGGGCGGTATGATGCTGCTGGAAGTGATCGAGCGTGTGAGAATCGCGCTCCTGAAAGAGCGCATCCTGTCCAAGCGGTATCAGCTGCAGCTGTCCGACGAGGACAAAATGGAGTACGTCACCTACACCGAATCCACCGCCCCGTACTTCATGGCTGAAATGAAAACTGTGTGGCGGCTGCCATCCGTTGAAAGAGAGGTTATGTATGGGAACTACGGAACCTAAGGCCCGTCGTGCCGTGGCAGCAGAGAATCCCGCGCCCGCTTCCGGGGCCGGGATTTGCTGTTATATCGGGCCGAATATCCACGGCATCATCCAGACCAGCACGATCTATCGCGGCGACAAAAAGGCCGTGCTGAAATCCCCCGCCGTCGCTCTGGCTTTGGCGCGGTATCCGGGGATCGCTGATCTGATCGTCCCCGGCGATCATCTGACCGAGGACCGCGTCAAAGCGCACACGCCGGGCGAGGCGCTGTTCAAAGCGTACAAGGCCCTCGCCCGCCAGATCAAGTAAGGAGGTATAAAACCTATGGCCACTAAGCATGGTGTTTACGTCACCGAAAATGAGACCACCGTCTCCACCCCGGTGGTCGCCACGAGCGGCATCCCGTTCTTCATCGGCGGCGCCAATCTGGACGAGGCAGAGAACGCCGCCACCTCTGGCGTCCCCGTCCTCTGCACGTCCTGGGACGAGGCGGTGGATAAGCTGGGCTACTCTGACGCTGACTGGGACAAGTACACGCTCTACGAGGCGATGTACTCTCACTTCAAGCTGTTCAACTGTCAGCCCGCCGTGTTCTGCGCTGTGAAGCCGGAGGCCGAGGCGCTCACCAAGGACGAGATCGCGGCTGCCGTGGAGAGCGTGGAGCTGTGCCTCACCAAGTTCGGCATCGTTCCTGATCTGATCGTCGCCCCCGGCTTCTCCAGCGATTCCACCGTGGCGGCTGCCATGGCTGCCAAGGCCGACGCGATCAACGGTATGTTCAAGGCCAAGGCGATCTGCGACCTGGATTCCGAGAGCTACACCGCCGCGATCGAGGCGAAGAACGGCGGCACCTACACCCCCGTGCAGATCGTGTGCTGGCCCATGTGCAAGCTGGGCGACAAGACGTTCCACCTGTCCACCCTGCTGGCGGGCCGCATGGCCGCCACCGATACGGACAACGGCGGCACGCCCTACGAATCCCCGGACAACAAGGCCATCGCCGTGGACAGCATCGTGGGCAAGGACGGTGCCGAGATCAACATGACCAAGGCCCAGGCCGACGCTCTCAATGCGGCGGGCATCGTCACCGCGCTGAACTTCATGGGCGGCTTCGTCGCATGGGGCAGCTACACCGCCGCGTACCCCAAGAGCACGGACGTGAAGGATTACTTCATCCCCGTGTCCCGGATGTTCGCCTGGGTGACCAACACGATCATCCAGAGCTTCTGGAGCCGCATCGGTAAGCCCATGAACCGCCGCCACATAGACACCATCCTGGACAGCTGCAACATCTGGCTGAACGGCCTTGTCGGTGGCGGCTATCTGCTGGGTGCCCGTGTGGAGTGGAACGAGGCGGAGAACCCCGACACCGATCTCATGCAGGGCATCATCCGGTTCCACGTCTACATGACCCCGCCGTCCCCCATGCAGGAGATCGACTTCGTGCTGGAGTACGACGCCAGCTATGTGAGCGCCGCCCTGGCGTCCTAAGGAGGTGTAATGACCATGAAGATTCATCAGACTGTTATCAACGGCCGGCTGTACGAGGACACCAACCACTTCGTCGGCCCGGTCAAGGCGACCCTGCCCGACGTGACCTACCTGACCCAGACGCTGAAGGGCATCGGCATCCCCGGCAACATGGAGTTTTCCATCCCCGGCCAGATCGACGCGATGACCCTCACTCTGGACTTCCAGACCTTCTGCCAGGAGCAGATCGCCCTCTCCGAGCCGCGCCGCCACCACCTCACGCTGATGACCTCGCAGCAGTACGAGGACAACAGCACCGGGGAGGTCGGTTACAGTGCCATCAAGCACGTTTTCATCGCCTCCCCCAAGACCACCAAGCCCGGCGGTGTGGAACCCGCCACCCCGTCCGCTGGCAGCACGGAGATGGCTGTGCGGTACTGGGCGATCTACATCGACGGCAAGCGCGTCCAGGAGATCGACCAGATCAACAACATCTTCTATATCAACGGCAAGGATTACATGGCCGACATCCGCAAGGCGCTGGGCATGTGATCACGGACTGACCCGGAGGGGCATCACCCCTCCGGGTCGCACTATGAAAGGAGATTACCATGGCAAACGATTTTCCCGCGAAAGATACCGAGGAGGCCGTTTTCGAGGCCGTACAGAAAGAGGCGGACGGCTCCAAGGACACCTTCACCCGCAAACTTTCCAAGCCCATCGACTGGGACGGAAAGCACTACACCGAACTCACCTTTGACTGGAGCAAGCTGACGGGCAAGGATGACATCGACATCGAGAACGAACTGGCCCGTTTGAATATCATCGTGTTCGTGCCGGCCGCCACCATCGAGTATATGGTGCGCATGGCGGCGCGGGCCTGCACCGTGCCTATCGGTATCGACCTGCTGGGTGCGCTGACCTTGAAGGATTTTAACGCTATCCGCGGCGCAGCGCGAAATTTTTTAATGCGGTCGGCCTGACCTCCGAGGTCAGACCGGGCAAGGGCATCCGCCGTGAATGTTTCGTGCTGGCGCGGAACAGCCGCACCCCTATCGACTTCTGGCTGGCGCAGCCCTTGACGGAACTGTACCAGTGGAGAATCGTAAACAACGATCTCATGCAGGAGATACACGGCAAGCCCGACGATAAATGAGCGAAAGGAGGTCTGCGCTATGGCAAGTCTGAAAGAGTATCAGATGATGTTTCAGCTTCAAGCGAAGCTGAACAGCGGTTTTTCCAGCACCATGAAATCCGCGCAGTCGGAACTGCTGGCCCTTCAGCAGAAGGTGCAGGATTTGAGCCGCATACAGTCTGACATTGCCGCTTATGAGAAGCAGCAGGCCGCCGTGGAAGCCACCCGGCAGAAGCTGGCCACCCTGCAACAGCAGTACGACAACATCCAGAAGGAGATACAGGAAACCGAGGGCTTCTCATCCTCTCTGGAGAATCAGCTGTTGAGCAAGCAGCAGCAGATCGACAAAACCTCCGCGTCCCTGGAAAAGCAGACCGGGAAGCTGGACGCCATGGGCGCCGCCCTGGAGGACGCCGGAGTAGATACCGGGAATCTTGCCTCCGAATCTGACCGCCTCGCAACCGAGATCGAGGAGGTCAAGACCGAGGAGGAGGCCGTTGCGGAAAGCGCCAGCGAAATGGGCACCAGGGGCACCGAAGCCGTTGACGCCCTCGCGTCTGCCCTCGCAGCTGCCGGAATCGTCAAACTGCTCAAAGAGATCGGCGACGCCTATGTGACCTGCATCACCAACGCCGCCGATTTTGAGGAAACCATGTCCACCGTGGAGGCCCTGTCCGGGGCCTCTGCGGGGGAGATGAGCGCACTGTCCGAGGAGGCAAAACGCCTCGGAGCCACCACCAAATTCACCGCCACCGAAGCAGCCGAGGCCATGACCTACATGGGGATGGCCGGATGGGGCGCATCCGATATGCTTGCGGGCATGGATGGCGTTCTCTCCCTGGCTGCTGCGTCCGGCGAAGATCTGGCCCGCACGTCCGACATCGTGACCGACAACCTCACGGCCTTCGGCCTGAGCGCGTCCGACACCGCCCGCTTCTCCGATGTGCTGGCCGCCGCCGCCACCAATTCCAACACCAACGTGTCCATCATGGGCGAAACCTTCAAGCAGTCCGCCTCCATCGCGGGCGCCCTGGGGTATTCCGTGGAGGACGTGGCCGTGGCCGTCGGCCTCATGGCCAACTCTGGCGTCAAGGGCAGCATCGCGGGCACAGCCCTAAAGAACACATTCAACGGTCTGCTGGAAGGGGCCACGCTCACCAGCGAAGCATTTGGCGAATATGAGTTTTCCGCGCTGAACGCAGACGGCACGATGAAAAGCTTCTCCAGCACCATCGACGAGCTGCGCTATTACTTCGACCAGATGACCGAGGCCGAGCGCGTGAACAACGCCATGGCCATCGCCGGGAATCGGTCTTATAACGGCCTGCTGGCCATTCTGAATGCCACCGACGAGGACTATGCCTCGCTCACCGCCTCCATCAACAACTGCTCCGGCGCTGCGAAGAACATGGCGCAGATCAAGATGGACAACATGAACGGGCAACTGACCCTGTTAAAATCCGCCTGGGATGCTGTGACGATCTCCATCGGTGAGCAGTTCACCCCCGCTCTGAGTGATCTTTTTGGCGTCGGTACGGATGTGCTGGGCTGGGTCAATGACATGATCCAGGCAAACCCCGGACTGGTCTCTGGCGTCACGGCTTTTGTGGGCGTGATCGGGCTGGCCACCGCTGGTGTCACCGCATTCTCCGCCGCCGCGAAGGTGATGAAGGCGCTGGACATCGGCAAGGTGTTCACGGGTATTCCCGGAATCGTTACCCTGGCCACCGCCGCCATCGTCGGCGGTGTAGCGGCACAGGAGGCCGCCATGCAGGAGGAACTGGCGGAGTATAACGCTGTGCTGGATTCCTACCAGCAGGACACCGAGGATTTCCGAGCCAACATTCAGGCCCTTTCCGATCAAGAGGGCAGCGTGCTGGGCCTGCTGGACGAACTGGACGAACTCAAAGACAAGACCGATAAGACCGCGACCGAGAAAATGCGGATGGCCGACATCGTTGACCGTCTGAATGCGTCGCTGCCCGAACTCGGCCTCCAGTACGACAAAGAGAGCGACAGCCTCACCGGATATACCGGGAGCATCCGCGATTACGTCGCCCAGATGACCGAAACTGCCGAGATGCAGGAAAAGGCCGCGCGGTTTAATTTCCTCGGTGAAAACATCGACGAAACTGTGGCCGCTCTGGAGGACGCGAATGCAGAACTGGAACGGCTGCAAAACGTCAAGCAGGGCCTTGTAGAGTCCGGCGGCGAGATCGGTTTCATCGACATGGACATCGCCGCCTATGCGGTGACTGTCAAAGACCTCAGCGATCAGCTTGAAGAAGCACAGGCAGAGTATGACGCCCTGGACGCCGAACTGGACGAGTACGACGCGAAGCAGCAGCAGGCCGCGCAGTCCACGGAGGGCGCGGCGGCCTCCATGGACGTGGTGGAGAGCAAACTGGCTGAATTGCGCGAGAAATACGATGAAGTGTACCAGTCCGCCCTGGAATCCTACGGCCAGCAGTTTTCGTTGTGGGAACAGGTAGAGGGAATATCGACCACATCCGCAAGTACCCTCACATCGGCGCTTGAGAGCCAGCAGACCTACTGGGAGAACTATTCCACGAACCTGGACACGGTCATGGCGAAGATCACGGAGCTTGCCTCCAGCGGCTATGACACATCCAACATCGAGGCGTATGTCACCTCCATCAACGACGGTTCCGCCGAATCCGCGTCCGCCATCGCGGGCCTCGCCTCTGCCGGCACGACGGATCTTCAGTCCATCGGCGAAAGCTACGGGGCGATGGTCGCCGCGCAGGACAGCGCGGCATCATCCACCGCCACGCTGGAAACCGATTTTGCCTCAGCTATGGCCCTCATGCGCTCTGATCTGGAGAACACCGTGGCGGCCATGGAGCAGAGCAGCGCGGCCACGTCTGCCGCGAGTGGTACGATGTCCGCTTATGTGGCAACGATCCGCTCCTATTACACCCAGGCGTATAATGCCGGGGCCTATATAGGCAACGCTGCCGCTGCTGGCATGAGATCGGTGTCGGCCTCGCCCAACGTGTCCGTGCGCGGATATGCAGTCGGCACCACTTCCGCAGAGCCGGGCTTCGCATGGGTCGGTGAGAACGGCCCGGAACTGATGTTTTTTAACGGCGGGGAGCAGATCATGACCGCGCAGGACAGCGCGAACTTCCAGAAGGAGCATCAGGCAGCTATGCTTGCCCCGGAGGTGTCCGCGCAGCCGGAAACGGCAGGGGCCTCCCGCCCGGAGATCGTTGTTACCTATTCCCCCGTTTACACGATCTCTGGCGTGGATGGAGCCGCTGATCTGGAATCTGTGCTGCGCTCCCATGACGAAGATCTGCGCGAGTACATAAAGGACGTCATGGAGGACGCGGAAGCGGATGCAGCACGAAGGAGGTTTTGATCGTGGCATCATACACCACCAAGCAGGGCGATATGTGGGACATGATCGCCTACACCCAACTGGGGGACTGTTCCCGCGTCGGTGATCTTCTCCAACTGAACCCGCAGTATTCCGATGTCTATATCTTCCCCGCCGGAATATCCCTTGAACTGCCCAGCGAGGAAGATTACAGCATCCCCGACACCATTCCCCCTTGGAAGCAGGTGGCCGGATGAGCAACAAAGAACTGGCCCGCAGCACCGATTTTCAGGTGTGTTTCGACGGGGCGAATATCACGTCTGATATGCGCCCCTATTTTATTGGCATGACCTACACAGACGCCGAGGAGGACGAGGCAGACGATCTCCAAATACAACTGCACGACCGTGACCAGATATGGCAAAAGGCATGGCTTCAGCAGCTGGTGGACGCTGCCGCCGCCACGAAGCAGATCGCAAAGCAGAAGCAGGTGCAGCGTCAGGCGCGGGACTACACCCACCGCGTGAACATCAAGATCGGCCTGTGGTGCCGCAGCGGGCCGAGTATGGCCTATAAGCCCATCGGCCTGTTCGCCTACCGTCAGCGCGTCCGCGCCACCGGGAAAAAGAGTGGCTACTGGACGCAGGTAGAGTGCGGCAACAGCATCGGCTGGAGCTGGACGGCATACCTCACAAAAATATCCGGCAACGAGGCCAAGGGCGAGACATGGATGGAAACCGTCACCGAATATGTGGATGTGGCCAACATGTACGTCCAGGCGTCTATCCTGCGGAAAAACTGGCGCGGCGACGGCAAGGATGACTGCCTGACCTGCGGACAGTTTGAACTGGACAGCGTGGACGTGAGCGGCCCGCCGGACACCATCACCATCAAGGCGACCGCCCTGCCCTACACATCGACCATCCGGCAGACCAAGAAAAGCCGCGGCTGGGAGGCATATACCCTGTCCGGCATCGCGAACGAGATGGCCGAGAGAAACGGCATGGCCTGTCTCTACTCTGCATCCAGCGACCCGTATTACAGCCGTGTCGAGCAGAGCAAGATCAGCGATATAAACTTTTTACAGAAATTGTGCCGGAACGCCGGGATTTCGCTCAAAGCCTCCAACAACATCCTCGTCCTGTTCGATCAGGCCGAGTACGAAGCCAAGAGCGCAATTCGCACGATCAGAAACGGCGACGGTACCTACACGAAGAAAAAGCTGAAGCTGGGAAAGGCCAACACCGAGTATTCGTCCTGCCGGGTGCGGTACACGCCCCCCGGCGGGAAGCTGATAACCGCCACCGCCTATGTGGAGGACTACGACAGCAAATCCAAAAGCAATCAGCAGTTGGAGATCAACGCGAAGGTCAGCAGCACGGGCGAGGCTCTGGCGCTGGCCAAGAAGATGCTGCGGATGCACAACAAGTACGAGCGCACCGCCACGTTCACCCTGCCCGGCGACCCCGCCATGCTTGCGGGCGTTACCATCATGGTGTCCGGCTGGGGGCCGTGGGACGGGAAGCACATCATCAGCAAGGCCACGCACCGCATCAACAACAGCGGGTACGTCACCACGATTGAGACGAGAAAGGTATAGGAGGGAGAGCAGCCATGGATGAGACAAACATCGTCCGCGTCGGTGTAGTTATGTCCGTGGACGAGGCCAAGTGCCGCGTCCGCGTAAAATTCCCCGATGAGGATATTACCTCTGACTGGCTCCCGGTTTTGCAGCACTACGGCGCCCCTGTCAGCGTGTCCGCTGTCAGCGGCCACAGCCACGCCATCCACGACACCTACACCGGGGGCGGCTCATCCGATGCCGCCGGCTCCCACGGGCACACCGCCTCCCTCGCATACTGGATGCCGAAGGTGAACGACAACGTCCTGTGCCTATATCTCCCCCTGTTCTCCGCTGACGGCTTTGTGCTGGGAGGTATTGCGAAATGAGAATTGGATGCCTGGGGGACATCGTTTTTGAGGTGTCCGAGCGGGCCATAAAGACCATCGAAAAAATATCCATGTCCGGCTCCGCCACATACTCTACCCACCAACTGCACCTCCGCAGCGGGCTGACCGAATTTGTGACGGTACCCCCGGAAACCATCAGCATCGACATCGGCCTGTCCTCTGTGCTGGGCGTTGACCCACAGGCCGAGATCGAAAAAATACGGCAGTATATGGCCGAGGGGAGAACCCTTGCCCTCGTGATCGGCGCGAGGTCATACGGGAGATACCGCTGGACGATCACATCCTACAAAGCGGAAATGGACAAGTACGCAGCGGATATGAGCCTGTCCAACGCCACCGTTTCCCTGACTCTCCAGGAATACCTGAGATCGTGAGGTGAACTATGACATACCTAGTGACGCAGGACGGGCCGATAGACCTGACTCTCAATGAGCCGGACGAGACGGCTGCCATCCTTCAGAATGTCCGAGTTATCCTCGCCACCCTCCGGGGGAGCGTCCCGCTCTACCGTGAATTTGGCCTATCCTCGGAGCATTTCGGGAGGCCTATAAACACCGTCGTGCCGATGCTCTTTGCACAGATCAAAGAAGCTATTGAAACCTATGAGCCGAGGGCCGTGGTCATGCAGATTGATCTGGAAAGGAGCGTGTCAGAAACGGGCCTGATCACGCCCGCCGTGGAGGTGAGCATAAATGCCTAGAAGTGATTACCAATTCGTCAGCACCGACGCCGAGGAACTTGTGTCCGATCTGGTGTCCGTGTATGAGGAGATGTCCGGCATCGTGGTACACCCCGCCAGCCCGGAGATGCTGTTTATCCGCTGGGTAGCTTCGGTGCTGATCCAGCAGCGCGCTCTCATCAACTTCACCGGGAATCAGAATATACCCGCCAGAGCAGAGGATGAAAACCTCGATGCCCTGGCGGAACTGTTCTACGCCCAGGAGCGCCCCGCCGCCACCCCTGCCGTCTGCACCGTGCGCTTCTCCATCTCCGAGGAGCAGAGCAACGCGGTTCTCATCCCTGCCGGCACGCGGGTGACGGACAACGACACCGGGCTGATCTGGTACACACGGGAGGACGCCTACGTTCTTGCTGGCCAGACCTATGCGGATGTCCAGGTGCAGTGCGAGACCCCCGGCGAGGTCGGCAACGGCTATGCCGAGGGGACGATCAACGTGTTGGTGGACATCTACGACTACTACGACACCGTTTCCAACATCACGGCCAGCGGCGGCGGTTCGGACGAGGCCACCGACGAGGAATTTTACGAGCTGCTGCGGGCCAGTCAGGACGCCTACTCCGTGGCCGGGCCGCGAGGCGCCTATATCTACCACGCAAAGCGCGTGTCCACCGCCATCGCTGACGTGATCCCCACCACGCCCACGCCGGGCGTGGTGAAGCTGTATGTGATGATGGAGGATGGCACCATCGCCAACGAGGAAACCAAGCGCATGGTGCTGGCGGCCTGCAACGATGAGACAGTCCGCCCCCTGACGGATGTTGTGTCCGTGGAAGACCCCGACACGGTGAAGTACAACATCGACGTCACCTATTACCTCTCCCGCTCCTCCGGTGCATCCGCCTCCGAAATCCAGGCAGCGGTCGAGGAGGCTGTGAAGAAATATCGGCTTTGGCAGGCTACCTCGCTGGGGCGGGATATAAACCCGTCATACCTCATTCAGCTGCTCATGGAGGCCGGGGTGAAGCGCGTGGTGGTACGGGAGCCGACGTTTACCGTTCTCAAAGACGGCTCCGTGGAGGGCGATGTCCCGCAGGTAGGCACCTGCGAGAAAGAGACTGTCACCAACGGAGGGTATGAGGATGAGTAATGCACGCGGCCTCACTGCCGAGAATATCCTGTCCGCTCTCCCGGACGTGCTGCGCCGGAGCGAGAAGCTGAACGCGCTGGCGGCAGCCATAGCAAAGACCCTCGCGGCGGACGTGGCCATGGTAGACCGAGTGCGGATATATAACGCCATTGACACGCTGCCGGAGGAGATCATCGACGGGCTGGCCTATGACTTCAAGGTGGACTGGTACAACTACGATTACAGTCTCACCACGAAGCGGGCGCTGCTGAAAAGCAGCTTTGATGTCCACCGTCGCCTGGGGACGCGGGCCGCAGTTGTCACCGCCGTGCAAGCGGTGTTCCCCTACTCCGTTGTGCAGGAATGGAACGAGTACGGCGGCAAGCCGTACTGCTTCCGCATCGTGGTGAACACCACCGATCACGAAGATCAGGAGATACTGGACGATGGATTTTACCGGGCTGTCACGCTCTACAAATCCTTCCGCTCCCACCTGGACGGTATCATGTACCGCAGCTATTCGGCCATCATCGTCACGTCCTCCACCGGGTACATCATCTACGCCAACCGGCTGTGCGGCACCTACCCCTACCAAGCCACCCAGGGCGCCATCGACGAGAACGGCATCATCGTCGCCACCCATGCCGAGGGCGTCACATCGAATATCCCGGTCACAGGTTCCGTGCAGACCGGCACCCACCCGGCAATAGCCACCCAGGGCGCCACGGGCCAGGGGAACATCATCATCGAGGCCGGAAGCCAGGAATCCGTGTCCAGCGTCCCGGCCACGGGCGCGATGATCGCCGGGATGCACCCGGCCGAGGCGACCCAAGGCTCCTATGAATCCGGCGGTATCAGCGCGGAGGCCATCGGCGCTGGTCTTGCATACGACACACCCCTGTGCGGCACCGCGCCGGGGGATTTTATTTGAGAGGGAGGTATTTGCATGATTGACCCCTATGGCTTCGCAGACCTGCGAAACTACATCAAGCGGCGGCTGTCCCATGCCCGGTATCGTGTCGGCAGCACCTACTACGACGCGCAGATCAACGACATCTCCGTGCAGGGCGACAAGACTGTGCGGGCGGTGCTGGATATATCCCCGGCGGTCACTGGCGTGACAGTGAACCGCGTGGAGATATACAACACCGACAATCAGCTTTGGGCGCACCAGGACTGCCGCATCACCATCGCGGAGGGCCAGACCAGCATCCTGTTCTGGTTCGATTTCACCATCGAAGAAAAGGAGGTATGACCTATGTACCAGCCCACTGACTGGCGGAACCACACCACCGACAAACCGGGCCGCTATAACATCACCAAGAACGAGGACGATGGTACTTACAACATCACCCGCGCCGGGAACGTGATGCAGCAGGGAACCCCGCAGGATCAGGCCCACTTCAACAATCTGGAACAGGGCGTATTCGACGCTCACATCGCCATCAGCATCCTGGCCAACGCGCTGCGGCAGCAGTCCTGGGAGATCGAGATGGGCGAGATCGAACTGACGAATACCGCCGCGTTCCCGTTCAACAACAGCACCAAATCTGTGCCGCTGGTGACGCATAAGGAGAACGGAGAATACATCGTAATCCCCGTTGCAACGGCTCCTAGCGGCAATATCGGGGAAGTCGTGGTGACTGACCGCCTCACCAACGGCTTCAAGCTGGGCTACACCGGGAGCGCCCCGCGCGTGACCGTAAAATACACTGTGATAGGAGGCTATCTGAAATGATCATCGTGGAGAAAAACGAGGGCCGCAAAATCCCCTACGAGGTGAACGGCACGAAGATCTGTCTGGATGACGATCTGACCATTAATCTGGCCAAACGCGAGGAGGACTGGCCCGTACACATCGACGTGTGTTACGACGAGGACGGCTGCCTGTGCATCGGCGCCGCTGCCGGCCGCGCCTACGTCGCGGAGATCGACATACCCGCCCGGCAGTACAAGCCCGTGGAGAGCCACGCCGAGGACGAGGATATGCCCGCCCCCGAACCCATCCCCCTGGACATGGACACCGTAACGCTGAGCCTGTGGGCTATCGACAATGGAGGTGCGATCAATGCCTAACTTCGACCTGAGCGCCCTGGCGCTGAAATCCGTCTGCCCCAACAACGAACTCATCTATGACAACAAGGGCCTCCCCTCCGTCATGGTGCGGATTCCCAAGATGACCTACAAGGACCTGGGCCTTGGTGATTCCACGGCCACGCACCCGGCCTTCATCGTTGACGGCCAGGAAGTGCCGGAAATCTATATCAGCAAGTTCCAGAATGTGGTCATGGATGGCCGCGCCTATTCTCTGCCGGGCATGGACCCGGCCGTGAGCATGGGCCTGGACGCTGCGATCTCCTACTGCTCCGCCAAGGGTGACGGCTGGCACCTGATGACCGCTGCAGAGTGGGCCGCCATCGCTCTGTGGTGCAAGGCCAACGGCACCATGCCGAAGGGCAACAACAACTACGGCAAGGACACCAGCGAGACGGTCTATAAGGCCATCCCCTCCGGTGTTCTTGATAACGAGAAGACGGCGCGTGTCCTGACTGGCACCGGGCCGCTGTCCTGGAGCCACGACGGTACGCCGTCCGGCATCTGGGACCTGAACGGCAACGTCTGGGAGCAGATGGGCGGAATGCGGCTGGTGAACGGCGAGTTGCAGATCCTGCCGAACAACAACGCCGCCGACAGCGCCAATTCCCAGGCAGCGTCCTCCAATCTCTGGCGGGCCATCAACGGCTCCACGGGTGAACTGATCTCCCCCACTGGCGCGGGCACCACCCCCGGCGCCCTCCGGTTGGACTATGTGGAGAGCAAGTGGAAGTGGATTACCGGGGCCATTCAGCAGTCTTTCCCGGACGGTCAGGGCAAGGGCCACGAGTTCAAGGACGTGACCGCCGACACGGGCGTGGGCGATGCCGCCAAGCTGCTGCTGCAGGGACTTGGTATGCTCCCGAAGGACACCGCGTATGACGGCGACTGGTTCTGGGCCGTGAACGGCGACCCGGAGCGGAAGGTGCTTCGCGGCGGCTGCTGGACCGATGGTGCCGACGCGGGCGTGTTCGACTCCGACGCGAACGATTCCCGCGCCAGCGCCTACTGGACCCTCGGTTTTCGGGCGGCTTATGTGAAACTGCCCTCTGCGTAACTGTGATCTGACGGCCCCGCGAGAGCGGGGCCGTTCTCTTATGCGCGAAGCGCCGAAAATTTTTTTATTTTTTGGCATGACGTATTTCGTCATTCTATAACAAAATCCGTCTTGCCAACTGCCGGGGAAGATATAATAAGCACAGCGCGGGGGTGATCTGCTCATGGCTTCCGAGGAATTAAAAATCCTCCAGAAGATATTCGACATGATGGATTACGCATACCCTGTTTTGTCGCAATTCCCCAAGTCGGAACGCTTCGCCCTTGTGACCGACATCAAGCGCAGCATGGACACGCTGCTGGCGCGGTGCATCGAGGCGCAGAAGAAATACTACAAAAAGACCACCTTGCAGGACATGGACGTGGAGATCGCCAAACTCCGGGCATATATCCGGCTGTCCAATCAGCTGGGCTTCCTCCCGCCGAAGAAATACGAAGTATGGTCCGGGAAGATGGTCGAGATAGGCAAAATGCTTGGTGGGTGGCTGCGGTCCGTCAACAGCCAAAAGCCCACTTCGCAGCGGGGATAAGCCGGTAGTCTTGGTGATTCGCGGCGGCAACTGGAACAATGGTGCCAACGCGGGCGTGTTCAACTCCAACGCGAACAATTCCCGCGCCAACGCCAACTGGAACATCGGTTTTCGGGCGGCTCTACCTCATACGCCAGATATTCCGTACCTACTGGGTGCGGTTTCAGTGCAGAGGAATAAAGGGGCTTATCTCCATGGTCGGGCATCCGGCCAAAAAATAGCGGCTGCATACGCCGGTGTTCCGGCCATATACACGGGGTACGGCACCTGCAAAAACGCAGCGATCGAGGAGCGGCGGAAT